>NZ_JBEXQA010000050.1:0-27311 GCF_040612395.1 Streptomyces sp. NPDC006430
TACCGGACGGTGTCTGCACGACAGGGACCGGCATACGGCCCTCCTTCGCCCAGGCCCACGCGGTCTGGTAGTGCACACCGTTGCGCGCCGCCCACCCGGAAAGCCTCACACCATCAGGATAAAAGCTGATGAAGGCAGATAACTACTGATGAAAAATGCGACTGTTGTTCACCCCCTCACGGGCGCCAGTGCTCACTGCGGGACGTCGTCCGACCGCTTCCACTCCTCCACGGGCAGCCCGAGGACCACGTCGTCGACGGAGGCCCCGGACACCCGGGCGGAGCGCGCAGGGTGCCCTCCGGGGTGAAGCCCGCACGCGTCGCGGCGCTGATCACGGCGGCGTGGCGGGCGCGCAGACGGGTCCGCCCCGGTCGGCGGCTGCCGACCGGGGCGGAACGCTGAGGGACCGGGTGACCCTACGCGAGGGTCGCGATCGCCTGGTTGAAGGTGGCGGACGGCCGCATGACCGCCGAGGCCTTGGCGGCGTCCGGCTGGTAGTAGCCACCGATGTCGGCCGGGGAGCCCTGGACGGCGATGAGCTCGCCGACGATGGTCTCCTCCTGCTCGCCGAGCGTCTTGGCGAGCGGGGCGAACGCGGCTGCGAGCGCGGCGTCGTCGGTCTGCTGGGCCAGCTCCTGCGCCCAGTAGAGGGCGAGGTAGAAGTGGCTGCCGCGGTTGTCGATGCCACCCAGCTTGCGGCTCGGCGACTTGTCCTCGTTGAGGAAGGTGCCGGTCGCGCGGTCCAGGGTGTCGGCCAGCACCTGGGCGCGGGCGTTGCCGGTGGTGGTCGCGAGGTGCTCGAAGCTGGCCGCCAGCGCGAAGAACTCGCCGAGGCTGTCCCAGCGCAGGTAGTTCTCCTTGACCAGCTGCTGGACGTGCTTCGGGGCGGAGCCGCCGGCGCCCGTCTCGAAGAGGCCGCCGCCGTTCATCAGCGGGACGACCGACAGCATCTTGGCGCTGGTGCCCAGCTCCAGGATCGGGAAGAGGTCGGTCAGGTAGTCGCGCAGCACGTTGCCGGTCACCGAGATGGTGTCCTCGCCGCGGCGGATGCGCTCCAGGGAGAAGGCGGTGGCCTCGACCGGCGAGAGGATCTTGATGGTCAGACCCTCGGTGTCGTGGTCGGCGAGGTACGTCTTGACCTTGGCGATCAGCTGCGCGTCGTGCGCGCGGCTCTCGTCCAGCCAGAAGACGGCCGGGACGCCGGTGGCACGGGCGCGGGTGACGGCGAGCTTGACCCAGTCGCGGATCGGCAGGTCCTTCGCCTGGCAGGCACGGAAGATGTCGCCGGCGGCGACCTCCTGCTCCAGGACCACGTTGCCCTCGGCGTCGACGAGGCGGACGGTGCCCGCGGCGGCGATCTCGAAGGTCTTGTCGTGGCTGCCGTACTCCTCGGCCGCCTGCGCCATGAGGCCGACGTTCGACACCGAACCCATGGTGGACGGGTCGTACGCGCCGTTGGCGCGGCAGTCGTCGATGACGACCTGGTAGACGCCGGCGTAGCTGCTGTCCGGCAGGACGGCGAGGGTGTCGGCCTCGGCGCCGTCCGGGCCCCACATGTGGCCGGAGGTGCGGATCATGGCCGGCATGGAGGCGTCGACGATGACGTCGGACGGCACGTGCAGGTTGGTGATGCCCTTGTCGGAGTCGACCATCGCGAGGGTCGGGCCTTCGGCGATCTCGGCCTCGAAGGAGGCCTTGATCTCGGCACCGATGTGCGGGACGCCGTCCAGGCCCTTGAGGATGGTGCCGAGGCCGTCGTTCGGGGACAGACCCGCGGCGACCAGGGCCTCGCCGTACTTCGCGAAGGTCTTCGGGAAGAAGGCGCGGACCACGTGGCCGAAGATGATCGGGTCGGAGACCTTCATCATCGTGGCCTTGAGGTGCACGGAGAAGAGGACGCCCTCGGCCTTGGCGCGGGCGATCTGCTCGGCGAGGAAGGTGTTCAGGGCGGCGGCGCGCATGACGGCCGCGTCGACGACCTCACCGGCGAGGACCGGTACGGACTCGCGCAGGACGGTGGTGGCGCCGTCGGCGGCGACGTGCTCGATGCGGAGCGTGCCGGCCTCGGCGATCACGGTGGACTTCTCGGTGGAGCGGAAGTCGTCGGCGCCCATGGTGGCGACGTTCGTCTTCGACTCGGGGGTCCAGGCGCC
Source organism: Streptomyces sp. NPDC006430 (assembly GCF_040612395.1). Classification (NCBI taxonomy): domain Bacteria; kingdom Bacillati; phylum Actinomycetota; class Actinomycetes; order Kitasatosporales; family Streptomycetaceae; genus Streptomyces; species Streptomyces sp. NPDC006430. The sequence goes on from NZ_JBEXQA010000050.1 coordinate 2,154, forward strand.
CATGCGGTGCGGGTGCGTCTTGGCGTAGTTCTTGACCGAGGCGGGGGCGCGGCGGTCGGAGTTGCCCTCGCGCAGGACCGGGTTGACGGCGCTGCCCTTGATCTTGTCGTAGCGGGCGCGGGCCTCGCGCTCCTCGTCGGTCTTCGGGTCGTCCGGGTAGTCCGGGAGGGCGTAGCCCTGGCCCTGGAGCTCGGCGATCGCGGCCTTCAGCTGCGGGATCGAGGCCGAGACGTTGGGCAGCTTGATGATGTTCGCTTCCGGCGTCTTCGCCAGCTCGCCGAGCTCGGCGAGGGCATCGGCGATCCGCTGGCCCTCCTCGAGGTGCTCGGGGAAGCTGGCGATGATCCGACCGGCCAGGGAGATGTCACGGGTCTCGACATTCACACCGGCCGTCGACGCGTACGCCTGGACCACAGGCAGGAAGGAATACGTCGCGAGGGCCGGGGCCTCGTCAGTGTGCGTGTAGATGATGGTCGAGTCAGTCACCGGATGCTCCGCTCCACAGTCTGCGTCTCTCGTCTGCAACATTGCTCGACATCAAGATATCTCGTGATCGGGCCGGTCTGGACAGCCCCCTGCCGCGAGCGTCACGAGACGCGTGTCACTCGGGGCCGGCGGAAGCCCTGCGGGACCCCCGAAGATCCCTGCGGGGCCCGCCGAACGGCCCTGCGGGACCCGGCCGGGGCCCCTGGAAAACGGCGAGAGCGCCGTCCGGCGGCTGTTTCCAGCCGGGGACGGCGCTCGGGCACTCGGGCGTACGGGCCCGATCAGACCTGGACGGCCTTGGGGTTCGCACCGTACTGGTTCGGCTGCGCCTGGCCCTCGGTCGCCATGAGGACGAGGAGCCAGATGCCGCCGACCAGCGGGACGAGGGCGATCAGCAGCCACCAGCCGGACTTGCCGATGTCGTGCAGGCGGCGCACGCCGACGGCGAGGCCCGGGAGGAAGACGGCCAGCGCGTAGATCGCGTACAGGAGCGGGTACGTGCCGATCGCGTTGTCCAGGATGGCGACGATGATCAGCGCGGCCAGGTTGAAGAGGGTGAACATCCAGTACTCCTGCCGGCGGGCGCGGCCGGAGAAGACGGTGTACTTCTTCAGAACGTCGGTGTAGTAGTGCATGTGTCCCCCCAGAGGACGGTTCGTGGGCCCGTCCTGCTGGAGCAAGCCGGGGCAGAACTTATGCCCCGCTTACGCGGCGGTCAAGCCACTTCACAAGCCGCCGGAAGAGCCGCGTTCCTGGGGTTCTCCAGCCAAAAACACCGGTACCGGGCGCCACTTGGAACCCACGGATCATGTCAGGTCACATGGGGTGACGAAACAGGGGTGACAGGGGCCTTTTCGTGAGGCTGGAGAGCCCCAAGAGCCCTTCCAAATCCGTTCCGGTGACCGCTCACCACCCTCGGAACAGGCCCCTCCGGGCCCACATCGTTACGCCACTGCGACATGCGCGTTGCCGACGCCCACGCACGGGCGCCCCGGGCCGGGAGGGGTCCGGCTCGGGGCGCCGCGGGTGGGCCGGCCGACTCAGCCGATGTGGAAGGGGTCCCCGTACACCTTCCAGTCGAGCGGGGTGTTGAGGTTCAGGTTGCCCTTCTTGAGGAAGACCCGCTGCGCGGTGTCGACGCGGCTCGTGTCGCTGTGCGCCTCCTCCTGCTTCATCGCCCAGACGCGGGCGTCGAGGAAGGCGTTCAGCCACGTGGTCTCGTTGCCGCCCTGGGACGGGGGCTTGGCCTTGGACAGGGCCCGCTTGCGGATGTTGCGGAAGCTGGTGGAGTCGGTGCCGTCGCCGTGCATGACGATGGCGTCGTAGTAGATGAACTGGCCGAGCGTGCCCACCCCGTCGGACTTGCCCTGCTTGACGGCCGGGTTGAAGTAGACGCGGTCGCGCTCGTGGTCCTGGGCCTTCTTGAACTCGCTGTCCTGGGCCGCCTTCGCCCAGTCCTTGGTGAAGTTCGGGTCGAGACCGGCGTGCGAGTCCGTGCCGTTGACCTTGCGCAGGGCCGGCAGGTACTTGGCGAGCACGTTGCCCGGCTTGACCTGGGTGTAGTACTCGACGAGGTCGAGCATGTCGCCGGTGCCGGAACAGAAGCCGATGATGCCGGCGGTGTAACCGCGTTCGTCGTCTATGTCCTCGATGTACTTGTACTGCGCCTTCCAGTTCAGCGAGGAGTTCTCCGCGCTGGAGACGATCTGCATGGCGATGTCCTTCTTCGCCGGATCGTCGAGCCCGACGGCCGCGGCCGATACGGCGGCGGCCGAAACCGAGGCCGGAGCGGGTGCGGGTGCCGCGGTGGCGTGGGCGGTGAACGGCACGGCGATCAGCGCACTACCGAGCAGGGCGCCGACGGCCATCCTCTTGCGGTGGGGGGTGAACACAAGACCTCCATGAGGGAGTTGAGGCTTACCCGATTTCGTTAGGAAACTTTACTACCAGAATTCGAGGCAGCTCAATACCCCCGCACGCCCTGTGCGGCGCCGGGTGCCCACCGGTCGGTTCCGGAGGGGAGGTGTGGGTTGCTCGACCCGTGCGCGCGGTGCGCGGCGGACGGGTCGTCAGGGTCGTCAGGTCGCCTTCGGGGGCGATAGGTCAGAGCCAGCCGTTGCGCCGGAAGCCCCGGTGGATGACGAAGCACCCCAGGGCCATGACGCCGACCACGATCGGATACCCGTACGTCCAGTGCAGTTCCGGCATGTTGTCGAAGTTCATGCCGTAGATCCCGCAGACCATGGTCGGCACGGCGACGATCGCCGCCCACGCCGTGATCTTGCGCATGTCCTCGTTCTGCGCGACCGTCACCTGTGCGAGGTGGGCCTGCAGGATGGAGTCGAGCAGGGCGTCGTACGCGCCGATCTGGTCGGTGGCCCGGGACAGATGGTCGGCGACGTCCCGGAAGTACGCGCGGACCTCGGCCGGGATGACCGGTATCGGCTGCGCGGCCAGGTGCTGGAGCGGCCGGCTCAGCGGACCCACCGCCCGGCGCAGTTCCAGCAGTTCACGCTTGAGCTGGTAGATGTGGCCTGCGTCGCCCCGACCGCCGTGCTCGCTGAAGACCGCGGTCTCGACGGCGTCGATGTCGTTCTGCACCGCGTCCGTGACGGCCACGTAGTCGTCGACGACGTGGTCGGCGATGGCGTGCAGAACGGCCGCCGGACCCTTGGCCAGTTGGGCCGGCGCCGCCTCCAGGGCCTCGCGGACCGGGCCGAGCGTCCCGCGTCCGCCGTGCCGGATGGTGATGACGAAGTCGTCTCCGGTGAAGACCATCAACTCGCCGGTCTCCACCACCTCGCTCGTCGCGGTGAGCTCCTCGTGCTCGACGTAGCGCACGGTCTTGAAGACGGAGAACAGTATGTCGTCGTACCGCTCCACCTTGGGGCGCTGGTGCGCGTGCACGGCGTCCTCGACGGCGAGGGGGTGCAGGCCGAAGAGCCGGGCCAGTCCCGCGAGTTCCTCCGTGGTCGGTTCGTGCAGGCCGATCCAGACGAACCCGTCGCCCGTCTTGCGGACCCGCCGCAGCGCCTCCTCGACCTCGGTGCAGCCGTCCTGCCGTTCGCCGTCCAGGTAGACCACGCAGTTGACCACCGCGCTGCCGAGGGGGGAACGGGCCGGGTGGCTGAGATCGACGGCCCGCCGGTAGCCGCGGCGCACGGCCCGGCGCAGGTTGCTGAACATGGACAACGACGTACTCCCCTTCGGCGGATCAGCCGCAAGTCTGCCACCAACGCCGGACCTGCCCCCGCCGGGCTCGGGCCCGAGCCCGCGGTGCTGCGTGACCGGCAGGACTCGCCTGCGACCGTCAGGCGCGGTCGATGAACACGCTCGTCGACTTCACCCGGGCCACGGCCCGCGCGCCCACCTCGAAACCGAGCTCCTCCACCGCCTCCCGGGTGAGCAGCGAAACGATGCGGTGCGGCCCGGCCTGGATCTCGACCTGGGCGTCGACGATGCCCAGCTTCACGGCCGTGACGATCCCCGGGAAGGCGTTGCGCGCCGAGGTGTACGGGAGGTCCTCGCCCTCGCCGCCCTCCTGGGCCACCTCCACGCAGAACGCGGCCAGGTCCGGCCCGTCCACCATCCGCCGCGCACCCTCCCGGCGGGTGGGGAACCGTTCGGCATCCGCCCAGCGCCGGGCCGTGTCGACGCTCACGCCCAGCAGCCGAGCAGCCTGGCCGATCGTGTAGGACTCCATGAGCGCAGCTTACGGGGGGTGCTGCGACCGGAAAGGTCACCGGCCCGCGACGCACGGCACGGCACGGCACGGCAATACGACTAGCGCAGGGCCTTGGCCGCCGCAGCCGCGACCACCTCCGCCAGCGTCGACAGCGCCGGGGAGTCGAGTTTCCACTGCTGCCAGTACAGGGGGACGTCCAACGGCCGCCGCGGCACCAGCAGTACGAGGCCGCCCGCCCGCAGCAGTGGCTCCGCCTGCGATTCCGGTACCAGCCCCCATCCCAGCCCGGCGGCCACCGCGCCGCAGAACCCCTCCGAGGTCGGGACGTGGTGACGCAGTGGCCCCGCCCCGGCGTCACGATCCCCCGTCAGCGACCGGACGAACGCGTCCTGGAGTTCGTCCCTGCGGTCGAACACGATCACCGGAGCTTCCTGGAGGGCCTGCGCGAGCGTCCCCGTCAGATGGTGCGCCACGAATGCGGGGCTCGCCACCGGCAGGTACCGGGCCAGCCCGAGCCCGCGCACGGTGCACCCCGCCACCGGGTCCGGCGAGGAGGTGACCGCCGCCATCACCTGGCCCTCCCGCAGCAGCGCCGTGGTGTGCGATTCGTCCTCCCGGTGCAGTTCGAAGAGGATCGGTGGATCCTGCGGCACCAGCGTGAGCGCCGGCAGGAACCACGTCGCCAGGGAGTCCGCGTTGACCGCGATCGGCAGCCGCACCGGACCGCCCGACTCCTGCGCCATGCCGAGCTCGGCCCGTGCGTCCCGCTCCAGTCGGGCCAGCTGCCGCGCGAAGCGGACCACCACCTGCCCGGATTCGGTCGCGCGCACTGGTTTCGTCCGCATCAGCAGGACCCGTCCGGTGCGCTGCTCCAGGGCCTTGACCCGTTGGCTGACGGCGGAGGGGGTGACGTGCAGGGCCGCGGCCGCCGCATCGAAGGTGCCCTCGTCCACCACGGCGAGGAGGGTACGTACCTGGTCCAGGGGAAGCTCGTCCATCACGATCGCTAAGGGTACGTAAAAATCTTTAGCTGTACTGAACACCGCGCCGCCGCCTACGGTCGAACGCATGACACACGGCATCTTCACCGCGGCACTCGCCGGCTTCGGCACCGGACTCTCCCTCATCGTCGCCATCGGCGCGCAGAACGCCTTCGTCCTGCGGCAGGGCGCACGCCGGCACGCCGTTCTCGCCGTGGTCGCCATCTGCGCCGTCTCCGACGCGGTCCTCATCGCCCTCGGCGTCACCGGCGTCGGAGCCTTCGTGACGGCCTGGCCCGCCGCCCTGACCGCGGTCGCCGTCGCCGGCGGCGGATTCCTGATCTGTTACGGATTCCTCGCCGCCCGCCGGGTGCTGCGGCCCACCCCCGGCGCCGCCCTGGACACCGAGGGCGCCACCGCCGCGTCCCGCCGCCGGGCCGTCCTGACCTGCCTGGCCATGACCTGGCTCAACCCGCACGTCTACCTGGACACCGTCCTGCTCCTGGGCTCGCTCGCCGCCGACCGGGGTGACCTGCGGTGGGCCTTCGGCGTAGGGGCCGGACTGGCCAGCCTGATCTGGTTCGCCACCCTCGGCTACGGCGCCCGACTGCTCAGCGGCCTGCTCGCCCGCCCCGCGGCCTGGCGGGTGCTGGACGGGCTCGTCGCGGCGACCATGGTCACGATGGGCGGGATGCTCCTGGCCCGGGCCTGACCGCCGAGGGCGGCGGGCGCGCGCCGGGTACGGATCCCCGTACTCCCGCACGATCCACAGGAGCCCGCAGTGCCCGACCTCCCCGCCGAACGCCCGACCGGCCGCCCCACCGGCCGCCCCTCCACCGACCCGGGGCGCACCCAGCACGCCGGCCCTTCGGCCCCGCTCATCATCGCCATCGGAATCGTCCTCGACCCCGGCGGGCGCGTCCTCGTCCTGCCCCCCTCGGGCGAAGGGGACCCGGACCTCCCGGACCTCCCCGGCGGCACGGTGGGGCACACCGAGACACCGGAGGAAGGCCTGGCCCGCGCACTGCACGAGCAGCTGGGCCTGGCCGTCCCGGTCGGGCGGCTGCTCGCCGTGGAGTCCCGCCGCCCCGGCTCCCTCGGCCGCTCCCTGATCGCCCATGTCCACCTCGTCGGGCCGCTCCCGCCCGAACGGGTGTGCGCTGCTTCCCGCGCGGACCACGAGGTCGCCGCCGCGCGGTGGCTCGCGCCGGACCGGGCGTACGCGGTGCTGCCCGCCCGGAGCGCGCCCCGGCTGCGGGCCGGCCTGGCCGCCCTGCGCTCCGGGTCCTTCGCGCACCTCGTCGACGGAGTGCCCCAGCCGGGCTCCCCGGCGGGCCTGGACCCGGCGGAGCGCGCAGCCCTGGAGCACGCCGGTTCCTTCGACGCCGCGAGCCACCGGGCCGCCCGTCCCAAGGCGATCACCGCGGCGAGCGTGCTGTGCACGGACGCGGCCGGGGCGGTCCTGCTGGTGGAGCCCGCGTACGGCACGCCGGGGCGCTGGAACCTGCCCGGCGGCGGCATCGACAGCGATCTGGGCGAAACCCCGCGCGCCGCCGCCCGGCGGGAGGTCAGCGAGGAACTCGGTCTCCTCCTCGAACCGGGCCGGCTGCTGGGCGTCAACTGGTCGCACAAGCCCGGCTATCCGGCCCGGATCCGCTTCCTCTACGACGGCGGGGTCCTGGACTCCCCCACCCTGGCCCGCATCCGCCTGCCGCGTTCGGAACTGCTCCGGTGGCGGACCGTGCCCGCCGATCAGTTGCGGGCCCTGGTCAAACCGTCACTGCGCCGCCAGATCGAAGCCTGCCTGCGCACCCGCGTCGAGGGCACGGGCCCGCTGGAGCTCCACGCCGGTCGCCCGGCCGGGGCGCTTCGACGGAAGAAGGACAAGAAGCGCAGCAAGGAGGGGAAGGAGGGGCAACCGTAGGAAAACGAACGAGGCACTGGTCCATCCGGACGGCATCGTGGCGTGGCGCGTGGGCGTCGCGGCCGTCTCACGCATCGTCGAACCAGACAGTCCCCGCACCCGCGCACGCACTCTCGCCAGCGAGATCGAGCGGAAACCATGGAGTGCCACCATGTCCGCAGAGCCGACCCGTCCCGGAACCAGCACCGATCCAGCCGTCCACGCCGCCGCAGCGCCGCCCGATCCGCGCCGGTGGTGGATCCTCGCCGTCATCGGCCTCGCCCAACTCATGGTCGTCCTCGACGCCACCATCGTGAACATCGCCCTGCCCTCCGCACAGGCCGATCTCGGGTTCCCCGATGACCAGCGGCAGTGGGTGGTGACCGCGTACGCCATCAGCTTCGGAAGTCTTCTGCTGCTCGGTGGGCGGCTCGCCGATCTGTTCGGGCGGCGGCGGGCCTTCCTCATCGGCCAGCTCGGCTTCGCCGCGGCCTCGGCACTCGGCGGCGCCGCGACCACCTTCGGGGTCCTCGTCACGGCGCGTGCCCTCCAGGGCGTGTTCGCAGCGCTGCTGGCTCCCGCCGCGCTCTCGCTGCTCACCACGACGTTCTCCGCCCCCGCCGAACGTGGCAAGGCCTTCGGCGTGTTCGGTTCGCTCGCCGCGTCCGGGGGCGCCGTCGGGCTCCTGCTGGGAGGTTTCCTCACCGAGGACCTGAGCTGGCGCTCGACCATGTACGTGAACGTGCTCTTCGCCGCCGTCGCCGTCGGCGCCGGCGGCGTGCTGCTCAAGCGGCCGGCCCCCACCACTCCTCCCCAGCTTGACCTGCCCGGTACGGTGCTGGCCTCGTCGGGTCTCTTCTGCCTGGTCTACGGTCTGGCCACGGCGGGACCGCTGGGCTGGGAGTCCGCGCACACCCTGGGCTTCCTGACCGCCAGCGCCGTCCTGCTGGCCGCGTTCGTCTGGTGGCAGCGGCGCAGCGCGCACCCGCTGCTGCCCTTGCGCATCGTGCTCGACCGGGTCCGGGGCACGGCGCTCACGTCCGTGTTCATCACCGGGGTCGGGATGTTCGGCGTGTTCCTGTTCCTCACGTACTACTTCCAGCACACCCGGGGGTACAGCCCGGCCAGGACCGGCCTGGCCTTCATGCCGATGTCCGGATGCATCATGATCGGCGCGATCGGCAGCAACATGGGCCTGCTCGGCAGGATCGGCGGACGTCCGCGCATCGTCACCGGCATGGTGCTGTCGGCGTGCGGCATGGCCTGGATGGCGACCCTGACGGCGACCGGCCCGTACGTCGTCGATGTCCTGCCGGGCCAGGTGGCCACGGGACTCGGCATGGGCCTGATCACGGCGGCCGCCATGAACCTCGGTACGGCGGGCATCGATCCGCGGGACGCCGGGGTCGGTTCCGCGACGGTCAACGCCATGCGACAGACGGGCGGCTCCGTCGGCACGGCGCTGATGAGCACCCTTGCCGGCGGAGCCGTCGCCCGCTCCCTCGCAGGCAGGCAGCCCACGCCGGACCTCATGGCGCGGGCTGCCCTGGAGAGTTACCACACGGTCTTCACGGCTTCGGCGGCGATCTTCGTCGGCGGCGCGGTGCTGACCCTGCTGATGTTGCCCGGCGGCCTGTCCATGGAGCGCGCACACGGCGCTCCGGGCGGCCGCCGTCCCTCAGTGCGGTGAGGTGGTGGCGGGAGCGGCCGGCTTCGCCGGGGTAGCGGGGGTGACCGGCGACGCGGGGGCGGGGGCCGCGCCCGTCAGCCGGCAGTTCGCGACCGAGCTGCGGACCCGGTCTCCGGTCGAGAAGTGCTTCAGCTTGCAGGCATTGGCGCCGAGGCCGCCGTCGACCTGAGCGTAGCCGGGGCCGATCGTCAGGACGGTGTCGTTCTGGCCGCGGACCTTGTCGTCGCCCGGACCGCCCTGGACGACCCCCGCGGACTCCGCGCCGACGGACTTCGGCTCGATGATGTCGTTCTCGCTGCCGCCGAGTACCCGGCCGCCGAGGTCGATGTTGCCCGTGCGGATCAGGTCCCTGCCGTCGTTGCCGAACACCTGGCCGCCGCCGCGCTGGTACTCGCCGGGCTCGCCCAGCACACTGCCGGTGGTGATGTTGTCGTTGCCGTGGTCGCCGTAGACGGTGGCCCCGTGCGCCGCCGTGCCCACGACGAGGGCGGTGATGATGGTGTCGTCGCCCGCACCGCCGCGCACCGATGAGTTGCCGTTGCGCGGGTAGAGGTTGTTCACCTGGAGGGTGTCGTCGCCCTCGCCGCCGAGCACCTGGGAGTCGACCAGGATCCCCTTGACCCGGATGTTGTCGTTGCCGGCCCCGCCGTAGATGATCGCGTTCTCGACGTCGTTCTCGCACAGGATCGTGTCGTTGCCCGACGTGCCCCTCACCACCTGTCCGGGCCGGGCCTCGACACCGTTGACGTAGCACCAGTGGGACGGCAGGGGCTCGGCGGCCCGGGCCGGGCCCGCCGCGAGCGAGGCGGCAGCGGCGACCGTGCCCGCCAGGGCGTACGTAGCGGTGCGGAGTTTGCGGCGGGTGCGCAGCATGGATTCTCCCGAGAATGGTGTGAGTGGGGGGTATTGCGGTTCTTGCGGTGGTGGTCAGGGCGTGCCGGGGTGGTCAGGGCAGCTCGTGGCGCAGCGGCGTGAGCTGTTCGATGTCGTAGCGCATCCGCAGTTCGCGGATCGCGGCGGGATCGGGGGTGACGCCCGTGTCGAGCAGGGCGAGGAGCTCCTCGAAGTACCGCTCGTGATCGGGGGGCGGCGAGGCTTGGAAGAACATCCGGGCCGGTTCGCCGGTGGGGTTCGCGAAGGCGTGCGGACAGCCGGGCGGAACGACGATGACGGTTCCTGGTGTGGCACGGACGACCTGACGTCCGTCGAGCGACTCCCAGTCTCGCCAGTCTTCGCCGATACGGACGCGCGGCTCGAAGGCCATGACGTCGAGTTCACCCTCCAGGACGTAGAACAGCTCCTCGCTGCGGGTGTGCAGGTGGGCTCCGACGTCGAATCCGGGCGGTACGACGACCTCGAAGCTCGAAGCCACCGAGGAGTGCTCCCCGGTGACCTTGAACGTGACCTGCTGGGCGTCGGTTTGCAGCTTCCGGCCGTGGCCCGGTGGCACGAGCAGCCCGTCGCGGGCGGCGTGCGCGGTCATGACCAGGTCACCGGCAGGCCCTCGGGCCCACGGATGAGGGCCCCGGGCCGCCAACGCAGTTCGCTCACCGGGACGCTGAGGCGCACGTCCTCGAAGCGGTCGAGGAGCGCGTCCAACAGTAGTTCCGCTTCAAGCCGGGCCAGCATGGCCCCGGGGCAGAAGTGGGGTCCGTACCCGAAGGACACGTGCGGATTGGGGCTGCGGTCCAGGTGCAGCTCGTGGGGGTCGGGGAAGACGTCCGGGTCGCGGTTGGCGGCGAGGTAGGAGACGTAGACCGCTTCGCCCGCCCGGATGAGTTGGCCGGCAACGGCGACGTCTTCGAGGGCGATCCGGGAGAGCCCGACCGCGTTGCGGTGCGGGATGTAGCGCAGCAGCTCGTTGAGTCCCGAAGGCCGCAGGTCGGGTGTGCTGCGCAGCCGTTCCATCAGGTCCGGCCGGGTGAGCAGGATGTAGACCATGTTGCCCACGTTGTTGGTGACGGCCTCGCCCCCGATCTGGATGAGCAGGGCCAGGCCGGTGGCCTCCTCCTCGGTGACCTCGCCGGCCTCGACTGCCTTGACGAGGAGCCCGATGACGCTGTCACCGCCCGCCACTTCCCCGTTGCGCATGCGTGCGCCCAGGTAGGCGCACATGTCGTTCTTGGCCTGCTCGCTGCGCTGCGCGCCCTGGGCCGAGGAGAGGATCAGCGTGGTCCATTCGTGGACCATGGTCCGGTCGGGCTCCGGCACGCCCATCAGCTCGCACACGAGGGCGAGCGGGAAGGGAGCGAGCAGGCGCTCGGTCAGGTCCACGGGCGGCCCGTCGCGCAGGATGCCCTCGACGAGGGGGTCGAGCATCTCCTGGGCCCGGGTGCGCAGGCGCTCCACTCCGCTGGTGGTGAAGGCCGCCGCGACGGTGCGGCGCAGCCGGGTGTGGTCGGGCGGGTCCTCGAAACCGACCGCACCGGGTGCGGGGATGAAGTGCGGGGCCAAACGGGTGACGTCGTGTTCCGCGACCAGCTTTCGGCTGAACCGGGGATCGTTGGCCACCATCCGCACGTCTTCGTACCGGCAGACGAGCCAGGCCCACCCGCTTCCGTTGGGAAGCCTGATGCGGGTCACCGGGCCCGCCCGCATCAGGTCGGCGAGGACGGGGTCGAAGTCGACCCCGTCCAGGGCCGGGGTGGGCCAGTGCGTGATGGGTGGCCGTGAGATTGTGGGGCCGTCCTTCAGCATGCTTCGGATTCCTCCCTCACCCGGTCCCTCGATCCGAGGTCCAGCTGCCCAGTGAGATCTCTGCGGTGATGCCCGGGCCGAAACCGGCCAGCAGGCCCCGCGCGGCGTCAGCGGTGCCGTTCTCGTCGAAGAGTCGGCGCAGTGCGTCCAGGACGACGGCGCTGGCGATGTTGCCGTACTCGGTCAGTGTGGCCCGACTGAAGCGGAATGCTTCGGGTGCCACACCGAGGTACTTGCTGAGGTCGTCCAGAATGCGCGGCCCACCTGCGTGGATGATGTAGAAATCCAGCGCGGCGGCGTCCCACCCGTGGGCCTTGGCCAGTTCCTTGAGCGACGGGGCGAGCGGTTCCATGGTCCCCGGCACTCGTCGGTCGAGCTTGAAGTGGAACCCGGTCTCCTTGACGTCGTACATGATCCAGTCCTCCGTCTGGGGGATGATGTACGAGCTGTTGCGGTGCAGTTCCATGCCGGTGCCGCCCTTGCCGCGCACGACGGCGGCGCCCACTCCGTCGCCGAAGAGGCCGTTGGAGAGCAGGTTGCCGACCTCCAGGTCGCTGGGCTGGTAGCACAGCGAACAGAACTCGCAGGAGACGATCAGCGCGTTCGCGTCCGGGTAGGCGGTGCAGAAGTCGTGGGCCCGGTTGACCGCCGCGCCGCCCGCCGCGCAGCCCAGCTGGGCGATCGGGAGCTGCCTGGTGTTCGTCCGGAAGTCCATCGTGTTGATCAGCCATGCGGTGAGCGACGGCATCATGAAGCCCGTGCACGACACGTAGATGATCATGTCGATGTCCTGCGCACGCAGCTGGGCGTCCTCCAGCGCCTGCCGCACCACCGCGGGGACCCGCGCCTTGGCCTCGGCCTCGTACACGGCGTTGCGCGATTCGAAACCGGGGTGCTTGAGGGTCTCCTCGATGGGGCGCACGATGTGCCGCTTGGCGACACCCGTGTTCCGGATCAGCCGAAGCGCCAGGTCGAGCTGTGGGTGGTCCGCGTGCACGGACCGGGCCAGATCCAGGGTCTGCTCCATCGTGATCACGTGCTCGGGCACGCACACCGTTGGCCTGCACAGAGTCGCCATGGGTGGCTCTCCTTTCGTGTCTGACACAGCCTCACGGACCTCCGGCCGATGCGCGCGCGGGACTACGGCGTTGGTGACATGAGCCAATCCGGTGACGCTTGGCCGGGAAGGCAGCGGAGCGCGTGACGAGAGGGAAGGGATGGCCGTGCCGATTTCCCGCGGAATCGCGCCTCGGGGGGTGACATCCACGCAGGGAGATGAACCATGACGTCAGACCCGCAGACGGCCCTCAAACCGGAGCAGGACCCGGCCTCGGACGAAGCGGTGCACTGCTGGAACCTGGACGACTTCGAGGCACTCGACTTCGACCCCTTCCTCCACGACCGGCTCCGGGAGCAACGGGCAGCCCGGATCCGGCTGCCGTTCGGGGAGGGCACCGCCTGGCTGATGGCGCGCTACGCCGACGTGAAGGCGGCCACCACCGACCCGCGCTTCAGCAGGCGGGAACTGGTCGGCCGTACGATCACCGCCTCCTCCCCGCACGCGATCGCCTCGATGCAGGCATCCATGAACTACGCCGATCCGCCGCGCCTCAACGACATGCGCCGGGTGGTCGCGCGTGCCTTCACCGGCAAGAGCATGCAGAAGCTGCGGCCCTCCGTGCAGCAGACCGCCGACCGGCTCCTGGACGAGATGGAGCGGCACGGCTCGCCGGCAGACCTGATGGAGCACCTGCACGGCCCGTTCCCGCTCGCGGCCGTCGCCGACCTGATGGGGATGCCGCAGGACATGCGCAAGGACATGACCTCCTGGGCCAACCTGATCATGACGCCCGGGCCGGCCCCGGGGAAGAGCGCCGACGCCCTGAAGACGGTGCGCGAATGCGTGGTCGCCCTGCTCGCGATGCGCCGGGAGGAGCAGAGCGACGACCTGGCCGGAGTCCTCGCCGCGGCGGCCGACGCCGGTGAGCTCACCGAGCCGGAGGCCGTCTCCATCGCCACCGCGATCCTGGTGAGCGGGGCGCACGCCGTCCGCAACAACAGCGCGAACATGGTGTACGCCCTCCTCACCCATCCGCAGCACCTCGAACGGCTGCGCGCGGAGCCGGAGCTGCTCCCCCAGGCCGTCGACGAGCTGCTGCGCTTCATCCCGCACCGCAGCGGAGTGGGCCTCCCTAGGATCGCCACGCGGGACATCGAGATCGGCGGCGTCACCGTCAAGGCCGGCGAGACCGTGTACTCCTCGTACCTCGCGGCCAACCGCGACCCCGAGGTCTTCCCGAACCCCGACACGTTGGACTTCGACCGCGGGCCCATCGCCCACATGGCGTTCGGGAACGGCCCGCACCACTGCGTCGGCTCCATGCTGGCCCGGATGGAGTCCGAGATCATCATCAGCACGCTGCTCGACCGGTACCCGAAGCTCGCCCTGGCCGTCCCGCCCGAGCAGCTCGAATGGCAGTCCGGGGCGCTGATCCGCGGCCCCAAGGCCCTGCCGGTGTCCTGGTGATACGCCGCCACCAGATCAAGGTGATCCGGGGCCGCCCGGATCACATAGAACTCGCGGCCCTCACGGCCGCCCTGTTCATCCTGGCGCGCACGGCCCGTGCGCCCCGCGCACACCGTTCCACCCGGCACCACCGCGCCCACTGGGACCGCAACCTGCCGTCCGTGGTCCACCATCCCGCGCACTCCTGGCGCGCCCGCCCGGGCTCCCCCTTCCTCTGACGAGGAGTTCCATGAGAGAGGGCCCCGCAGCGGCCCCCGGGGAGGCCGGGCCCCGCCCCAGGAGCGGCGCCGCGCACTCGTCGCCGCGATCCTGGCCGCGCTGGTCGGCGAGGACGGCGTAGTGACCACGATGGACATCGGCCCGGAGGTGGTCGTCCGCCGGCCCGTCCGGCGTCGGGTCAGGCGCGTCCCGGCTTCGGCGCGGCGGAGCCGGCCGGCGGCACCGAGGCGCCCGGCGCCGGCGTCGGCGCATCGCAGGTGACCTCGTCACGCGGGGTGTAGTGGGTGGGGAAGGTCTCCCGCTTGACCTCGCGCCCGCCCTGTACGAAGACCCGGTCGACGGTGACGTCGAAGCCTTCCAGCGGGGTCTGCACCTCGCAGGTCGGACCGGAGCCCGTGCGCTTGCCCGGCGGGGTGATGTGGGTGCGCGGGCCCTTGGTGGCGCGGATCTCGTCGTACTTCTTCGTACCCAGGAGCGTGATGGTCACCGAGGTGTCGGTGGACTGGGCCTGGACGTACAGCGCGTGGCCGGTGTCGTTCTTCCAGCGCAGGTCGAGGGTGCCCCACGCGACGGTGGCCTCACGGCCCTCGGGGTAGCGCTCGATGTAGAACGAGTGGGCTCCGTGCTCCAGCGGCTGGACGCCCGCGAAGAACACGGCGTTGTACATGGTCGTCGCGACCGACGAGACGCCGCCACCGGGGGCCTTCGCGTACTGGCCGTCGTTGATCATGATCCCGTCGACGAAGCCGTTCTCCTTGGTCCGTTCGCCAACGGTCTTGTTGAAGCTCCAGGACTCGCCCGGAAGGACGACGGAGCCGTTGATCAGCTGCACGGCGCGCCCGATGTTGGTGGTCCGGTAGGGCGCGGCCGGGAAGTTCACGGTGAAGGAGGAGACCTTCTCCTTGATGCCCAGTCGCCGGGCCTCCTCGGCGGTCAGGCGCGGGGGAACGGTCTTCACGGCCAGCTCCCCGGTCCGCGCGGTGCCCGTGCGGGTCAGCAGCGGTACGACGGCCCGGGCCAGTGCCTTCTCGGTGACCTGGGCCCCCGTCCGCCCGTCCTCGGCGACGACCGCCCGGTTCGCGGAGTCGACGCCGAAGGTGATGCCTCGGGACGGCCGGGTGACCGCGGCGACCTGCCGGGAGACCGCGGGATCGGCCAGCAGCCCCTTGGAGTCGAGCTCGGGAACGAGTCGGCCGTGGCCGTCGGCCTCGACGCCCAGGTGCTTGCCGAGTACCGCGGGAGTGAGGGTGAGGGGCCGCCCGGCGAGGGTGAGCGTGACCGGCGCGGACATCGCGGGCTCGGCGAACTCCTTCAGGACCCGGACGGTCTCCTGCTGCCCCACGGCGGGCGGCTTCTGGTCCACGGGCAGCTCGATCGGGCCGCCCTGCGGGCGCAGGTACGCGGCGCGGACGGTGTCCGCGGCCCGATCGGCGCGTACGGCGAGACCGGTGACCGGGGCGGTGACACGGACCGTGCCGCCCTCGAAGGTGATGTCCCCGTCGCGGGCCGGGCGGCCGGCGGCGGCGAGCCGGTCGATCTCGGCTCGGCTCGTGGGGCCGTCCGTGCGGATCACGGGTTCGACGGTGCGGTCCTGTGTCGGGGCGAGGAGGCGTCCGATCACGGTGAAGGGGTCCGATCCGGACTGCGCGGCACGGTCGACGGTGGCGGCAGTGTCGAGGGAGAGGCCGAACGCGGCGGGTGCGGCCTTCTCGGTACGGTCGCCGATCCGCAGCTCGATCGGGGCCGCCGCGGCCGGGCCGAGCTCGCGGTCCAGGACGGCCTTGGCCTCGGTGCGGCTCATCCCGCCGATGTCTACGCCGCGTACCTGGGTTCCGTCGGCGACGGTGTCCGCCGCGACCGCAAGGCCGGTGAGGTAGAGGCCGCCGAAGCCCAGTACGGCGGCTCCGCCCACGAGGGGCAGGGCTATCCGCCGGTTGATGGTCAGGCGGTGTGCGCGTCGCATGTCTCTCCCGTTGCCGGTGGCGCTGGTACGTCGGTGTGGACCGGAGACAAGCATTCATCAATTAGGACTAAAGGTGTCGAAAATGTGCGTGTTATCACGAACCGGGACCGAGTCCCGCGCTACCGAAAGTAGGCCGAAAAAAATAAGGCCACTTGAGTCGGATTGGACCTGTCCGGGCACACTGGCCAAGCCACACCGTGGGGCCTGTCGTCCTTTGGCTCCCCGGAAAGGTTCCACCGGTGTCCCTCGCCCCCGCCCGCCCCGCTCGGCGTCTCACCCGTCGACTCCTGCAGCTGTACCTCGGGCTCGCCCTCTACGGAGCGAGCTCGGCGTTCCTGGTCCGCGCGGGGCTGGGACTGGACCCCTGGGACGTCTTCCACCAAGGGCTCGCCGAGCGCACCGGGTGGAGCATCGGCACCGTGTCCGTGGTGGTGGGCGCGCTGGTCCTGCTGCTGTGGGTGCCCCTGCGGCAGCGCCCCGGGCTGGGCACCGTTTCGAACGTGTTCGCCGTCGGCCTGTCCATGGACGCCACGCTCGCGCTGATGCCGGACGTGCACGGCGCGGTCCCGCAGGCGGCCCTGCTGGCGGCCGGCATCGTCCTCAACGGTGTGGCCACCGGCCTGTACATCTCCGCCCGTTTCGGCCCGGGGCCCCGCGACGGCCTCATGACCGGCCTGCACCGGCGGACCGGGCGGTCGGTGCGCCTGGTGCGCACCGGAATCGAGGTCACGGTCCTCGCGGCCGGAGTCCTGCTCGGCGGCACCGCCGGCGTCGGGACCGTCGCCTACGCGCTGGCCATCGGTCCGCTCTCGCAAGTCTTCCTGCGCGTCTTCGCCCTGTCCGGCGAGGACCGCGCCCCGGCCGACGCCCCTGCTCGGGTCCCGGCCGACGCCCTCGCCTCCCCCCAGGAGCCGGGGCCCGCGCCGAAGCCGGCAGCGGCGTGCGGGTGACGGGTACCCGTCACCCTTGCGCAGGACGTCATGGTGCCGGCACCCGGGCCCCGGCCCGGTCAGGGCTTGCGGTCGGGAAGCGACATTCGGTGACGTCGAGACCTCCTTGGGCGGCGCCCCGCGCCCGCCCCGCTATGGTCGGCCCATGGAACGGGTTCGCATCCGAGTGATCGTCCACGGCGTGGTGCAGGGTGTCTTCTTCCGTGACACCTGCCGCCGCACCGCTCTCGACCACGGCGCAGCCGGCTGGGTGCGGAACCTGCCGGACGGCACCGTGGAGGCGGTGTTCGAAGGGGATGCGAAGGCGGTCGCCCACATGGTGGACTGGGCGCACCACGGCCCGCCCGGAGCGAGCGTCGTACGGGTCCAGCTCCACGAGGAGCGGCCGGAGGCCCTCGGAGGCTTCGAGGTCCTCGGCTGACCCCGCTCTCCGTGTGCCGCGCGGGCGTCGCGGGGCACGGCGGTGGCGATGTTCACGAGCGCACGCTCCAGGTATGCCTGCTCACAGGTCGCGTCCGGCGGCGATACCGCGGTCGGTGCCGAAGACCTCCCGCATCACCGGGGTCAGGGTTTTGGCGTCGCGAATTTTCGGTCAGCGGTCATTCCCGGTCCCCCTCTGGAGCGCCTACGCCGATCCCCCACCAGCGGTTGCCAGCCTCCGCAGACGTAGACGCACCAGCATAGATGTCAGCCTGAATTCCGCGGCCTTGTGAGGGCTAACGGACATTTACCTCGTTGTGAATGTTGCTGACTGTGAAATTGATCAGGCCGTTACAGAGGAGGCACATCCCAGGGGTCGTGGGGGGTGCCGGCGCGGCTGATACCTCGATCTTGGTCGTGTTGTTCGAAGCGTTGCAGTTGTCGTTTCCGTTGTATGCGGCTGTGATCGTGTGAGAGCCGGTCGAGGTGAAGTTGGCCGTATACGCCGATGTTCCGTTGGCTCCCACGGGAACGGTTGTCAGGACGGCTGCGCCGTCGTAGAACGTCATGCCGAGGCCGCCGCTGGGGTCTCCCGCACAGGTCACCGTCGCGGTCAGATCTACTGATTGCCCGGCGGTCACTGTCGAAGGCGATGCTTGGACCGTGGTCGTCGAGGGCACTGCTGCAGCCGCCGGCGAAGCAAAGGCCATCACGGCCAGAGCTGCGGTGGTAGCCATTCTGAAAGCTTTCCGTTTTTGCCAACGCCTCACTAAATCTACCCCTTGATTGTTCGTCAGGAGAATTTCACCGCAACTAGCCGGGGCATGTCACCATACGAGGCGAATTTCAGCGTCCGAGGGGGCTTTGATGCGATCAACCTGTTTGGGCCAGAGAAATTCGCCCGAATGGGCTGCGAGGCCGCTGATCGGCTTGGATGAATGGAACTCATTGGTCCACGGCCCAGCGCGCCCCGGAAGCCGCGGGAACCACCCCACACCTCACCTGCCTGCGGCCGGTTGTGTCGCACCGCCCCCGACGGTAAACAGCGCCTGATGCGGCTTCGTGACGGGGCGGTGGGCGCCGGGCGGTGGGGTCCTTCCGCAGTTGGCGACGGGGCGCACAATAGGCGAATCCCAATGCAGGCATTCTGCGCTCGCCCAAACGGGTGGTGTCACGTCAGTTCCCTTGTTGGAAAGACCACTCGGGTGGCCTACTGTTGTTACTGGCCAGGTGGGTCCGTCTATCCCTCCACTAGGGAAATGCGGCAGCCGGCTGGCCCAGCACCTCGGCCTGAGATGCCGTGACGGGCGTCCCTTGGCGGAGAGAGCACATCCAGCAGTCGGTACCTCGAAGTCTGTTCGGTACCAACTACTGCGGTGGCTCGGCACAACCAAGAGGGGGCTTCATGCCATCCGTTTCTTCCCTCCGACTCCTGCCCGGGACCTGCGATAGGCCCCTGCGCAGGTGGCTGCCCGCAACCGGCACACTCAGCCCAGCCGGGGCCCCATCGGGCAACCGGACCGTGCGCGGGTAAACCCCCGGACTCAACCGCCTTGTGAACAAACCGTTCCCGCCCCTTCTTCTCCCCTACGGGAGCGGCCGGGTTTGGGCGCGAAGGCAGAGCATCGCTTTCCACACGCCGCCGGGACCGGCGATCACGTTCCCGCAGGCGCCGTTCGCGATGGCGTCGAGAAACTCCACTGACCTACACCACCCGGTCCGTGCCACGACTGGTCTGCTCGGACGGCGCTCACCGCCCGCGACGGCGACATCGTCAACTACCCCTTGCCGCAGCCGTCTTCGGCAGCACCCCAACATGGGTGAGCGGACCGTCTCCGCCTCCCCTCGCTGAGTTCGCGGATCCCGCCCAGACCCCACCAGTGCGCACCCCGCCACGGCGCAGACAACCCCGGCAACCGGTGCTACACACGCCCGTTCATCCGGGCTCGTCTCCCTCGGGGTCCGGGCGCCGCAAGGCCACGGACCCGTACGCCTTCCTCCTACCGGTCACAGAAGCAACACCGTCAAAGAAGGAGAAGCCCCATGCCATCCATCACCTCGCTCAGCGCGACCCAGGGTCACAACGGAGACGCGCTGACCATCACCGGCACCGGTCTGGGTACCAGCGCCACCACCACCAAGGTGTACTTCGGCGGCAAGAAGGTCACGCCCAACACCGTGTCCTCCACCTCCGTCACCGTCACCGTTCCAATCCTGTGCGCGGGGCAGGTCGACGTCACCGTGATCGTGTCAGGCACGCTCAGCAACCCCAAGCCCTTCTTCGCCATCGGCACTCCGCAGTGCTCGTTCCTGAGCTCCAACGTCGCGCCGGAGGCGCCCACGGTGGCCATCACCATCAACGGCAGCGGCCTGGCGACCGCGACAGCGGTGCAATTCGGCGGAACTCCCACCACGAGCACGGTCGCGCCGGTGGGGGACTCCCAGATCCCAGGCATCGTCCCTCCCGGCCACACAGTAACCGGGACCGACACGGACACGGTGGACGTCACCGTGGTCACCGCCGGCGGCACCAGCGTCCCCGCCGGTGGCGCCACTCAAGTCACCTACTACAAACTCCCGACGGTCACCTCCGTGGCCCCCACCTCGGGATCACCCGGCCAAACGGGCATCGCCGTCAACGGACTCCACCTCGTCGACGTCAGCGCCGTAACCTTCACGGACGCGGTCACCCCCGCCAACGTCTTCGTGGTGCCGCTGTCCGACATCGAAGCGACCAGCACCACGCAGGTCCTGGTCACCGCACCCGCCGGTCTCACCCCGACCCTCGTCTACAACGTGACGGCGACCACGCCCGGCGGCGAAAGCACCACCAGCGCCGCTTTCACCGCGTCCTGACAACCCAAACCCCTCGTCCGAGGGGCGAATAGAAGCAGCCTGCGCACGCCCCGGAAAACGGCGTGCTCAGGCTCCCGAGCCCCGGCCGGAATCAGGCAAGGGCACATTTGACGCGGCCGACAATAGAAAGAACGTCATGGTAGCGGTTATCAGTAGCCTCAGCCCCAGCCAAGGCCCATCCGCCGGCGGAAACACGGTGACGATCAACGGTACCGGTTTCACCGGAACCACAGCGGTGAAGTTCGGCGCCGCCTTCGCCCCCTTCACCGTGACCAGTTCCATAAAAATCACTG
Source organism: Streptomyces sp. NPDC006430 (assembly GCF_040612395.1). NCBI lineage: Bacteria > Bacillati > Actinomycetota > Actinomycetes > Kitasatosporales > Streptomycetaceae > Streptomyces > Streptomyces sp. NPDC006430. The sequence goes on from NZ_JBEXQA010000050.1 coordinate 22,823, forward strand.
CCACCGCCCCCGCCGGCACCGGATCCGTAGCAGTCACGGTCAGCTCACCCAGCGGCACGAGCAACAACGCCCTCTACACCTATTCGGCCGCGCCGGTGGTCAGCGGCGTCAGCCCCAACCAGGGACCCGCCGCCGGGGGGAACACCGTCACCATCAGCGGCACGGGATTCACCGGAACCACAGCGGTGAAGTTCGGCGCCACCTCCGCCCCCTTCACGGTCAACACCGCCACGCAGATCACCGCCACCGCACCTCCCGGCACCGGATCCGTAACAGTCACGGTCAGCTCACCCAGCGGCACAAGCAACAACACCGTTACCTACACCTACACCACCGCGCCCGCCCCCGTCATCAACAACCTCAGTCCCAACCAGGGCCCCACCAGCGGCGGAAACACCGTCACCATCAACGGAACGGGCTTCACCGGCATCACATCGGTCAAATTCGGCACCGCATCAGTGCCGTTCACCGTGGTCAACACGACACAGATCACCGCCGTCGCCCCAGCGGCCCCGGCAGCACCGGTCAATGTGACCGTCTCCACCCCGACAACGATCAGCAACGCGGTGTCGTACTTCTACATCGCTGCTCCGACCGTCACCGGCGTCGATCCGACCATGGGGCCGGTGGCCGGCGGCAACACGGTGACCATCACCGGCACCAATCTGATCCTCGCCACCGCCGCGGCGTTCGGCACCGGCCACGCCACGAACATCAACGTGCTCTCGGACAGCCAGATCACAGCCGACGCTCCCAGTGGCAACGGAACCGTCACCGTCACCGTCACCACCCCGGGCGGAACCAGCCTGCCAGGTCAGGGCGACCCCTACTACACCTACCTGGGGACACCGGGCATCACCTCTCTCATCCCCGACAACGGACCGGCCTTCGGGGGAACCAGCGTCTCCATCACTGGCACCAACCTCACCTACACCGACGAAGTCCGCTTCGACGGCACCACGACGTCCTTCGCGGCCGTCTCCGACAACCTGCTCGTCGCCACAGCCCCGGCCGGAACGGTGGGAACCGTCAGCGTCACCGTTCACACCCCGGGCGGAAACAGCAACGGCCTTCCCTACCGGTACGAGGCATGAACCCGCCCTCGGGACTGTAAATCGCTTGGCTCTGTCCCGTAATCAGCGGTAACGAAGAGTGAACGGTATCGTCGTGGAGGGAGCCGCCCAGGGGTCGGTCGAGACGGCACGCAGAACGGCCGTCCGCGCCGGGCGACATAGCGCGCGGCACCACGTCGTCCGACCACTGCCGACACGGGCGTCGGGCAGTAGCGTGGAAGAGGACCCGCCGAGCCACGGAGGTACGGGATGGGGATCTCCGCGATACGCACCGAGGGACTGAGCAAGCGATTCGGCCGGGTGATCGCCCTGGACGACCTGGACCTCGCGGTGGAGCAGGGCGAGATCTTCGGCTTCCTGGGCCCCAACGGAGCGGGGAAGTCGACCACGATCCGGCTGCTGCTCCACCTCCTGCGACCGACCGCCGGCTCCGCGTGGATCATGGGTGTCCCGGTGGCCGACGTGGAGCGGGCCCACGGTCACGTCTCCTACGTACCGGGCGACGTCTCGCTGTGGCCGCAGCTGACCGGCCTGGAGATCCTCACCTACCTGGGCAACCTGGCGGGCACCGCCGACATCGCCTTCCGGGACGAGCTCGTCGAGCGGCTGCGGCTCGATCCGAGCCTGCGGGCGCGCTCGTACTCCAAGGGGAACCGGCAGAAGATCGCGCTGGTCGCGGCGTTCATGACGCGGCCGGACGTCCTGCTGCTGGACGAGCCGACAGCCGGCCTCGACCCGCTGATGGAGGCCGAGTTCCAGGCTCTGGCCCGCGACGCCGCCGCCCGGGGACAGACCGTCTTCCTGTCGTCGCACATCCTGGACGAGGTCGAGGACCTCTGCCATCGCGTGGCGATCCTGCGCGAGGGCAGGCTGGTCGAGATCGCGGCCCTGGCGGACCTGCGCCGGCTCAGCAGCACGATCTTCGAAGCCGTTCTGGACGGCCCGGTGCCCGAGCTGGCCGGACTGGCGGGCGTGAGCGCCGTGGAGCCGATCGACGGCGGCGTGCGGGTGTCGGTGACCGGGCCGCCGAGGGCCGTGCTCTCCCGACTGGCCGACGCGGGACTGGTGCGCCTGCGCAGCCGTGAACCGACCTTGGAGGAGATCTTCCTGACCTATTACGAGGCCACCCCCGCGCAGCGCGACGCGGTCGCCGCCGCGCACGGCTCCAGGCCCGCGACGGGGGACGAGGGCGCACGAGGCGCGCAGCGATGACCGGAACCGCCGCCGTGTCCCCCGCTTCCGAGGACCGGACTCCGCTCGGACGCGGACGGCGTCCGCCGGTGGCGCTCGCGCGGCTGTCGGCCCGGCTGGTCCGGCGGGGCACGGTCGTGCTGGCGCTGGCCGTCGCGGTCTACGCCGCGGTAGAGGTCTTCTCCTACCTGGGCACCTATCCCGACGCCGCCTCCAGGGCAAGACTGGCCGCGCTCCAGGACAATCCGGCGTTGCGGATGTTGCAGGGCATCCCGCACGCGATCGACACGCCGGGTGGCTTCGTGGTCTGGGACGGCGGTTGGGTCCTGGCGTCCATCGTGGGGATCTGGGCGCTACTCACCACCGGGCGGCTGCTGCGCGGCGAGGAGGAGTCCCAACGGGCCGAACTCGTCCTGGCGAGCCCGTTGCGGGTGGGCCGGGCCGTCCTCGTACAACTCCTGGTCCTCGCGGGTGCGATCGCCTTCGTCGGTGCCGCGGTCGCGGTGGTCCTGGCAGCGGCGGGCACGGGCGCGGGCGGCTCGGTCCTGTTCGGGCTCGCCGTCGTCGGCTTCGCGGCGACCTTCGCAGGCGTCGCAGCGATCACCGCCCAGGTCTTCGAGGTCCGACGCCGCGCGACCGGGGCCGCAGCGGCCGTGTTCGGGCTGACGTTCCTGGTGCGGATGCTCGCCAACAGCAATGACGCGCGGGGCTGGGCACGCTGGCTGACCCCCTTCGGGTGGATGGACGAACTCCACCCCTATCGGGAACCGAGGTGGCAGGCCCTGGCCGCATTGCTGGTGGTGCCCGTCCTGCTGGGCGCGGCGGCCGTGCGGTTGCGGCGGGCGCGCGACACCGGCGGTGCCCTGCTGGCCGAGCGGGACCGCCGGCCGGCCCGGGCCCGTCTGCTGGGCGGTCCGACCGCGTTCGCCTGGCGCAGCACCCAGGGTGCGCTGATCGGCTGGGTGATCGGTGTCGCGGCCTACGCGTTCGTGATCGGCGTGACGCTCAGGACCGTCACCGACCTCATCACCAGCGATCCGAACTACCGCAGGGTGCTCCAGACCCTCGGCTGGGACGCGGCGCGGGCCACGGAGGGATACCTCGGCATCATGGCCACGCTGATCGGCCTGTTCCTGGCCCTGTACGCGTGCTGGCGGGTCGGCGCCGCCCGCGCGGAGGAGGCCGCCGGACGGCTGGACAACACCCTGGCCCGCCCGGTCCCCCGCCACCGCTGGCTCGCCGGCCACCTCCTGCTGACCGTGGCCGCGGCCGTGCTCATCGCCGTGGCCGCCGCTCTGGCCCTGTGGACCGGCGCCACGATCGGCGGGACAGAGGTCGGCATCACGGACACGCTCGGATCGGTGATGAACACCCTTCCCGTCGTCGTCCTCATCACCGGTGTGGCCGTCCTCCTGTACGGCGCCCGGCCACGCCTGACCATCACGGCCTCGGTCGCGGTCGCGGTCACCGCGTACCTCGTCCAGCTGATCGGACCGGCGCTGCACTGGCCAGGCTGGGTCCTGGACACGTCCCCGTTCCACCACCTCGCGGCCGTCCCGGCCGAGCCGTTCGCCCCGGTCTCCGGGACGGTCATGTCCGGGCTCGGCCTCGCCCTGATGGCGGCCGGCGTCGCCGCCTTCGCACGGCGCGACCTCTCGGGCGATTAGCACCACGGAATTCGGTGCCGAGCCGGCAACAGGACTGCCCCACCGGGCGGCTTCGCCCGCACACCGGCCGGTGAGGCGGACGCGCCGGGACCCGCATGGCCCCAAAACCCATCAAGGGGCCGTCTCGTATCGCTGCCAACGACCCCTGATCTGCGACTCTTTCGAGTCGGGGCGACAGGATCAGATGCCCGTACGCGGCCTCGCCCGTCACCGGCTCGCGCTCACACCTCCCAGGTGACCGGGAGGCTCTTCACCCCGTAGATGTCCGCGGTCTCCGGGCGCAGGGCGACGTCTTCGGCCGGTACCGCCAGGCGCAGCGTGGGGAAGCGGGCCAGCAGCGCGCAGAACGCGACCCGCATCTCGACGCGGGCCAGTTGCGCGCCCAGGCACAGGTGGATGCCGTGTCCGAAGGCCAGGTGCCCGCCGGATTCCCTGCGGAGGTCGAGCACGTGGGGATCCGCGAAGCGCTCGGGGTCGCGGTTGGCGGTGTTGTACGACAGGACTACCGTCGTGCCTGCCTCGATAGTCTGGCCGCCCACCTCGACGTCCTCCAGCGCC
>NZ_JBEXQA010000051.1:0-27193 GCF_040612395.1 Streptomyces sp. NPDC006430
GAGGTCTCCTTCGACATCGACGCGAACGGCATCATGCACGTCACGGCCAAGGACCTCGGCACGGGCAAGGAGCAGAAGATGACCGTCACCGGCGGCTCCTCCCTGCCCCGCCAGGACATCGACCGCATGATCCGCGAGGCCGAGCAGCACGCCAAAGAGGACCGCCGCCGCAAGGAAGACGCCGAGACCCGCAACAGCGCCGAACAGCTCGTCTACCAGACCGAGAAGCTGCTGCGCGACAACGAGCCCAAGATCTCGGCCGACCTCAAGACCGAGACCGAGACCGCGATTGCCGAGCTGAAGGAGAAGCTCAAGGGCCAGGACACGGCGGCCATCCGCACGGCGACGGAGCGCGCCGGCACCGTCGCGCAGAAGGTCGGTACCGCCCTCTACGACACACGAGGGGCTGCCGCGGGCGGTGGCGGGCCGGAGCCCGACGCAGGGTCGTCCAGCACGGACGAAGAAGTCGTCGACGCGGAGATCGTCGACGACGAGAGCCCGAGGGGAGAAGCCCGATGAGCTCACCGAAGTCTTCCCACGGACCGCGGAAGCAGCCACCCCCCATCGTGATCAGGGACGAACGACGCATCGGCCCCGTAGCCCTCCAGCTCAGGGCAGCCGACAGCGGCGTTCCCGAGCACACGGAGACCCGATCGGGCCCACAGGGAACCCCCGGCGCCGCCCCTGCCCGGTCTCCTACCAGCGGTCCGGCGAAATCGACCAGCCGACCTGCCGGGTGGTTCGCTCACCGTGACCTGGGCCGGGCGCAGGAGGTGTTGTCCGGACCGGGCGGACCCGGCTGATCACGACCAGTGCCGAGAACGCCAGGGAAGAGCGGCAGTCCGCCGGCCGTCCGGTACGGATTCCCGTACGCGTACGGTCCGCGCAGCGTGCTGGTCAGGACAGGTGGAACTGGTCGCGGTGTGCGCGCAGCCAGGTTCGGAAGTCCTGCAGGCCGGGGTGGAGGGCACGGACGGCGTCGAGGTCGCGGGCGGTGGTGAAGGCATGCTCGCAGTCGGCGTAGTACTGGAACATGTTGCCGGCCTCGTCGGCGCCGGGGAATCCGAGCGCGCGGAAGGCGTCCGGTGTCAGGGGCCGGTATCGCACCGGTTCACCCAGTGTGTCGGTCATGGCGGTGGCCATCTCGGCGACCGTCAGGTGCTCGCCGGCGATGCTGACGGTGGCGCCGATGAAGTCGGTGCCACCTTTGAAGATGGCCAGTGCGGCCTTGCCGATGTCGTCGACGGCGATGCCGGAGAGCTTCCTGTCGCCCATGGGGTAGACGAGTTCGTAGGTTCCGTCCTCGCCGCGCTGCGGGGCGAACATGGTCTGCAGGTTTTCCCAGTAGAACGTGGTCCTCAGGAACGTGATGGGAATACCGGCGTCGGTGAAGAAGTGGTCGGCCTCCGCCTTGGCGTCGAAGTGCGGCACCTTGTAGGAGCCCTGCAAGGTGGGCATCCGGTCGTCGTCGAGCGGAATGCACTCGCGCGTGTCCTCTAGCGTGGACCAGATCGCGTGCTGCACCCCGGCGTGCCCGGCTGCCCCGGCCAGTGCAAGCGCCTGCGTCTTTTCGTGGGCCGCGGACATGTCTTCCCAGAAGTTGGTGACCAGGAAGGCGCCGTAGGCACCTTCCAGCGCCGGTGCCAGGCTGGCCTCGTCATCCATGTCGGCCCTGACCACCTCGGCGCCGAGGCTCTCCAGCTCCCTCGCCCGGTCCGAATCCGGCCTGCGGGTCACGGCCCGCACCCCGAAGCCGCTGTCCTTGTCCTGCAGCGCCGCCCTCGCCACCGCCCCGCCCTGCTGCCCCGTCGCCCCGAACACGGTGATGATCCGTCTGTTGTCCATCGCCAGCACCTCTCCCTGCCGCAGCTGCCCATAGGAACCTGGTAGCAGGAACCTACGGCGGCCACACCCCCGGCCGCGCCGTACACGCCGAGACACCCAGGGCCGCCCGCTCCGATAGGTCCCCGATGCCTCCGGGGTCCGGAACACTCCGGTACGAGGCACGCCGCGGGGGTCACCCGAAAGCGGATCGGAGTGCCGGAGCGGAACGGCCCGGGTAGGTGCGCCGCTCCGGCGGAGCCTTAACGGCCTCGACCTGCGCGAGGTCAGCGGTGGTGGGCGGGGTGCGGCTCGCGTCTTTGTCACCCGGTCGGGTGTGCCCGGACGCCGGGAAGGGAGGCTGGTGGTTGTTGTTCTTGGTGGGCGTCAACGCGAGGTTTTTTTGGTGGGATTCACCTGGCGGGTCGGTTGGTGTGGGGGGAGGGTGGTTGTTGGGGTGTGGTTGCCGTACCTGCTTTTCGGCTTCGGCGGGGCGTGCGCGGGGGCGGGGGCTGTCGGACAATGGTTGCAGTCCGGGCGTCGGCCCGGCGGACGCTCCGGGCCGGTACCCGGACTGGGAGCCCGGCCCGATTCCGGCGGGCCGGGCTCCCTGCTATGCCGTCGAGGTCAGGACCAGTCCTTGCCCTCGTGGTGGTGCTTGATTACCCGGAAGCTGCCCACGACGCCGTTTTCGACCTTGATGCCGTCCTTCTCGTGGTGGCCCGGGTTCACGCCGTCGCTCTGGCTGTGGGGGCCGACCGTGGCGATGGGCGAGCCGTTGTCACAGACCGCGCCGGCGAAGACCTCGACAGTGTTGCGGGTGTCGTTGCGGACGTTCAGGGTCTTGGCGCCCAGGCCGCTGATGACGGTGATGCAGTCGCCCGGGTGGCCCGAGAACGACCGCTCGTTGATCTGGATCCGGCCCTCGTGGCGGTCCCGGTCCTCATAGCGGTCCCGGCCCTCATAGCGATCCCGGCCCTCGTCGCCCTTGCTCGCATTGCCCTTGCCCGAGTCGCCGCCGAAGGGCGCCTGAGCCACAGCAGCCTGCTGGACAACCCGGGCCGGCTGCTCCGGGTAGGAGGCGGCCGAGGCGTAGGTGATGCCTGTCGCGGCCAGGGCTGCGGCGGCCGCGATGCTCGCGGTGACAGCGGTAGAGCGGGTGATCTTCATGCAACTTCTCCTGTCTCAGAGGAACCGGCTCTGCGGCCGGCACGGGAGTAAAAGTACTAATGGCTGATACGACTTTCGTATCGCGACATGCCGGAAATCTGGCACAAAGGGCCGAATGGGGTACTTCGAGCGCTCTCCCGTCGCCAAATGAGGCGTCAAGTGACCACAATTCAGCCGGAGTTGAAGAGCGCTTAGCCCTTTAGGTTGACCATCTGACGTCGGCTCACCATTCGGCGGAAAATGGCGACCTGGATGGATCGCGGCCCTGAGGAGACGAGAAGTCTCACGGCCCTTTCCGGCGCAAGCATGCGTGAGCGAAGGAGAATTGGGCGACCGACATACGCCCTGGCGCAAATGCCCAATACACCAAAGGCGTCCATGACCCAAAGCGCCACCCTCACCACGCTCGACAAATCACCCGCACGCCGCACCCCTTTTTGCGCTCAAGCGAGGCCGACTTCAACAAGATCGAGACGGTTCGCGCGGACGCCATGCCATAAGAGGAGGCGGCGGCGGTACCGCTACGGTGCGAAACCGCAGCCCGCCCTCCGTCCCACCATTGCTTCGCCTATCGAAATTCGATAGATTCCCATCGTGACTCGATGGAAGGATGGAGCATGGGAAAGCTGACAGTGGGTGCGCTGCGCGCCGTGCTCGTGGTGGTGCTCGCCGGCACCGTGTTCGTACAGGCAGGGATGGTGTGGGCGTTGGTCAGCGGGAGCGACCCGGAGGACGGGGCACTCCCGCTGACCCCGCTGCGCGTGATCACGATCCTGGGCCTGATGTCGGTCCAGGTCGCCCTGGTGTGTGTATGGCGGCTGGTGACGATGGTGCGACGCGGAACCGTGTTCTCCCACGCAGCCTTCCGGTACGTGGACGGCGTGATCGGCGCGATCGTGGGTGCTGCCCTCGTGTGGTTCGCGGTCACGGCCATCAATGCGCCGGGCCAGCGGGACGATCCCGGCGTCACCGTCATCATGGGCGGAATCGGCGTGGCCATCCTGGGCGTCGCACTCCTCGTGCTCGTGTTGCGTATGCTGCTCGCCCAGGCCGTTGCGCGCGACGTCGAAGCCGCCCAGATGCAGGCCGAGTTGGACGAGGTGATCTGATGCCGATCGCCGTCGACATCGACGTGATGCTGGCCAGGCGGAAGATGTCCGTGGGCGAGCTCGCAAACCGCGTAGGGATCACGCCCGCCAACCTGGCGGTACTCAAGAACGGCCGCGCCAAGGCGGTACGCTTCGCGACGCTCGCCGCGCTCTGCGAGGTGCTCGAATGCCAGCCGGGCGACCTGCTGCGCTGGGAGGCCGAGGACACCGCAGGCGGATGACGCACCCCAGGACGGGCGTCAAATCGCCCGGCAGCGCCGGCCCGTGACACGGCACGTGCACCGCATGGACATCGATCGCCGATCACCCGCGGCACCCTCCCGCCCCCGTTGGGTACATGCCGAGACCTGCTCAACTGCGCGACGGAATCGATGTGTTGGGACACAAACAAAGCATGGGCCGGACCGGGAGCTGCTTCGGCAACGCCGCCGCGGAGAGCTTCTGGGCTGTGCTCAAAGAGGAGATCGGCACCCGCTTCTGGTCCGACCGCGCGACCGCCCCCGCCGGCATCTTCGACTTCATCGAGACCTACAACAACAGACGCCACCTGTGCAAGCACGTCCACTGGGCTACCTCACACCCCACGAGACACGCCTGCGCTGCCAGCAGGACCAGGCCCTCGCAGCGTAACGACGAACTTCGTGTCCAAGACCACGGGGAAACTTCACCCTGCAGCACTGCCTGGTGCTGCATCCCAGGACCCGACTGGGATCCAGCAGGAACTCTGGGCCCACCTGACCGTCTACCAGGCACTGCGCCGAGCCATGACCGAGGCCGTCGAGACACTCCCCGGCACCGACCCGGACCGGGACGCATCACACCGGCCCTGCTGCAGGATCTGCGCCCACCCAGCCGGGCCCGCGTCAACCCGCGCAGCGTCAAATGCCCGATCTCCCGCTACGCCACACCGCCCCACCAGACGCAAGTCCTCGGCACCTCCAAGATCACCAGCACCAGCGTCACCGTGTGCCTTCCGCCGGGCCCGGCCCCGGCCCCGAGGGACGCCGTTACCGCACGCTGCAACTCCTGCGAACCGGTCCCCGCCGCATCTGGCGCGCATGTGAAATCGCCCGTGGTATCGGACTGGACGACACCCAAGGACTACGCGCGGAACTGGGTCGCCGGGTCCGCGAAGGAATCCTCCGCCGTACCGGGCAGGGCCTCTACACGTCTACTCGTTGTGGTTCCAGGGCGAGAAGGGCTACAAGCTGCCCCGAGGCAGTGGGTTCGGCCGTGAGCAGGCCACGTTGATCCGTGCCACGCAAGTGGCGCTCGCTCAGTTGAACACCACGCCGGAGACGGAGCGGGTCAAAGGACGTGTGGGACTTGGCCGTGTTAGGGCACACGAGCACGGTGCCGTTCACCGCGATCACGCACTCGGCGCTACGGGAGGCGATGAAGGTCTGGATCTACGACGATCTGCCGCGTCGGCGGAACAAGAACGCCGTCCACCACGTCCGCGGGGTCGTGGCCGCGGTGGCGATGCTGCCCGAGATCAGGCGTCTGCAACGCCCCGGTCGTGGGGAAGACCCGGCCGGGTGGGGTCGGCGCGACATCGTCGCGTTCACCAACCCATGGGACACCTGACCGCGAGCGGGAAGCTGAGCGAGTCCCGCCGTCTGGCGTTCACCCGGTTCGTCCGCCGGGTCCTGCTGTGGTTTCACACCCTGGGCCCGGCCGGGCCGGGCGGCCTGCTGGAAGGCATGCCGGTCGACTTCGCGCTCTGGCCGAAGGACGTGCCCGACGAGCAGGAGGACACCGAGGCCGGCCGTGACCTGCCCGAGGAGGGGATGCGTGTCCTCTGCGCGAACCTCGACCTTCTGGAGGCGATGAGCAACGCCGAGATCCGTATGGCGACCGAAGTCCTCATCGACACCGGCCGCCACCCCGACCAGATCTACATCCTTGCGCCGGACTGCCTGGAAGCGGATCCCGACGGGTCCCCGTCCTGATCTACGACAACCACGAGGCGTACCGGCTCGGTCGCAGCCTGCCCATCGGCGGCGAGACCGCGGACGTGGCCCGACGCCGGCAGCAACGCCTACGGGCCCGCGGGCGTTGCCCCTGAGGAGTGGACACCTGTTCGCGTCGTTATGCGGCGAGTGTCAGGGTAGCTGACTGCTGTTCGTAGACGATCGCTGCCTGCTGTCCGTTTGCCGAGTGTCGTCGGCGGGTGTTGTAGCGCATGGTCCAGTGGAAGACCGCCAGGCGGCAGGCACGGGCCTCGTCGTAGCGGCGGGCACCGAGGAGCGTCTCGCGTTTGAGGGCCGCGTTGAACGACTCGGCGAGTGCGTTGTCCGCGCTCGTACCGACCGCGCCCATGGACTGCGGCACCTCCAACTCGGCACAGACAGCAGCGATTTCACGAGAGTACTGCGCCCCGTGATCGCTGTGGAACACGGCTCCGGCCAGGGTGCCGCGGGTCGCGGCAGCTGCCCTGAGCGCGTCGGTGACCAGCTCGGTGCGCATGTGGTCGGCGATCGACCAGCCCACCAGGCGGCGCGAGAAGCAGTCGATGACGGTGGCGAGATACAGGAGCTCGCCGTCGCCCACCGGCAGGTAGGTGATGTCGCCGACGTACTTGGTATTCGGCGCACTCGCGGTGAAGTCGCGCCGGAACAGGTCCGGCACCGGTGTGGCGGACGGTTCGGGCGCGGTGGTGCTCACGCGCCTGCGCAGCCACAGTCCGGCGATGCCGCTTCACGCCCCAGGCGCGGTGGTGGTCTTCAATGAACTGGAAGCGGTTCACCAGGTCATCTCTTGTGCGAAAAACTTCGTCGCCTTACGCAGGATGTCGCGCTCGGTGGCCAGTTTCTGCATCTCCTTGCGCACCGTCGCCAGCTCCCGGCGCAGGGCCTCGTTCTCGGCCTGAAGCTCCTCGGCCATCGGCGGGGAATCCACCGTGTTCTTCTCCGTGCTCGTGCTCGTCGTGCTGCCCCCGCCATGGCGGGCCCGCTCGGCCCGCACCCAGTTACGCAGCGTCTCCCGGCTGATCCCCAGACCCTTGCCGATGCCCTCGAACGTGTGTCTCGGGTCCGACAGGTGCAGCGCGACAGCGTCCGCCTTGAACTCGGGCGAGTAGACCTTCATCACCATAAGAGATCCCTCCTACCCGGCCCCTGCCTGGGCCGGGCTCAGAGGTGTCCACCACTCGGGGGACAGGTCCCCGCCTCCCCGACGTCGCACGGGCCGCCCGAAGCTGTTGCCACGGCCGAAGACCAACCCGAGGGCACCAGCCTCGACTAACCGCAGGCCAGACGTCTGCTGATCACCGCCGATGCCGGCGGCTCCAACGGCGGCTACCGCACCCGGGCTTTCGAGACCGAGTTCGCTGCGTTCGCCGCCGGGACCGATCTGGCCGTTACGGTCTGCCACATGCCGCCGGGCGCATCGAAGTGGAACAAGCCGGCGGCGGCGTCGGCGGCGGCGTCGGTGCGCCCGGGACGTGCAGCACCGCCTCCGCCCCCGGGCCGCCGCCACACCATCCGCCACACCATCAGCGAGATCCGGCGACTGATGGGCCAGCACGCACATACGCCCCGGCCCCGAGCAGCACACCTCAATACCCTGGCAGAACTTTTCGTCCATGCCGCCGCACACGGCGCGACCCTCACGACAGAGACAGGCCCTTATTAGCCTCGATCTTTCGTGACGGTCCGCCAGTTCAGTGGCGGGCCGTTTCGGTTTGTTCGGCGGGCTGTGGGCATGCCGATGTCTCGGCTGTCGTGTCGGGTGGGCGTCGGGGCTCCCACCTGCGGGTTTCGCCGGTCAGGGCGAGCATGGGCATCCATGCGAGCAGGTCGAAGGCGATCTGGGTGATCTCCAGCCAGATCTGGTTCTGCGCGGTGTCGTGCAGGGGCAGGTTGCGCAGGCCGGTGGCGCGGACGTTCCTTGCGGACGATCAGTCGCATTCCCGCAGACCAGCGCTTGGGGACGTCTCCGTCGATCTCGGCGACCCAGGCACCCGTCGCGGATCTCGCCGCCGGGCTCGACGGCCGCCGTCCAGGCCGGGGCGGGGACCTTCAGGACGGCCTGGTGAATCTGCTCGGTGATGGTCATCCCGACCGAGTACGACAGCCACCTGCCCCGCTTGGCGAGCCAGGCCACGAACTCGTGCGTCCCGCTGCCGGAATCGGTACGAATCAGTGTCTGCCGTCCACGCCGATCGCGTTCGGCAGCTGGGCCAGCGCCAGCCCCGCGACGTTGATGTGATCGCTCGCGGTGTTGCTACCCGCGTTCCGGGCCGCAGCAGGCCCGCGACCGGCTCTCCGCCGCCTGCGCTGCCGGGTCGACGAGGCCCATCAAAGGGTGGTGTCCGAACGACTTCTTCCACATCGCGGCGGCGTCCTACTTCTCGGAGTGCGCCAGCACGAGCACGCCGTCCAGGTCCACGATCACGTGCCCGTCGGCATCCGGGGCAGCAGCCCCGGCCATCTTCCAGACGTGTTCGCGGACTTCGGCCCGCGCGGCCCGGATTGCGGTCAGGGCCTTCGACCCGGCCCCGGTGAGGGTGTCGATGAACCGGGAGACGGTCGGGTCGGAGGCCACCGGCCCGAACACGGCCGGCTCGGCCCGCAGCGTGCCCACATCGGCCAGGCAGTTCCCGCCGAGTGCGACCGCCAGGACCACATCCAGCAGGTTCCTCCCCGGATCGTGCACCGCCCGCGGCTTCCGCCACGGCGCCAGGGCCGCCCATATCGCATGATCCAGCCCGGTCTTGCGGACCGTCTCCACCAGCAGCACCGACCCGGCCTGCGAGACCACTCCGCGGCCACCACCCTCGACACGGACACGCGGACACGACCCGATGCTCTTCTTCACCTGAGGAGTGCAGCTTGCCGTACCTGCTTTTCGGCTTCGGCGGGGCGTGCGCGGGGGCGGGGGCTGTCGGACAATGGTTGCAGTCCGGGCGCCAGCCCGGCGGACGCTCCGGGCCGGTACACGGACTGGGAGCCCGGCCCAATTCCGGCGGGCCGGGACTCCCTGCTATGCCGTCGAGGTCAGGATTAGTCCTTGCCCTCGTGGTGGTGCTTGATTACCCGGAAGCTGCCCAGGACGCCCTTTTCGACGTCGATGCCGTCCTTCACGTGGTGGCGCGGGTGCACGCCGTCGCTCTGGCTGTGGGGGCCGACCGTGGCGATGGGCGAGCCGTTGTCACAGACCGCGCCGGAGAAGACCTCGACAGTGTTGCGGGTGTCGTTGCGGACGTTCAGGCTCTTGGCGCCCAGGCCGCTGATGACGGTGATGCAGTCGCCCGGGTGGGCCGAGAACGACCGCTCGTTGATCTGGATCCGGCCCTCGTGGCGGTCCCGGCCATCATAGCGGTCCCAGCCGTCGTCGCCCTTGCTCGCGTTGCCCTTGCCCGAGTCGCCGCCGAAGGGCGCCTGAGCCACAGCAGCCTGCTGGACAACCCGGGCCGGCTGCTCCGGGTAGGAGGCGGCCGAGGCGTAGGTGATGCCCGTCGCAGCCAGGGCTGCGGCGGCCGCGATGCTCGCGGTGACAGCGGTAGAGCGGGTGATCTTCATGCGACTACTCCTGTCTCAGAGGAACCGGCTCTGCGGCCGGCACGGGAGTAAAAGTACTAACAGCTGATACGACTTTCGTATCGCGACATGCCGGAAATCTGGCACAAAGGGCCGAATGGGGTACTTCGAGCGCTCTCCCGTCGCCAAATGAGGCGTCAAGTAACCACAATTCATTAGGAGTTGAGGACGCTTAGCCCTTTAGGTTGAACCATCTGACACCGGCTCACCATTCGGCGGTGTGTGGTCGCCGGACCCCACCGAGGTGAGTGCATAGCGCTGGGCGAGGGGCCCGCCCCGGAGCGGAGGCTGAGACCGCCGACTTCATCTGCACCGTCTGGCAACGGCCCGACGCGGCCATCTGGGAGGTCCGCAGCGTCCCGGAGCACTTCACCCAGTCCGAGACGATGTGCTGGGTCGCCCTCGACCGTGCCCTGGACCTCGCGAGGCGACAGCTGGACCCAGACCGGCACACGGCCAATGGCAGCGCGAACGACGGGCTACCGCAGACTTCGTCGAGACCTGCTGCTTCAGCGAGCGACTGAACAGCTACGTACGCTCCGCCAACGGCGACGACCTGGACGCAAGCCTCCTGCTCGGCCTGCTGGACGGCTACCGCCCGTCCGACGACCCACGCGTGCGCGGCACCGTCTCCGCCGTCCAGGAGACCCTCCGAGAGGGCCCCTACGTCAGCCGCTACCTTGGCTCCGACGGTGTCCCCGGCCGTGAGGGCGCCTTCCTGGCGTGCTCGTTCTGGCTCTCCGAGGCCTTCGCCCGATGCGGCCGCATCGAGGAAGCCGTATCACTGATGGACCAGCTCGTGCCTTTCGGTAACGACGTCGGCCTCTACAGCGAAGAATTCGACCCCGCCACGGGCGCCTTCCTCGGAAACATGCCCCAGGGCCTGTCCCACCTGGCTCTGATCAGCGCCGCATGCGCGATCGGGGAGGCCACACGATGAGCATCTGGGCCGCGCTGCCGGGCGGATTCGTCGGCACCCTGGTCCTCACCACGAGCCTGCGCGCGGCCAACACCTTCCACCTCACCCGCATCGAGCTGCCGTTCCTGCTCGGTACCGCTTTCACCAGCGACCGGACCCGTGCCAAGGCCCTCGGCTACGGGGCACACTTCGTCAACGGCCTGATCTTCGCCCTGATCTACTACGCGGTCTTCGCCGGCATCGACTACAGCAGCTGGTGGCTCGGTACGATCTTCGGCCTCGTGCACGGCCTTCAGGCGAGTCCGGACGTCGTCGCGCAGGTCGGCGCTGCAGAGGCCGACGAGCAGCGGGTCATCGAGGAAACCGCCCTCTACCTCGCTGAACGGCAGCCGGTCATGGACCTACCTCCGCTGGTCGACCTCGATGATGTCGCGGCCGCCTACGGTGACCACTACATCGCCGAGCTGAGTCGCGCCTCAAGGATTCCTGACGGGCCGCACGGTGAACCTGGCCTGTTGGTCCCCGTCACCGCGCCAGGGGCATGCGGCCCCTACCACGGCGCCTCAGGGAGGAAAGGGGGCCTGCGGGTGCTGCGGCTCCCGTGGCAGCCCAGCGATCACGGCGCCCTTGCGCAGCACGTCGCGGAGCATGGCGGGGGTCAGGGTCCGGGTTGACATGTTGCGCTGGCTGGGGTGATACCCGCCGATCAGGTGCATCCGCCGTTCACCGTCTGCGTCGGTGAGGAGGGCTTCGGCGCCGTGGCCAAAGGCCGGCCGGGGGCGGGGCAGCTCCCAGCCTCCGCTGGTGAGTACGGGCAGCAGTGCCTGCCAGGCGAAGCCGCCGAGCACCACGATGGCCCGCAGTGTCGGTCGCAAGAGTTCCACTTCGCGGGCGAGCCACGGACGACAGGTGTCGCGCTCGGTGGTGGTGGGCCGGTTGCCGGGCGGCGCGCAGTGCACCGGCACCGTGATCCGCACCCCGTACAGTTCCAGGCCGTCACCGCGGTGTGTGGCGGTCGGCTGGGAGGCCAGGCCGAGGTCGTACAGGGCGGCGTACAGCACGTCGCCGGACGGGTCGCCGGTGAAGATCCGCCCGGTGCGGTTGCCGCCGTGCGCGGCCGGTGCCAGACCGACGATCGCCAGCGCCGCGTCCGGCGGGCCGAACCCGGGCACCGGCCTCGCCCAGTACTCCCACTCCCTGTATGCCCGGCGCTTGACCAGGGCGACCTCTTCCCGCCAGGCCACCAGGCGCGGGCAGGCCCGGCAGGTGCTCACGGCGGCGTCCAGCCTGCTCACGTCACGCATCCGTGGTGCGGTCGCGGACGGGAAGCGTTGTGCCTGTGGAGTGGCAGGGCCGGAATCGGGCACGCCGTACTCCTCTCCTGCGGGCTGAGGGCGCGGGCGTCTGTCGCGGTGTCTCTGGCCGGCCCACCTCGGCCCACCCACTCGGCGACTAAAATTGGGTGAGACGAACGCATCCGCTCCCACCTGGGAGGTCACCGCTGTCCACCGGCCCCGGGCGGGGAGCGGCCGATCGATCTTAAGGGTGCCGTCATGGCCAAACAGATCACCTATCGACGAGTCTACGAGGAGAGCTCACCCAAGGACGGCAAGCGGGTGCTCGTCGACCGAGTCTGGCCGCGGGGCATGCGCAAGGAGGACGCGCACCTGGACGAGTGGCTGCGGGATGTCGCCCCGACGAGCGAGCTGCGCAAGTGGTACAGCCACGAGCCCAGCCGCTTCCGGGAGTTCCGTCGCCGCTACCTGGCCGAACTGCGCGATGCCGGACACCGCGACGCCGCGGAGCATCTGCGGGACCTGGCAGAGCACGACAAGCTCATGCTGTTGACCGCCACCAAGGACGTGGACCACAGCCAAGCCGCTGTCCTGGCGGAGTGGCTGACCGAAACGGTGTCGAACACACGAGGGCCACAATGACGGCGAGCGGCGGACTCCGATCGTCGACGAGGGATACGGTGCAGCACAAATAGCAGGTCAACGCACCCTTCCCCTGGGCTTCAGGTGGGTCGGAGGTAGTTCCGGGGCAGGAAGCGGAGGGCCGTCGTAGCCCTTCACCTCACGTTGCCCTGGTCCCTCGCCCGATGGCCCCTTCAGCGGCTCCAGGTCGCCACGTCAGGCGAGTTCGCTCAGGTCGAGCGGCAGGTGCCAGGAGTTGCGGCGATGGGCAGCCTCGTATGCGGCCTGGAGCGGGGACGGGGGCACGGTCAGGACGGGGCAGGCCGCGTGCGCGAGGACGTAGCGGGCGACCGAGGGGCGGAGCAGGCGGCGTACCGGTCCCCGAGTGCCCGCGCCCACCACGAGCAGGTCGTCCGGGTCGGGGGCGGCGTCGACGAGCGCCGCCCCCGCCGTGCCCCGCACCGTATAGCCCGAGAGGGTGACGCCCAGGTTCTTCGCGTCGAACGCGGTGTCGAGGACCTCGCGCAGCCGCTCCTTGGCAGCCGACCGGCACAGGGCCAGGGCCGAGACTCCGCAGGAACCGCGGCTTCCCCGTTCACCGCCCGGAGCCTGCCACGCCAGTACGGCGCACAGTTCCAGCCGCCGCAGCCGGGCCTCAGCGGCGGCACGTTGCAGTGCCGACAGGCTGCCCAGGCTTTCGCTGACACCGACCACTACCCTCGGCACGGACCCTCCCTCACTACGCCGTTCAGGTGATTCATCCAATGGCAGAGACGAACTACGGGGCCCGTTCTCTGACGGTCTTCTGACGCGGTCGGCCGCGATTCTTACGCGTTGCTGACGCCTCCCCCTCCGGCCGTCAGCGATCCGTATGAACTATGCCGGTCGTCGTCAAGATTCCATCAGGGGCAGGCCACATGGGCGCTCGTGCGGGGATAGCTTTCGAGTGCCGCCCCGGACTGCCTCCCCGCACCGGGGCGCCATCTTCCAACACGGTTCCTCAAGGAGGGCCCATGTGCTTGTTCCAGTACGACGACGACCCCGAGCCGGAAGAACGCGTCCCGGCCGGACTGCTCTACGTCCCCGTCCGGCCGGGAATCACGCAGGTGGTGGTGCGCATGTTCCGCACCCCGCTGGGCGCACGTACGGCGGTCGGCTTCACCGACCCCGGTCGGCTGGCCGCCACGTTCGGCGCGGAGCAGCCGTGGATCCGGCTCTCCGAGCCGGCGCTCCGAGCCATGGCCCAGCCGCTCGGGGTGGTGCTGCTGACCGTCGACCCGACGTTCACCGCTCCCGCGGTCACCGGGTCCGTCGCCACCGGCTCCCCCACGACCGGTCCCGCTCCGACACCGGCGGCACAGCGTGTCTCTCCGGCCTCGGCTGCCTGACAAAGGGGTGATCGCACGATGACCACTGCAGTCATACCCAGGCCGCAATCCGGAACGGACGACTTCTCTGTCTGGCCGGCGTCCACGACCCGGCTCGCGCACGGCGGCCTCGCTGTCGGCGGAGTGGACCTCGCGGACGTGGCGGCCCGGTTCGGTACTCCGGTCTACGTCCTGGACGAGGGCGAGGTGCGCGAACGCTGCCGGGCCTACCGGAACGCGTTCCCCGAGGCCGAGGTCCTCTACGCGGCGAAGGCGTTCCTCTCCCGCGCGATGGTGCGCTGGGTGCAGGAGGAGGGAATGGGCCTGGACGTCTGCTCGGCCGGGGAGTTGGAGCTGGCCGTCACGGCTGGGTTCCCGCCCGAGCGGATCGTGCTGCACGGCAACGCCAAGTCACCCCGCGACCTCGACAGCGCGCTGCGGCTCGGAGTGGGGCGGATCGTCATCGACAGCCCGTCGGAGATAGCCCGGATCGCCGCCGCCGTGGGACCGGGAGGACGCCAGAAGGTGATGGTGCGGGTCGTACCGGGCGTCTCCGCCGGTGGCCACGACAAGATCCGTACCGGTACCGAGGGCCAGAAGTTCGGCCTTTCCGTGGCCGACGGTTCGGCGCAGCACGCCATCGCCCGTGTCCTCTCCCAGCCGCAGCTGGAGCTGATGGGGCTGCACTGCCACATCGGCTCCCAGATCACCACCGTGAAGCCGTACCTCACTGCACTGCGCCGCATGGTGGGGCTGATGGCCCGCATCCGCGACACCAGCGGGGTCGTCCTGCCCGAGCTGGACATGGGTGGTGGCCACGGCATCGCCTACCGGCCCGGCGAACCCGCCCTCGACGTCACCGCCCTCGCCCACAGGCTGCGGGGCGAACTGGTCGAAAGCTGCGCCGCCGCCGGAATGCCCGTCCCTCGCCTGCTCATCGAGCCTGGCCGTGGCGTCGTCGGGCCGGCAGGGGTCGCCCTGTACCGGGTCCTGGCCGTGAAGCACACCGGGGACACGGTGTTCGTCGCCGTCGACGGCGGCATGAGCGACAATCCGCGGCCCGCCTTGTACGGGGTCCGCTACGCTCCCCGACTGATCGGCCGGACTTCTGCGGCCGGCTCCCGTACGGCCACGGTTGTCGGGCGGCACTGCGAGGCAGGGGACGTGCTCGCCGCCGGGGTGGAACTGCCCGGGGACGTCCGGCCCGGCGACCTGATCGCCGTACCGGTGGCAGGGGCGTACCAGCTGTCCATGGCCTCCGGCTACAACATGGTGGGCCGACCCCCGGTGGCCGCGGTCCACGAAGGCACTGTACGGCTCCTCGTCCGCCGAGAAACCCTGGAAGACATGCGCCGACGCGACATCGGCCCGTAGCGACCGTGTCCACGGCCGGTAGCGCCGAGGGCCGACACGGTCCGGCGGACGGGACGGCCGGCGCCCCAGACAGCAGTCACAGCAGACGTATCCCGCCGGTCCCCCGCTGTTGCGGGGGACCGGCGGGATACCTTGCGCTTCCCATCCGGAAGTGGTCAGCCGGCGTGGACGTGCGGCCGACGGTCGCGGTCGGGTTCGGCTTCGCGGATGACCTCGCGGGTGACGGGGGCGACCTCACCCTGGCCGAAGAGGAAGAACCGGAAGAAGTTGGCCATCGGGTTGCCCTCGGTCCACTCGAAGTAGATGTGCGGCCGCTGCCCCGTCTCGTCGCGGACGTGCAGGAGGAGTGCGGCGAGTGCGTTGGGGATGCTGGAGCTTTCCAGGGTCAGGACGCGGTAGCGGTCGTGGAGCACTTCGCCGCGCACCCGCATGCCGGATTCGAACTCGGACGCGTCCAGGACGGTGACCTCGACGAACATGACGTCGTCCTCGGCCGGGATGTCGTTGTCGGCGCGGATCTGCTGCTTCTTCAGCCGGTACTCGTCAAGGTCCCGGCTGTCCGGCTCGTTGGCAATGAAGCGGATCGTCCGGTTGGCGGTGTCGCGGATGAACCGCTGGGCCATGTCATCGAATTCCATGTGGGTGACGCGCAGCTCGAAAACGCGGGCGAGGCGGGAGAGGAGGGACAGGGCCATGATGCCCGCGATGAAGCAGGCACCGATCTTCACGCCGTCCGGCCGCTCGGCGACGTTGACGGCCGTGGTGTAGACGAAGACGGCCGAGATGACGCCGAAGCCGATCGTCCAGCCGCGCTCGCCGGCCCGACGGGCGGCGATGGTCACGGCGACGGCGGCCGAGGTGATCAGGACGAGGACGCCGGTGGCGTAGGCGCCGCCCTGTGCGTCGACGTCGGCGTTGAAGATCCAGGTCACCAGGAACGCGATCAGGGTGAACACGATGACCATCGGGCGCAGCGCGCGGGCCCACTGCGGGGCCATGCCGTAACGGGGCAGGTAGCGCGGCATCAGGTTCAGCAGGCCCGCCATCGCGGAAGCGCCGGCGAACCACAGGATCAGGATGGTCGAGACGTCGTAGACGGTGCCGAACGCGGAGCCGATGTACTCGTGCGCCAGGTAGGCCAGGGCGCGTCCGTTGGCCTCGCCGCCGGGCTCGAACTGGGCCGGCGGGATCAGCAGCGTGGTGATGAAGCTGGAGGTGATCAGGAAGACGCTCATGATGATGGCCGCGGTGGTCAGCAGCTTCTTCGCCCCTCGGATCCGGCCGACGGGCTTGTCCTCGGTGTCGTCGGGGTCGCCCTCGACGTGGGGCATGACGGCGACGCCGGTTTCGAAGCCGGAGAGGCCGAGGGCGAGCTTCGGAAACACGATCAGCGCGATGGCGATCATCATGAAGGGGTTGCCGTGCTCGGCGGTCAGCGCCGCCGTCCAGTCGGTGATGACCTGCGGCTCGGTGAGGACCTGCCACAGGCCGACGGCCACGACGACCACGTTCAGGCCCAGGTACACGGCCACCAGCACCACGGCGACGCCAATGGCCTCGCTGAACCCCTTGAGGAAGACGGCGCCGAGGAGCGCGATCATGATCAGGGTGATCAGCACCTGATGGCCGTCCAGGGTGCTGGTGAGGTGCGGGTTCTCCACCAGGTGCGCGGTCGCGTCGGCCGCCGACAGGGTGATGGTGATGAGGAAGTCGGTCGCCGCGAAGCCCAGCAGGGTCAGCACGAACAGCTTGCCCTTCCAGAACGACAGCAGCTTCTCCAGCATGGCGATGGATCCCTCGCCGTGCGGGCTCTCCTCGGCCACCCGCCGGTAGACGGGCAGTGCGCCGAAGAGGGTGAGCAGGACCAGCACGATCGTCGCCAGGGGCGACAGCAGCCCGGCGGCCAGAGCGGCGATGCCTGGCTGGTAGCCGAGGGTGGAGAAGTAGTCGAGGCCCGTCAGGCACATGACTCGCCACCACGGCCGACCGTGCGGCTGGGCTGCTGCTTCCTTGGCGGCGGGCGAACTGATCTGGGCGGTCAAGCCTTCCAGCATCCACGCGCGCAGGCGCGAGGAGCGGGCAGGGGTGGCCATCGTGGGGTGCTCCTGTCGTACGGCAAAGAATCAGCCGTCGACGTGACGGCTGAGCCAGCGTACGCAGCAGGATCATTCATGCACGCGCGTGGGTCGATCCTGACGCTTCCTTAACGCGGAGGAAGCCTCCTATAGCGTAGGAGACACGGCTGCGGTGGGGTCGGCGCCGACTCCGGCCCGGCAGGAGCTCTCATCCGAGGCCGGGGATGGTGGAGACCAGGAGGTCGATGAGCTTGATGCCGACGAAGGGCAGGATCAGGCCGCCGAGGCCGTAGACGCCGAGATTGCGACGGAGCAGGTCGTGCGCGGAGGCCGGCTTGTAGCGGACGCCGTGCAGGGCGAGCGGGATCAGCGCCACGATGATGAGGGCGTTGAAGATGATCGCCGAGGTGATGGCGGAGGTCGGGCTGCTCAGCCCCATGATGTTGAGGGCACTGAGTCCGGGGTACGCGGACGCGAACATCGCCGGAATGATCGCGAAGTACTTCGCGACGTCATTGGTGATCGAGAACGTGGTCAGCGCGCCCCGGGTGATGAGGAGCTGCTTGCCGATCTCGACGATCTCGATGAGTTTGGTCGGGTTGGAGTCCAGGTCGACCATGTTCCCGGCTTCCTTGGCGGCCGAGGTGCCGGTGTTCATGGCTACGCCGACGTCGGCCTGGGCGAGTGCCGGGGCGTCGTTCGTCCCGTCGCCGGTCATGGCGACGAGCTTGCCGCCCGCCTGCTCCCGCTTGATGAGAGCCAGCTTGTCCTCGGGGGTGGCCTCGGCGAGGTATTCGTCCACGCCCGCCTCCGCGGCGATGGCCCGGGCGGTCAGCTCGTTGTCGCCGGTGACCATGACCGTACGGATACCCATGCTGCGCAGCTCCGCGAACCGCTCCCGGATGCCGTCCTTGACGACGTCCTTGAGGTGGATGATGCCCAGGACCCGCGGTCCGTCCCAGTCGTGCACGGCCACCAGCAGCGGGGTGCCCCCGGACTCGGACACCGACGCCGACCAGGTGACGGCTTCAGCCGGAACGGTCCCACCGCGCGCCGCCACCCAATCGCACACCTGCGTCACCGCACCCTTGCGGATGGCACAGCCCGCTCCGTTGTCCCAGCTCAGGTTGACGCCGCTCATCCGGGTGCGGGCGCTGAACTCCGTGAAGCGGGGGTTGCTGAGATCCTCGGCGGCGGCCGGCCGGAGCCCGTGCTGCAGCGCCAGGGCGACGACCGACCGGCCTTCGGGTGTCTCGTCGGCCAGCGAGGACAGCTGGGCGGCGTCCGCGAGCTTGATGTGGTCGACGCCGGGGAGCGGGATGAAGGCAGCGGCCTCGCGGTTGCCGTGGGTGATGGTGCCGGTCTTGTCGAGGAGGAGGGTGTTCACGTCGCCGGCGGCCTCGACGGCGCGGCCGCTCATCGCGATGACGTTGCGCTGGACCAGGCGGTCCATGCCGGCGATGCCGATGGCGGAGAGCAGGGCGCCGATCGTGGTCGGGATGAGGGTGACGAGGAGCGCGACCAGCACGGTCGTCGACTGGGCGGCGCCCGCGTAGGCGGCCATCGGCTGGATGCTGACCACGATCAGGATGAAGATGACGGTCAGGGCGGCCAGCAGGATGTTCAGCGCGATCTCGTTCGGGGTCTTCTGCCGCGACGCGCCTTCCACCAGGGCGATCATCCGGTCGATGAAGCTGTTGCCGGGGCGCGAGGTGACGCGTACGACGATCGAGTCGGACAGGACGGTCGTCCCGCCGGTGACCGCGGTCCGGTCGCCGCCCGATTCCCGCAGCACCGGCGCCGATTCGCCGGTGACGGCCGACTCGTCCACCATCGCCGCCCCGTCCACCACATCGCCGTCGGCGGGTACCAGTTCGCCGGCTTCCACGAGGACGAAGTCGAAGGGCTGGAGCTCGGCCGGGGTGACGGCCTCCGTTCTCGCCTGCCGCAGGTTCGCCCCGTATGTCCAGTGCTCCAGGCGCAGCGCGACCGTGTCCGTACGAGCCTTGCGCAGGGATTCGGCCTGGGCGCGGCCCCGGCCCTCGGCGACCGCCTCGGCCAGATTGGCGAACAGGACCGTCAGCCACAGCCAGACGCTGATCACCCAGGTGAAGACGGACGGGTGGATGAGGGCGGAGAGGGTGGTGAGTACGGAGCCGACGGCGACGACGAACAACACCGGCTTCTTGACCAGCTCACGCGGGTGGAGCTTGGCGACGGCTTCCCTGGCAGAGGTGGCGAGGAGCTCGGGCTCCAGCATGTTCACCCGGCCGGGGCGTTTCCGGGAGGGCCGGTTGAGTGGGGTCCGCGGCGGGGTCCCGAGACCCGGGGGAACGTGCTGGGCGGCGGCGGAAGCCATGAAGAGACCTTCTGGTGAGTGCGGTTGGGGCACCCCCTCGTCGGCGGTGGCGGACGGGAGGCGGGTGCCCGGGTGAAGGGTGTCGCCGCCGGAGGTCCTCTCCATCGACCCCCTCGGCCGTCATGTGAGTGTTCAAGACCCCCGGCAGCGCAACAGGCATGAAATTACTGCCTGTTGGTCATGGGATCCCCTTTCCGGCAGGGGAATTGGCACCGTCTTGACGGCGGCGTACGGGTCGCGTCAAACCGCCGTCAAGGGTGCGTCAACGAGCCTCGGACGTGACGCGGAAACGCAGTCGGCAGATCACCGCGTCGGTGTCCCGCCGGACGGCGTGGGCGACGACCGAGCCACGCTGGTTCTGGAGCAGCCGCTGCCACAGGCGGGCCGGTTCGGTCTCCGGGATGAGCACGGTGACCTGGGTTTCCGGGTGGGTCCGCGTCAGCTCGCGCACGTAGCCTGACACCGGACGTCCGAGGGACCGGGTCTGCGAGGAGAGCTCGATCAGCTCCACGCCGGGCTTCCACAACTCCCAGTCCCGCCGCAGTGCTTCGGCTGCCTGCCGATCCTCGGGAGCGGGGTGCTGTTCCCGTACGCGCCGGCCGCCGCCAGCACCAGCACGATCGACTCCGGCCCGTACGCCACGGACGCCATGGCGTCGAGTGACAGCGCGGCGAGTGCCTGCAGCGCGGTCAGCTTGTGCCGCTCCCCGGTCACCGCCACGGGCGTCGCCACGCCGGTATCAGGAGGCTCCTCCGTGCCGAGAGCCCGTCCCGCGGCTGCCGGCTTTCCCATGCTTGTGGACATCTTCGCTGTTCCTCCGTTGGGCAAAGTGAGGCCAGCGTCGGGACGCCCCGGCAGGATGACCAGTGCTCTTGGCGAGACCCATACGGCGGGTGCCGCACTCTTCACGCGCTCCTGACGCCGGGGGCGGAAAGTCGTAAGGGGTGCGTCAAGACCGCGCCAGGGCGCGTGGCTCCCCCCGTCGCCCGGGGCCATGCTTGAAGGGGGCGACACACGCCCGATGCCTTCCAAGGAGACGTGCCAATGAACGCAGAGAACGTGGTCGGGCTCATCATCGCCCTCGCCCTGCTCGGCTATCTGGTGACCGCCCTGATCAAGCCCGAGAGGTTCTGAGTCAGGATCGCCCTGTCCGGACCGGAGGCATCACATGTCCGGGTTCCGTTTCCACGACCGTGCCGCGCTCTTCGCGGCCCTCATGGCACCCTTCCTCGTCGCGCTCGCGCTCGTTCCCTTCCGTACGGCTCTTTCCGCGACGAACGAGGCCCTGATCATGGTCGTCACGGTCGTCGCGGTCGCCACCTCGGGCACGCGGGCCGCCGGTGCGCTGGCCGCGCTCTCCGCGGCCGCCTGGTACGACTTCTTCCTCACCAAGCCCTACCGGCAATTCACCATCTCCGACCGTGACGAGATCCAGACGGCCGTCCTCCTGCTGGTCGTCGGCCTGATCGTCGGCCAGCTGGCCGTACGCGCGCGCACACTGCACTCGGCCGTGGTCACCGATGCCGCGCATCTGTCCAGTCTCCGGGCGGCCGCCCGTCTGGCCGAGGACGGCGCCTCGCCGGATGCGGTGGTCGAGCACGTCCGCCGGGAGCTCGTGGGCCTGCTGCGGCTACGCGGCTGCCGCTTCGAGTACGGCACCCTGATGGGCCACCGGCCCCGGCTGGAGCACGACGGCAGCCTGTGGCTCCGCCACGGGGACCGGATCACGGAGTACACGGTCTGGCCACCGGACGTCGAAACCGAGCTGAGGGTCGTCGGCGGTGGGCACTACTACGGCCGCTTCCTCCTCGACCCGTTCCCCGGCCGCCCCCTGCCCCCCGAGGAGGCCCGCCTGGTGGCGGTCTCGATGGCCGCACAGGCCGGCGCTGCACTGGACACCGCCGACCTCTCCCACCAGGCCTGACGCGCCGCTCACCGACCTACCGCGTAAGAGCCTCGTTAAGAGTTCCCGGGTGCCCGTATAGACCCCGTCAAGGTGTCTTAACGCCGGGGTGAAGACACGGTTATCTCGTCATCGGCCATCTGGCCGATTCATCTCTTCCTCTTCATCCAGGAGCTCACGGTGGCCGATCTGGCCTTCGTCGTCACCACGATCGCGGTGTTCGCGCTGGTGGCTCTCATCGCCCGGGGGGTGACCAAGCTGTGAACGCCGAAAACATCATCGGCCTCGTGGTGGCCGTCTCCCTGCTCGGATACCTCGTCCTCGCCCTCGTAAAGCCGGAGAGGTTCTGAGTACTGATATGAGCCCCGAAATCGCTGGTGTGCTCCAGCTCCTCGCGCTGATCGCCGCGCTCGCGCTGGCCTACCGCCCGCTGGGCGACTACATGGCCCGCGTCTACTCCTCCGAGAAGCACTACAAGCCGGAGAAGTGGATCTACAAGGCCATCGGCGCCAACCCCACCGCCGAGATGCGCTGGCCCGCCTACCTGCGCGCCGTCCTCGCCTTCTCCGCCGTGAGCGTCCTCTTCCTCTACGCCCTCCAGCGCGCCCAGGGCATCCTGCCCGGCTCCCTGGGCTTCCAGGCCATCGACCCCGACCAGGCGTTCAACACCGCCGCGTCCTTCGTGGCGAACACCAACTGGCAGTCGTACTACGGCGAGCAGGCCATGGGCCACGTCGTGCAGACCGGCGGCCTGGCGGTGCAGAACTTCGTCTCGGCCGCGGTCGGCATGGCCGTCGCCGTCGCCCTCGTACGGGGCTTCGCGCGCTCCCGTACCGGCGAGCTCGGCAACTTCTGGGCCGACCTGGTCCGCGGCACCGTCCGCATCCTGCTTCCCATTGCCGTCCTCGGCGCGATCGTCCTGGTCGCCTGCGGCGCCATCCAGAACTTCGCCGGCATCCACGAGGTCGGCCAGTTCATGGGCGGCACGCAGCAGTGGAACGGCGGCGCGGTGGCCTCGCAGGAGGTCATCAAGGAGCTGGGCACCAACGGCGGCGGTTACTTCAACGCCAACTCGGCCCACCCCTTCGAGAACCCCAACCCGTTCTCGAACCTGTTCGAGATCTTCCTGATCCTGGTCATCCCGTTCGCGCTGACCCGGACCTTCGGCCGCATGGTCGGAAACCTGCGCCAGGGCTACGCGATCCTCGCGGCGATGGCGATCATCTGGCTCGGTTTCACCGCTCTGATGATGTGGACCGAGTTCGCGGGTAAGGGCCCGGCCTTCGAGGTCTCCGGCGGCGCGATGGAGGGCAAGGAGACCCGCTTCGGCATTGGTGCCTCCGCGATCTTCTCGGTCGCGACCACGCTGACCTCGACCGGTGCGGTCAACTCCTTCCACTCCTCCTTCACCGGCTTCGGCGGCGGCATCCAGCTGCTGGGCATGCAGCTCGGCGAGATCGCGCCCGGCGGCGTCGGTTCGGGTCTCTACGGCATGCTGATCATGGCGATCATCGCGGTGTTCATCGCCGGTCTGATGGTCGGCCGCACCCCCGAGTACCTGGGCAAGAAGATCGGCACCCGCGAGATCAAGTTCGCCGCCTGCTACATCCTCATCACCCCCGCCCTCGTGCTGTGCTTCACCGCCGCGGCGATGGCCCTGCCGACCCCGCCGCACTCGATGCTGAACTCCGGGGCGCACGGGTTCTCCGAGGTGCTGTACGCCTACACCTCGGGCGCCAACAACAACGGCTCCGCTTTCGCCGGCCTGAACGCCGACACCCAGTGGTTCAACAGCACCATCGGCATCGCGATGCTGCTCGGCCGTTTCCTGCCCATGGTGTTCGTCCTGGCGCTGGCCGGCTCGCTCGCCGAGCAGAAGCCCGTCCCGGAGACGGCGGGCACGCTCCGTACGGACAAGCCGCTCTACGCGGGCCTGCTCGTCGGCACGATCCTCATCATCACCGGTCTGACCTACTTCCCGGCCCTGGCGCTGGGACCGCTCGCCGAAGGGCTCGCATCATGAGCACCGCCACACCCACCAGGGCTCCGCACCAGGATGTGCCCACCGGCCACAAGCCGGGGGCCGGACGCGTGGGCGGCGGCCTCTTCGACCCCAGGCAGCTGCTGAAGTCCTTCCCGGACGCGGTGCGCAAGCTCGACCCCCGGGTCATGATCAAGTCGCCGGTCATGTTCGTGGTCCTGATCGGATCGGTCGTGACGACCGTCCTCGCGCTGAAGGACCCCACCGATTGGTTCGGCTGGGCCATCACGGCCTGGCTGTGGCTGACCACGATCTTTGCCAACCTCGCCGAGGCCGTGGCCGAGGGCCGCGGCAAGGCCCAGGCCGACACCCTGCGCAAGGCCAAGACCGACTCCGTCGCCCGCCGCCTGACCAAGGACGGCGGCGAGGAGTCCGTACCGGGCACCGAGCTGAGGATCGGCGACCTCGTCGTCTGCGAGGCCGGCGATGTCATCCCCGGCGACGGTGACGTCGTCGAGGGCGTGGCGTCGGTGGACGAGTCCGCCATCACGGGCGAGTCGGCGCCGGTGATCCGCGAGTCGGGCGGCGACCGCTCGGCCGTGACCGGCGGCACCAAGGTCCTCTCCGACCGGATCGTCATCAAGATCACGACGAAGCCGGGTGAGACATTCATCGACCGGATGATCGCCCTGGTCGAGGGCGCGGCCCGGCAGAAGACCCCCAACGAGATCGCGCTGAACATCCTTCTCGCGTCCCTCACCATCGTCTTCCTGCTCGCGGTCGTCACGCTCCAGCCGTTCGCGATCTATGCCGGCGCCAAGCAGTCCATGATCGTGCTCACCGCACTGCTGGTCTGCCTCATCCCGACGACGATCGGCGCGCTGCTGTCCGCCATCGGCATCGCCGGCATGGACCGCCTCGTCCAGCGCAACGTCCTGGCCATGTCCGGCCGGGCCGTCGAAGCCGCAGGCGACGTCTCCACCCTCCTGCTCGACAAGACCGGCACCATCACCCTCGGCAACCGCCAGGCCTCCGAGTTCGTCCCCGTCAAGGGCACCACCGAGGCCGAGCTCGCCGACGCCGCCCAGCTCTCCTCCCTCGCGGACGAGACCCCCGAGGGCCGCTCCATCGTGGTCCTCGCGAAGGAGAAGTACGGGCTGCGCGAGCGCCACCAGGGCGAGCTGTCGCACGCCGAGTGGATCGCCTTCACCGCCCAGACCCGCATGTCGGGCGTGGACGTCGACGGCAAGCAGACCCGCAAGGGCGCTGCCGGATCCGTCATCACCTGGGTCAAGGAGCAAGGCGGACAGGTCACCGAGGAAGCCGGCTCGCTCGCGGACTCGATCTCACAGGCGGGCGGCACTCCACTGCTGGTCGCGGTCCACGATGAGAAGGGCGCCCGCGTCCTGGGCGTCATCCACCTCAAGGACGTCGTCAAGGAGGGCATGCGCGAGCGGTTCGACGAACTGCGCCGCATGGGCATCAAGACCGTCATGATCACCGGCGACAACCCGCTCACCGCCAAGGCCATCGCCGAAGAAGCGGGCGTCGACGACTTCCTCGCCGAGGCCACTCCCGAGGACAAGATGGCCCTCATCAAGCGGGAGCAGGCCGGCGGCAAGCTCGTCGCGATGACGGGCGACGGTACGAACGACGCCCCGGCGCTCGCGCAGGCCGACGTAGGCGTCGCGATGAACACGGGAACCTCGGCCGCCAAGGAGGCCGGGAACATGGTGGACCTGGACTCCAACCCCACCAAGCTCATCGAGATCGTCGAGATCGGCAAGCAGCTCCTCATCACCCGAGGCGCGCTCACCACGTTCTCCATCGCCAACGACGTCGCGAAGTACTTCGCGATCATCCCGGCCATGTTCGCCGTGGTCTACCCGGGCCTGGACAAGCTCAACATCATGGGCCTGTCCTCCCCCGAGTCGGCGATCCTCTCCGCCGTCATCTTCAACGCGCTGATCATCATCGCCCTCGTACCGCTCGCCCTCAAGGGCGTCCAGTACCGGCCGACCAGCGCCGACAAGATGCTCCGCCGCAACCTCGGCCTCTACGGACTCGGCGGTCTGATCGCCCCGTTCATCGGCATCAAGCTCATCGACATGCTCATCTCCCTCATCCCCGGAATCGGTTGATCCGTCATGAACAACTCTGTAGGCAACACGGCGCGCCTGATCGGCGCGGGCCTGCGGGCCCTGCTCGTTCTGACGGTCATCTGCGGGGTCATCTACCCGCTGGCCGTAACCGGCATCGCCCAGGCCCTGTTCAACGACAAGGCCAACGGCTCCGAGATCAAGGACAAGAGCGGCCAGGTCGTCGGCTCCTCCCTCATCGGGCAGAGCTACAACCTGCCGAAGAAGGACCCGAACGACGCCGAGGAAGCCGCGCGCCCGGACCTCAAGTGGTTCCAGCCCCGCCCCTCCAACGGCTTGGGCAGCAACAGCGTCAACACCCAGTACTCGCTGATCCTCTCGGGCGCCACCAACCGCTCCGCCGACAACGGCGCCATCGATGGCAAGTGCACGGACAAGGCGGAGGAAGGCACGCTCTGCGCCCAGGTTGTCGCCGCCAAGGACGCCGTCATCGCCGACAATTCCACGGCCTCCTACCAGGTCAAGCCCGAGGACGTGCCGGCCGATGCCGTTACCTCCTCCGGCTCCGGCCTCGACCCGAACATCTCCCCCGAGTACGCCGAGCTCCAGGTCCACCGTGTCGCCGAGCAGAACAAGCTCGACGTCAAGCAGGTCGAGAAGCTCGTCGCCGACCACACCACCGGGCGCACCCTCGGCTTCATGGGCGAACCGCGCGTCAACGTCCTCCAGCTCAACATCGCGCTCAAGGCCCTGACCGGTCTTTAATGATCCATACCTCACGGACCCTGAGCCGGCGGGATACGGCCTCGTGCCCCGCCGGCTCCACCGTGCCCGCACCGAAGGAAAGGCTGCACACCCCATGATCCGGGTGCTCGTGGTGGAGGACGACCCCCAGCTCGTCCGCGCGCTCAAGATCAATCTTCAGGCCCGAAGGTACGAGGTCCAGGCAGCCGGCACCGGCGCCGACGCGCTGCGGCTCGCCGCCGCACGCCGGCCCGACGTGATCCTGCTGGACCTTGGTCTGCCGGACATGGACGGCGCCGAGGTGATCAGGAACCTACGCGGCTGGAGCAGAGCGCCGATCCTGGTCCTGTCGGCCCGGCAGACCTCGGAGGAGAAGGTCCGGGCACTGGATGCCGGCGCGGACGACTACGTGACGAAGCCGTTCAGCATGGACGAGCTGCTCGCACGACTGAGAGCAGCCACCCGCAGGCAGAAGGCCCCCGCTGCGTCCCGGACCAACGAGGTCTCCGTCGTCACGACCGACGAATTCAGCATCGACCTGGTGGCGAAGAGGGCACGCCGAGGTGAGCGCACCGTGCGGCTGACGCCGACCGAATGGCACCTGCTGGAAATCCTCATCACCCATCCAGGACAGCTGATCACGCAGAGTCAGCTCCTGCTGGAAGTCTGGGGGCCGACCTACGGGGAGAACACCAACTACCTGCGGGTCTACATGGCCCAGCTACGGCGCAAACTGGAAGCGGACCCCTCGCACCCCCGGTATTTGATCACCGAGCCGGGCATGGGCTACCGCTTCGAACCCTGATCACCTGC
>NZ_JBEXQA010000052.1:0-27039 GCF_040612395.1 Streptomyces sp. NPDC006430
GGCGGACCGTACTCATCCACTCCCGGCCCCAGGACACCCTCCCCGACACCCCGTGGCTGCTGCACGCCGAAGGCCTCCTCACCGCCGCACCCGCCACCGTCAACGCCGACCTCACCGCCTGGCCGCCGGCCGGCGCCACTGAGGTGCCCGTGGGCGACGCGTACGAGCTGCTCCAGGGGCGCGGATATCACTACGGGCCGGTGTTCCAGGGGCTCAAGGCCGCCTGGCGCCAAGACGACGTGGTCTTCGCCGAGGTCGAACTGCCCGAGCAGGCCCACGAGGACGCCACCCTCTTCGGACTCCACCCCGCCCTCCTCGACGCGGCCCTGCACGGCTCGCTGCTGGACGAGGGACCGGACGGCGATTCCGGCGTCCTGCTGCCGTTCGCCTGGAAGGGCGTGCGCTTCCACGCCGTCGGCGCGACGCAGCTGCGGGTGCGGATCGCGCCCTCCGGCACGGACAGCATCACGCTCGACGGCGCCGACGCGGACGGCCTGCCGGTCTTCTCCGTCGAGTCGCTGGTCTCGCGGCCCGCCGCCGTGCCCGCCGCGGCCACCGCTCACGCCCCGGACGGGGCGCTGTTCACCGTCGAGCTGCAGCCGGTGCCCGTTGCTGCCGCCGCCCCCGCCCCGCTGACCTGGGGATCGTGGGAGGCGGACGACCGCACCCGGCCCGCGCCGGACGTCCTGGTCTTCGACGGCTCGTCGCCGGCCGTCGGCCCGGACGGCGAGGCGGACGGCGACACCCCCGCGCTGGTGCACGCGGCCACGGCCCGCGCCCTGGGCGTCGTACAGGAGTGGCTCGCGGACGAGCGGTTCGCCGAGTCCCGCCTGCTCGTGGTCACCCGCGGCGCGGTCGCCGCGCCCGGGGAGACCGTCACGGACCTGGCCGGTGCGGCGGTACGGGGCCTGATGCGGTCTGCCCAAGCCGAGAACCCCGGCCGGATCGTGCTCGCGGACCTCGAACCCGGCTCCGCGCAGACCGCGGTGGACCCGACCGTGATCCTGGCCCCGGCCGAGCCCGAGGTCGTCGTCCGCGGCGGTGCGCTGCTCGCCCCGCGGCTGGTCCGCGCGACGGCCGTCGCGACCACCGGCGCCCCGGCCGGCGCTGCGGCCCTTGCTCCGGCCGGCGCCGCGGCTAAGGAAGCGCTCCGCTTCGACGCCCCCGGCGCCGTCCTCCTTGCCGGTGGCACCGGCACGCTGGGACGCCTGGTGGCCCGCCACCTCGTGACCGAGCATGGAGCCCGCCAGCTCCTGCTGGTCAGCCGCCGCGGCCCGCAGGCCCCCGGCGCCGCCGCCCTGCACGCGGAACTCACCGAACTGGGCGCCGACGTCACCCTCAGCGCCTGCGACCTGGCGGACCCGGACGCGGCGCGCGACCTGCTCGCCCGGCACCCGGTGTCCGCGGTGGTCCACCTCGCCGGAGTCCTCGGCGACGTCACCATCGGCTCGCTCACTCCGGCCCTGCTGGACGAGGCGCTGCGCCCCAAGGTCGACGCCGCCTGGAACCTCCACCAGCTGACGCGGGACCAGGACCTGTCCGCCTTCGTGCTGTTCTCCTCGGTCGCCGGCGTCCTCGGCAACCCCGGTCAGGGCAACTACGCCGCGGGCAACGCCTTCCTGGACGCCCTCGCCGCCCACCGCCGCGCACAGGGGCTGCCCGGCCAGTCGTTGGCCTGGGGCCTGTGGGCCACCGAGGGCGACGGCGGCTCGGTCAGCGGCGACGGCATGGCCGAGGAACTGAACGCCACCGACCTCCAGCGCATGCGCCGCTCCGGGATCGGTGCGCTCTCCGCCGCCGACGGACTGGCCCTCTTCGAGGCCGCCACCACGTCGGCCGACCCCGTGCTCCTGCCGCTCGCGCTCGACCTCGCCGCCCTGCGCGCCGCGGACGAGCTGCCCGCGCAGTTCTCCGCCCTGGTCCGCCGCAGGGCCCGCTCCGCGGCCCGCGCCGGCGACCGTACCGCCACGCCGGGCCAGGAGCTCGCCGCGCTGCCGGACAAGGAGCGGCGCCGCGCCCTGCTGGAGCTCGTCCGTACGCAAGTGGCGTCGATCCTGGGGCACGCCTCCACGGTCGAGGTCCGGCCGGACCGCGCCTTCAACGAGCTGGGCTTCGACTCGCTCACCGCGCTGGAACTGCGCAACCAACTCACCACCGCGACCGGGTTGCGGCTGACCCCGACGCTCGTCTTCGACCACCCCAGCGCCCAGGCGGTCGCCGAGCACCTCGACGCGCTCCTCGCGGGGTCCGCCGCCGCTGCGGGCACCTCGACCGCAGCGGGGACGGCCGGTACGGCGGCCGACGACGACCCGATCGTCATCGTCGGCATGGCGTGCCGCTACCCGGGCGGCGTCCGCTCCCCCGAGGAGCTGTGGAGCCTCGTCGAGGACGGGGTCGACGCGATCACCGAGTTCCCGGTCAACCGCGGCTGGGACCTCGACGGGCTGTACGACCCCGAGCCGGGCACCCCCGGCAAGGTGTACGTGCGCCACGGCGGCTTCCTGCACGACGCCGACGAGTTCGACCCCGCCTTCTTCGGCATGAGCCCCAACGACGCCCTGACGACGGACCCGCAGCACCGGCTGCTGCTGGAGGTCGCATGGGAGGCACTGGAGCGCGCGGCGATCGACCAGACCTCGCTGAAGGGCACGTCGACCGGCGTGTTCGCCGGCATCATGTACCACGACTACACGGGCAACAGCGCCGCCGGCTCGCTCGGTTCGGGCCGCGTCTCCTACACGTTCGGCCTCGAAGGCCCGTCCGTGACCGTCGACACCGCCTGCTCCTCCTCGCTCGTCGCCCTGCACCTGGCGGCGCAGGCGCTGCGCTCCGGCGAATGCCCGCTGGCACTCGTCGGCGGCGTGACCGTGATGTCGTCCACGGAGACGTTCGTGGAGTTCTCGCGGCAGCGCGGCCTGTCCAAGGACGGCCGGTGCAAGTCGTTCTCCGCCGCGGCCGACGGCGCCGCATGGTCCGAGGGCGTCGGTGTCCTCGTCGTCGAGCGGCTCTCCGACGCGCGCCGCAACGGCCACCGGGTCCTCGCCGTCCTGCGCGGCAGCGCCGTCAACCAGGACGGCGCGAGCAACGGGCTGATGGCGCCGAACGGCCCCTCCCAGCAGCGGGTCATCCGCCAGGCTCTCGCCAACGCGGGTCTGTCGGCCGCCGACGTCGACCTGGTCGAGGCGCACGGTACGGGCACCACCCTCGGCGACCCCATCGAGGCGCAGGCACTGCTCGCGACGTACGGCCAGGACCGCGGCGACGCGGAACCGCTGTGGCTGGGGTCCGTCAAGTCGAACATCGGGCACACGCAGGCCGCCGCCGGCGTCGCCGGAGTGATCAAGATGGTGCAGGCGCTCCGGGCCGGCGTCATGCCGAAGTCGCTGCACCTGGACGAGCCGTCGCCCCAGGTCGACTGGGAGGCGGGCGCGGTCCGGCTGCTCGACGAGGCGCGCGCGTGGCCCGTGTCGGACCGACCGCGCCGGGCCGCCGTGTCGTCGTTCGGCATCAGCGGCACCAACGCGCACGTCATCCTGGAAGCCCCCGCGGTACTCGACGCCCCCGCGACCCCCGCGACCCCCGCGACGCCCGAGGCGCCGGAGGCACTCGCCGCGTCCGCCGCGCACGTCGCCGCCGTACAGGAGTCCGCCCCGCCCCGTCCGGTGCCGTGGCTGCTGTCCGCGCGGGACGCCGAGGGTCTGGAGCGCCAGGCCCGCCGCCTGCTGATGCACTTGGACGCCCGGCCCTCCGCGACCCTGCACGACGTCGGCTACTCGCTGGCCACGGCCCGCACCGCCATGGAACACCGGGCCGCGCTGATCGCGACCGACCCCGAGCAGGCGCGTCGGGCCCTGGCCGCGCTCGCGGACGGAGCCCCCGCCGCCGTGCCCGCCGTCCGGGCCCGTACCGGCGCCCTCACGGCCTTCCTGTTCTCCGGGCAGGGCGCCCAGCGCCCCGGCATGGGTCGTGAACTGCACGCCGCCCACCCGGTGTTCGCCGAAGCCTTCGACGCCGCCACGGCAGAGCTGGACCGGCACCTGGACCGGCCCCTGCGCGAGGTCGTCTGGGGCGAGGACGCGAAGGAGCAGCTCAGCCGCACGGTCTACACCCAGACCGGGCTGTTCGCCTTCGAAGTCGCCCTCTTCCGGCTCCTGGAGTCCTGGGGTGTCCGGCCGGACTTCCTCGCCGGCCACTCCATCGGTGAACTGGTCGCCGCCCACGTGTCCGGCGCACTGTCCCTGGCCGACGCGGCGAAGCTGGTGGCCGCCCGGGGCCGGCTGATGCAGGCCCTGCCGGCGGGCGGCGCCATGATGGCCGTCGAGGCGTCCGAGGACGAGGTCCTGCCGCTACTGACCGACGCGGTGAGCATCGGCGCGGTCAACGGCCCCCGCTCGGTGGTCGTATCGGGCGCCGAGGACGCCGTCCGCGCGATCGCGGACCACTTCACCGCCCAGGGCCGCAAGACCTCCCGGCTGCGTGTCTCGCACGCCTTCCACTCGCCGCTGATGGACCCGATGCTCGCCGAGTTCGGCGCCGTCGCCGCCGAACTGTCCGTGGCCCGGCCGCAGGTCCCGCTCGTCTCGAACGTGACCGGTCGGATCATGACCGCCGAGGAGATCGCCGACCCGCAGTACTGGGTCCGCCACGTCCGCCAGGCCGTCCGCTTCTGCGACGGCGTGCGGGCCCTCGCCGACGCCGGTGCCACCGCCTTCGTCGAGGTCGGCCCGGACGCCGTCCTCGCGGGCCTCGGGCCCGCCTGCCTCGCCGACGCCGACTCCACGGGCGCGACGTTCCTCGCCCTGTCGCGTCGCGACCGCGACGAGGAGCACACCCTCGTGATCGCCGTGGCCCGGGCCCACACCCACGGCGTCCCGGTCGACTGGCACGGCTTCTTCGCCGGCAGCGGCGCACAGCGGATCGACCTGCCGACGTACGCCTTCCGGCGCGACCGCTTCTGGGCCCTCGACGAGCGCCACGCCGGGGACGTCGGTTCGCTCGGCCTCGACGCCGTGGACCACCCGCTGCTGAGCGCGGTCGTCCCCGCGCCCGGCACGGGCGGGGGCACCTTCACCGGCCGCCCGGCGCGGTCCGCCCAGCCCTGGCTGGAGGACCACGACCTGCTGGGCACGGTGGTCTTCCCGGCCACCGGATTCGTGGAACTGGCCCTGCGCGCCGGGGCCGAGTTCGGCTGCGAGCGGCTGGCCGGTCTGACGCTGCACGCCCCGCTGCCGTTGCCCGAACAGGGCGGTGTCCCCCTCCACGTGGTGGTGGGGGCGCCCGGGGAGGACGCCCACCGCACGGTGAGCGTGTACTCCCGCACCGCGGAAGGCGACGCCGGCCAGGACGCCGCGTGGACCCTGCACGCCGAAGGCACCCTCACCGAGCGCACCGCAGGGGCCGCCGCTCCCGCCGACCTGTCGGTCTGGCCGCCGGCAGGCGCCGCCCCGGTCGCGGTGGCCGACGCCTACGAGCGGCTGCTCGCCCGCGGCTACGGGTACGGCCCCGTCTTCCAGGGCCTTCGCGCGGCCTGGCGGCGCGGCGACGAACTGTTCGCCGAGATCGCCCTGCCCGGCGCCGAAGGCTCCGGCGACGGCGTGGCCGACCGTTTCGTGGTGCATCCCGGACTGCTCGACGCCGCCCTGCACCTCGACCGCCTCGACCGCCTCGACACCCCGGGCACCGACCCGGCGGTCGGGTCCCCGGTGGCCACGGCCTCCTGGTCCGACGTCCAGGTGCACCGGACGGGCGCCACCGCCCTCCGGGTCCGGCTCACCCAGGACCCACAGGGCACGCTCACCCTCGAAGCGGCCGACGAGAACGGCCGTCCCGTCCTGTCGGCGGGCGCCGTCACCCAGCGGACCGTATCGGCGGACGAACTGCGCACCGGCGAGGCGGCCGGAGCCCTGTACCGGGTGACCTGGAGCCAGGCCCCCACCGGCGCCGCCGTACCGCAGGAGGCCCTCGCCCTGTTCGAGTGCCCGGCACCCGACGGGTCCGCCCGGTCCGGGCCCGGAGCCGGGGTCGACCCGGCCGCCCGGGCCGGCGCCGTGGCCCGGGCGACGCTGACCCGGCTGACGCAGTGGCTCTCCGAGGAACAGCCGTCCACCGCGCCCTTGACCATCGTCACCCGCGGCGCCGTCGCGGTCCGCGACGACCAGGGCGTCGACCTCGCCCAGGCCCCGGTCTGGGGTCTGGTACGGGCCGCCCAGAGCGAGCACCCGGGCCGGTTCGTCCTGGCCGACCTCGACGACACCGAGGCCTCCCGGCAGGCGCTGCCCGCGGCCCTCGGCAGCGGCCTCACCGAGTTCGCGATCCGCGCCGGCACCGTCCTCGTGCCCCGGCTGGTCAAGGCGCCCGCCCCGCAGGGCGACGGGCCGTCGCCGGCGGCCGGCACGGCCCTGGTCGTCGGCGCCACGAGCGCCGCCGGCGCCGCCGCGGCACGCCGCCTGGTGACCGAGTACGGCGTCACCCGCCTGCTGCTGACCCGTACTCCGGGCGCCGCGGGCGCGGAGCCGCACGACGCGGACCTCCCGGCGGACCTCGCAGACTTGGCGGACCTCCAGGTGCGGACGGTGGTCGCCGACTGCGACCCCGCGGACCGCACGGCCCTGGCGGCCCTGCTGTCCGGTATCCCCGCCGAGCACCCGCTCGTCGCGGTGGTGCACGCCGACACCGACGCGCCGGCCGCCGCCGCCCTCGCCGACCCCGCAACCGGCAGCGACCTGGACGCCGTGCTGCGACGCACCGTCGACGCGGCCTGGAACCTGCACGAGCTCACCCGGGACGACCGCCTCGCGACTTTCCTGCTGCTGTCCTCCTCCGCCGGGCTGATGCACGGCGCCGGACGGGCCGCCCGGGCCGCCGCGGCCACGTTCCTCGCCGCGCTCGCCCGGCACCGCCGCACCCTCGGACTCGCCGCCACCGCCCTCGCCCTCGGGCCGTGGGAGAGCGCCGCCGAGCCCGCGGACCAGCGGAACCTGCTGGCCTCGCTCGGTCTGCCCGCCCTGCCCGCCGACCGCGGACCGGCCCTGCTCGACGACGCGCTGCGCACCGACGGGGCGGACCTGGTCGCCCTCGACCTCGACCGGGCGACCCTGCGCTCGGCCACCGTCCGGGTGCCGGCCGTGCTGTCCGGGTTCGTACGGACCCCCGGCGGCCGGCAGGGCCGCGGCGGCGCCGACGAGGCCGACCAGCTGCGGCGCCGGCTGACCGGCCTGGACGCGGAGGACCGCGACCGGGTGCTCCTGGACGTGGTGCGCACGCACGTCTCCGGACTGCTCGGCCA
Source organism: Streptomyces sp. NPDC006430 (assembly GCF_040612395.1). Lineage (NCBI taxonomy): Bacteria > Bacillati > Actinomycetota > Actinomycetes > Kitasatosporales > Streptomycetaceae > Streptomyces > Streptomyces sp. NPDC006430. The sequence goes on from NZ_JBEXQA010000052.1 coordinate 7,286, forward strand.
CGCGGCGGCCGACGCCGTGGCCGCCGACCAGTCCTTCCAGGAGCTCGGCTTCGACTCGCTGGCCGTGGTCGAACTGCGCAGCCGACTGGGCACGGCCACCGGGCTGGCGCTCCCGGCGAGCCTCGCGTTCGACTTCCCGACCTCGCGGGCCGTGGCCGGCTACCTGGGCTCCGCGATCCAGCCCGACGACAACGACGGAACCCAGGCCCTGGGCGCGGCCTTGGACCAGTTGGACGCGGCCCTCGCGGCCGTCGCCGGCGACGCCGCCGACCCGGCCCGGATCACCGCCCGGCTCGAAGCGGTACTGCGCCGCTGGCAGGACACGCGCACCACCGAACCGACCGACCTGGAGCAGGACTTCGAGGCGGTCACCGACGACGAACTGTTCGAGGCACTGGACCGGGAGCTCGGGCTCTGACCCGCCACGACCCCAACCGCCGCGATCCACAGTTGGCTTCAGATTGGTTGACTTCAGATGCCTGACCAGGACAAGCTCCGCGACTACCTCAAGCGCGCCACCGCCGACCTGCAGAGCGCCAAGAGGCGCCTGCGGGAGGCCGAGGCCCGCGAGCACGAGCCGATCGCGATCGTCGGGATGAGCTGCCGCTACCCCGGCGGGATCGTCTCCCCCGAGGACCTGTGGGAGTTGGTGGCCTCCGGCAGCGACGGCATCACCGGCTTCCCCCTCAACCGCGGCTGGGACGTCGACGGGCTGTACGACCCGGAGCCGGGGACGCCCGGGAAGTCGTACGCCCGCGAAGGCGGCTTCCTGCACGACGCCGACCGCTTCGACGCCGACTTCTTCAAGATCAGCCCCAAGGAGGCGCGGGAGACCGACCCCCAACAGCGCCTGCTGCTGGAGACCTCTTGGGAAGCCCTCGAACGCGCCACCATCGACCCGCTCTCCCTGCGCGGCAGCCGCACCGGCGTCTACGCGGGCGTCGTCTACCACGACTACCCCTCCGACGGCGGGATCGGCGGCCTCGGCAGCATCGCCTCCGGCCGGATCTCCTACACCCTCGGCCTGGAGGGCCCCGCGGTCACCGTGGACACGGCCTGCTCCTCGTCGCTGGTCGCCCTCCACTGGGCGATCAAGGCCCTGCGCGCAGGCGAATGCAGCCTCGCCCTGGCCGGCGGCGTGACCGTGATGGCGACGCCCACCTCCTTCGTCGGCTTCAGCCAGGAACGCGGCCTCGCCCCCAACGGCCGCTGCAAGTCCTTCGCCGCGGGCGCAGACGGCACCGGCTGGGGCGAGGGCGTCGGCATGCTCGTCGTCGAACGGCTCTCCGACGCCCGGCGCAACGGCCACCCCGTGCTCGCCGTCGTCCGCGGCAGCGCCATCAACCAGGACGGCGCGTCCAACGGCATCACCGCCCCCAACGGCCCCTCCCAGCAGCGGCTGATCGAGCAGGCCCTGGCCGGCGCGCAGCTCACCGCCGACCAGGTAGACGCCGTAGAGGCGCACGGTACGGGCACCACCCTGGGCGACCCGATCGAGGCGCAGGCGCTGCTGGCCACCTACGGCAAGGGCCGCCCGGCGGACCGGCCGCTGTGGCTGGGCTCCATCAAGTCGAACATCGGCCACGCGCAGGCCGCCGCCGGAGTCGGCGGCGTCATCAAGATGGTCGAGGCGATCCGCCACGGCATCCTGCCCAAGACCCTGCACGTCGACGAGCCGACCCCCAAGGTGGACTGGTCGGCCGGCAACATCAGGCTGCTCACCGAGGCCGTCGCCTGGCCCGACCACGGACGTCCGCGGCGGGCCGCCGTCTCCGCCTTCGGCCTCAGCGGTACCAACGCGCACGTCATCATCGAGTCCGCCCCCGCCGAGGACCCCACCCCGTCCGAGGACACCGCCCCCGCGCTGGACGGCTCCGCGCAGGACGCCGCCGGCGCCGCCCCGGACGCCGCGACCCCGGCGCTCCTGCCGCTGTCGGCGAAGACCGCCGACGCCCTGCGAGCCCAGGCCGCCAACCTGCTGGACCACCTGGCCGCCCGGGACGCGTCCGGCGACGCGACACCCGTACGCGACCTCGGCTTCTCGCTGGCCACCACCCGCGCGGCGCTGGAGCAGCGGGCCGTCCTCCTCGCCGCGGACCGCGAGGAGCTGGTCCGCGGGCTCACCGCCCTCGCGGAGGGCGAGGTCCCGGGCGGCGCCGCCCGGGACCTCGCCGAACCCGACGTCCGTACCGCCTTCCTCTTCTCCGGCCAGGGCGCCCAGCGCCTGGGCATGGGACGCGCACTGCACGCCGCCTTCCCGGCCTTCGCGCAGGCCCTCGACGAGGCCGCTGCCGCCGTCGACGCGCACCTCGACACCCCGCTGAAGGACGTGATGTGGGGCGCCGACGAGGACCTGCTGAACCGCACCGCCTACGCCCAGCCCGCGCTCTTCGCCGTCGAGACGGCCCTGTTCCGGCTCGTCCGGTCCTGGGGCCTGCGCCCGGACCTGCTCGCCGGGCACTCCATCGGCGAGATCACCGCGGCCCACGCCGCCGGCGTCCTCGACCTCGCCGACGCCGCCCGCCTGGTCACCGCCCGCGGTCGCCTCATGCAGGCCCTGCCCGCGGGCGGGGCCATGGCGGCCGTCCAGGCCACCGAGGAGGAGGTCCGCCCCCACCTCACCGAACGCGTCGGCATCGCCGCGATCAACGGCCCCCGCTCCGTGGTCGTCTCCGGGGAGCAGGACACGGTCCGCGCGCTCGCCGCCCACTTCGCACGCGAGGGCCGCAAGACCAAGGAACTGCGGGTCTCCCACGCCTTCCACTCGCCGCTCATGGACCCCATGCTGGAGGACTTCCGACAGGTCGCGCAGAGCGTGACTTGGCACGAGGCCCGCATCCCCGTCGTGTCGAACCTGACGGGCAGGCCGGCCGAGCCCGGCGAACTGCAGAGCGCCGACTACTGGGTGCGCCACGTCCGCGAAGCGGTCCGCTTCGGCGACGCCCTGCGCTCCCTCGAAGCCGACGGCGTCCGCATCTTCCTCGAACTGGGCCCCGACGCCGCGCTCACCCCGATGGCCGGCGACTCGCTGACGGCCGGAGCCGCCGTCGTCGCCCCCGCCCTGCGCCGCGGACGCGACGAGGAGCGCACGCTGCTGGCCGCCGTCGCCCGGGCGTTCGCCCGCGGCGCCACCCTGGACTGGCAGGCCCTCTTCGCCGACCGCCCGGCCCGCCGACTGGCGCTGCCGACGTACGCCTTCCAGCACCGCAGCTTCTGGGCCGACAGCGTCCCGGCCACCCCCGGCCTCCTCGCCGCCGGCCCCGCCACCACCGCGGCCGACCCGGCCGACACCGCCTTCTGGGAGGCCGTCGAACACGCCGACGTCGACACGCTGGCCGACCGGCTCGACATCGGCGCCGAACCGCTGCACGAAGTGCTGCCGGCCCTGTCGAAGTGGCGCCGTCGCCACCACGACGCGTACACCCTCGACTCGTGGCGTTACCGCGTGGTCTGGCAACCCGCCCAGAACGGCCCGCCCACCGCGGCCCCGAGCGGCACCTGGCTCGTCGCCGTGAGCCCCGAATCGGCCGCCGACCCGCGGGTCACGGCCGTGCTCACCGCCCTCGCCGACGGCGGCGCCACCACCGAGACCATCGAGGTGGACGGGCAGGACCGCGCCCGCCTCGCCGACACCCTCCGCACGCACACCGCAGCCGGGGTGCTGTCGCTGCTCTCCCTCGACCAGCGGCCCCACCCCACGCACCCCACCCTCACCCGGGGCCTGGCGGCCACGATCACCCTGGTGCAGGCGCACGGCGACGCCCACCTCACCGCCCCCCTGTGGGTGGCCACCTCCGGGGCGGCGGCCGTGGCCGGCTCCCACGAGGTCACGGACGTCGCACAGACCCCCCTGTGGGGTCTGGCCGGCGGCCTCGCCCTCGACCTCCCGCAGACCTGGGGCGGCATCGTCGACCTGCCCGCCGACCTCGACGCGGGCAGCGCACGGCACCTGTGCTCCCTGCTCACCGGCGCCTCGGGCGAGGACGCGGTCGCGATCCGCCCGCAGGGCGTCTTCGTACGCCGCCTCGTGCGCGCCCCCCTCGCCGGCCGGGCACCCCGGCGCACGTGGCAGCCGCACGGCACCGTCCTCATCACGGGCGGAACCGGCGGCCTCGGCGCCCACGTGGCCCGCACGTTCGCCGCCGAAGGGGCGCAGCACCTCCTACTGACCAGCCGCCGCGGCAGCGCCGCCGCCGGCACGGACGAACTGGTGGCCGAACTGGCCGCCCTCGGTGCCCGCGTGACCATCGAGGCCTGCGACGTCACCGACCGGGCCTCCCTGACCCGCGTCCTGGACTCCGTACCCGAGGACCAGCCGCTCACCGCCGTCGTCCACGCCGCCGGGGCGATGCAGCGCATCGCCCCGCTCGCCGACCTCACCCTCGAAGAGTTCGCCGAGGTGGGCCACGCCAAGGTCGCCGGAGCCGTCCTCCTCGACGAACTGCTCGCCGACCGGCCGCTGGACGCGTTCGTCCTCTTCTCCTCCGGCGCCGCCGTGTGGGGCAGCGCCGGACAGAGCGCCTACGCCGCGGCCAACGCCCACCTCGACGGCCTCGCGCACCGGCGGCGCGCCCAGGGCCGCACGGTGACCTCCGTGGCCTGGAGCTCCTGGGACGGCGGCATGGTCGACGCCGAGCTGAGCGCCATGATGCGCCGCATCGGCGCGCCCGCCATGAAGCCCTCCATCGCGGTCGGCGCCCTGCGCCAGGTCGTCGAGCACGACGAAAGCCACCTCGTGGTCGCCGAGTTCGACTGGGAACGCTTCGTCCCGACGTACACGTTGGCCCGGCCCCGCCCGCTGCTGGACGCACTGCCCGACGTACGTGCGATCCTCGACGCAGCCGCCGCCCCGGCAGCGGCCGGCGGCGGCACCGCCCTGGTGGCCGAACTGGCCGGCAAGCCGGCGGCGGAACGCACCCGCGCCCTGCTCGACCTGGTCCGCGGCAAGGTCGCCGCGCTGCTCGGCTACGACTCCCCGGCGGAGCTCGAACCGACCCGCGCCTTCGAGGACCTCGGCTTCGACTCCGTCGCCGCGGTCGAACTGCGCGCCCGGCTCAGCGAGGCGACCGGCGCGAACCTCCCCAGCACCATGGTCTTCGACTACGCGACCCCCGCCGCGCTCGCTGCGTTCCTGCACACCGAGCTGTTCCAGGACGGCGACGCGGGCCCGGCCGACGTCCTGACCGAACTGGACCGCTTCGAGAAACTCGCCGCCTCCCTGGACATCGAGCAGATCCGCGCCAGCCGCATCACCTCGCGGCTCCAGACCCTGGTCGGCAGGCTCACCGACCTCCAGGGAACCGGCGAAAACGTCCGCGACCAGCTCGAATCCGCCTCGGCGGACGACGTCCTCGCCTTCATCGACAGAGAACTCGGCCTGGCCTGACCGAGCACGTTGCCGACACATTCATCAAAAGGACTCGGTGGGACCCGACATGGCAAATGACGAGAAGATCCTCGACTACCTGAAGAAAGTCACGGCCGATCTGCACCAGACCCGGCAGCGGCTCCAGGACGTCGAGGCTCAGGCGCGGGAGCCGATCGCGATCGTGGCCATGAGCTGCCGCTACCCCGGCGGGATCACCACGCCGGAAGAACTGTGGCAGCTGGTGGCCGAGGGCCGCGACGCCGTGACGGGCATGCCCACCGACCGCGGCTGGGACCTCGAAGCCCTGATGGATCCGAACCCCGACGCCCCCGGGGCGAGCTACGTCCACCAGGGCGGCTTCCTGGAAGACGCCGGCATGTTCGACCCCGGCTTCTTCGGGCTCAGCCCGCTGGAGGCGGAGGGCACCGACCCGCAGCAGCGCCTCACCCTCGAAGTGGCCTGGGAGGCCTTCGAGCGCGCCGGCATCGACCCGGAGACCCTGCGCGGCAGCCAGGTCGGCGTCTACATGGGCTCGGGCATCCAGGACTACGGCGACTACGAGGAGGGCGTCCCGGAGGCCGTCGAGGCGTTCATGGCGACCTCCCGCGCCGCGTCCGTGATCTCCGGCCGGGTCTCGTACACCCTGGGGCTGGAAGGCCCCTCCTTCACCGTCGACACCGCCTGCTCGTCCTCCTTGGTGGCCATCCACCTCGCCGCGCAGGCGCTGCGCCAGAACGAGTGCACGCTCGCCCTCGCCGGCGGCGTGATGGTCATGTCCACCGCTTCCCCCTACGTCGCGTTCAGCAAGCAGAAGGGCCTGTCGCCCGACGGGCGCTGCAGGGCGTTCTCCGACTCGGCCGACGGCACCGGCTGGGCCGAGGGTGCCGCCGTGGTGCTCCTCGAACGCCTCTGTGACGCCCGCCGCAACGGGCACGAGGTCCTCGCGGTGATCCAGGGCTCCGCGATCAACCAGGACGGCGCGTCGAACGGCCTGACCGCGCCCAACGGCCCCGCCCAACAGAAGGTGATCCGCCAGGCGCTCGCCAACGCCCAGATACCCGGTTCCCACGTCGACCTCGTCGAGGCCCACGGCACCGGCACCACCCTGGGCGACCCGATCGAGGCGCAGGCCCTGCTCGCCACCTACGGCCAGGACCACACCGCCCAGCGCCCGCTGCGGCTCGGCTCGTTCAAGTCGAACATCGGTCACGCCCAGGGCGCCGCCGGTGTCGGCGGCGTCATCAAGACGGTCATGGCGATCCGCAACGGCCTCATGCCCCGCACCCTGCACGTCTCCGAGCCCTCCAGCCACGTCGACTGGACCGCCGGCCACGTCACCCTGCTGACCGAGGCCGAGCCCTGGCCGAAGGCCGAGGACCACGTCCGCACCGCCGGTGTCTCCGCGTTCGGCCTCAGCGGCACCAACGCCCACATCATCCTCCAGGAGGCGCCCGAGCCCGAGCCCGTCGCCGCGGACACCGACCGGGCCCCCGAGGCCCCCGTCGTCGCCTCCCCGGTCCTTCCGTACCTCGTCTCCGCGCGCAGCGCCCAGGCCCTGCGCGGGCAGGCCGAGAAGCTCGCCGCGTTCGTCCGCGACCGCGGCGAGCAGGAGGACCCGCAGGACATCGGCCACGCGCTGATGAGCCGCCGCACCGCCTTCGAGCACCGCGCCGTCGTCCTCGGCGACGGCCGCGGCGCCCTGCTGGCCGGCCTCGACGCCCTGGCCGACGCAGGCAAGGCCCCCCACCTGGTCCGCGGCACCGCCTCCAGCTCCCCGCAGGTCGCGTTCGTCTTCCCCGGCCAGGGCTCGCAGTGGATCGGCATGGCAGTCGAACTCCTCGACTCCGCACCGGTGTTCGCCGACCGGATGCGCGCCTGCGCGGACGCCCTCGCCCCCTTCACCGACTGGAACCTGCTCGACGTCGTGCGCGGCGCGCCCGGCGCCCCCACCTACGACGAGGTCGACGTCGTCCAGCCGGTGCTGTGGGCCGTCATGGTCTCGCTCACCGAGCTCTGGCGCTCCTTCGGCGTCGAACCGGCTGCCGTCGTCGGCCACTCGCAGGGCGAGATCGCGGCGGCCACCGTCGCCGGCGCCCTGTCCCTGGAGGACGGCGCCCGCGTCGTCGCCCTCCGCAGCAAGATCATCCGGTCGGGGCTGGCCGGCCGCGGCGGCATGATGTCCGTACGCCTGCCCTCCACCGAGGTCCGCGAACTCATCGCCCGCTGGGACGGCCGCCTCCAGCTCGCCGTCGTCAACAGCCCCACCTCGGTCGTGGTCTGCGGCCACCCCGAAGACCTCGACGAGCTGTACGCCCACCTCGAAGCCAACGAGGTGCAGGCCCGCAAGATCCCCGTCGACTACGCCTCGCACTCCGTCTTCGTCGAGGAGATCCGCGACGAGGTCCGCGAGGCCCTCGCCGCCGTGACCCCCCGCTCCTGCGACGTCTCCTTCTACTCCACGGTCGTCGGCGCCCCCGTCGACACCGCCACCCTCGACGCCGACTACTGGTACCGCAACCTGCGCCAGACCGTCCTCTTCGAAGAGACCACCCGCGCCCTGCTCGACGACGGCTTCACCGTCTTCGTCGAGGCCAGCCCCCACCCCGGCCTGCTCGTCGGCCTCGCCGAGACGATCTCCGCCGTCGGCGTGAGCGCCGCGCCGGTCGGCTCGCTGCGCCGCGACGAAGGCGGCATGGAACGCTTCGCCACCTCCCTCGCCGAAGCCTGGGTCGCCGGCGCGCCCGTCGACTGGCGCCCCTTCCACGGCTCCGCCCCCGCCCGCCCCGTCGACCTGCCCACGTACGCCTTCCAGCGCGAGCACTACTGGGCACCGGCCCCCGCCGCCGCCGGCGACGTCGCTGCCGCCGGCCTCGACCCCGCCGACCACCCGCTGCTCGGCGCCGTCGTCACCGCGCCCGACAGCGACGGCTTCACACTGACCGGCCGCCTCTCCACCGCCACGCACGGCTGGCTCGCTGACCACCGCGTCGGCGACGAGGTCTTCTTCCCCGGCACCGGCTTCGTCGAACTGGCCGTCCTGGCCGGCGACCGGGCCGGCTGCAGCGCCGTCGCGGAACTGACCCTCGAAGCCCCGCTGGTGCTGCCCGCACGCGGCGGCGTCGCCGTACGCGTCACCGTCGACGCCCCCGACACCTCCGGCCGCAGGACCGTGACCGTCCATTCGCGCGGCGAGGACGTGGGCCTGTCCTGGACCCGGCACGCCGTCGGCACCCTCGCCGCCGCCGCACCCACCCGCCCCTTCGACACCACCTCGTGGCCGCCCGCCGGCGCCGAGCCCGTCGACCTCGACGGCTTCTACGAGGACGTCGCCGCGGAGGGACTGAACTACGGGCCGGTGTTCCGGGGCCTGAACGCCGCCTGGCGCTCCGGCGACGACGTGTACGCAGAGGCCTCCCTGCCCGACGGGACCGACGGCTCCGCGTACCGCCTGCACCCGGCGCTGCTGGACGCGGCCCTGCACACGGTGGCGCTGACCGGCGTGGCCGCAGACGGGGCGGCCCTGCCGTTCGCCTGGTCCGGGGTCTCCCTCGCGGCCGAGGGCGCCACCGCCGTCCGCGTCCGGGTCAGCGCGCTCGGCGAAGGCGAGGTCGCCGTCGACCTCGCCGACACCTCCGGTCAACCCGTCGCCTCGGTGGACTCGCTGGTCCTGCGCCCCCTCGCCGACGACCGGCTCGCCCAGGACCGCTCCCTCACCCGCGACGCCCTGTTCCGCATCGACTGGCAGGCCCTCCCGGCAGCCGCCGCCGAGGCCTCCCTCAGCACATGGGAGACCGCACGGTCCGCCGCCGAGGACACCGACCCGGCCGACGTGGTGCTGTGGGACGTCCCGACCACTGCCACCACCAGTGCCGAAGCCGTCCGTACCACCGCGCACGCGGCCCTCGCCGTCGTCCAGGAGTGGCTGGCGGACGAGCGCCACAGCGGGTCGGTCCTCGTCGTCCGCACCCACGGCGCCGTCGCCACCCGCCCCGGCGAGGACGTCACCGACCTGGCCGGCGCGACCGTATGGGGCCTGGTCAAGTCGGCCCAGTCCGAGAACCCCGGCCGCATCGTCCTGGCCGACGCCGCGACCGAGGCCGACGTCCGCACCGCGTACGCCACCGGCGAGTCCCAGGTCGCCGTCCGCGACGGCGTGGCGTACGCGCCGCGCCTGGTCCGGGCCGGCACGACCGATCAGGACGCGCCGGAGTTCACCGGGGACGGCACCGTCCTGCTCACCGGCGGCACCGGCACGCTGGGCCGACTCTTCGCCCGCCACCTGATCACCGAGCACGGCGTGCGCCACCTCCTGCTCACCAGCCGCCGCGGCCCCGAAGCCGACGGCGCCGCCGAACTCGTCGCCGAGCTGACGGAACTGGGCGCCCGGGTCGAGGTCGCCGCCTGCGACGCGGCCGACCGGGACGCCCTGTCCGCCCTCCTGGCCACCGTCCCGACCGACCACCCCCTCACCGGCGTCGTCCACCTGGCCGGCGCACTCGACGACGGGGTCCTCGGATCGCTCACCCCCGAGCGCCTCGACACCGTCCTGCGGCCCAAGGTGGACGCGGCCCTCCACCTGCACGAGCTCACCGCTGACGCCGACCTGACGGCCTTCGTCCTCTTCTCCTCGGTCGCCGGTGTCTTCGGCAACCCGGGCCAGGCCAACTACGCGGCCGGCAACGCCTTCCTGGACGCCCTCGCCGCGCACCGGCAGGCCCACGGCCGCCCCGCCCAGTCCCTCGCCTGGGGCTTCTGGGGCGAGGCCAGCGGCATGACCGGCAACCTCACCGACGCCGAGCGATCCCGCATCTCCCAGGGCGGCGTCTTCCCGCTCTCCTGCGACGAAGGCGTCGCCCTCTTCGACGCCGCACGGCGCGCCGGCGACGCCACGCTCGTGCCCGTCAAACTGGACCTCGGCGCGATCCGGGCCCAGGGCGCGAGCGCCCGCGAGGTCTTCCGTTCCCTCGCCCCGGTCACCGGCCGGCGCAAGGCCGGCGGGAAGATCGAGGCCGGCGCCCTCCAGCAGCGGCTGGCCGGGCTCGCCGAGGCCGACCGCGAGGACGTACTGATCGAACTCGTGCTGCGGCAGGTCGCCGACGTACTGGGCTTCAGCTCGACCCGGGCCATCGAACCGGAACGGGCGTTCAAGGAGCTGGGCTTCGACTCGCTGCGCGCCGTCGAGTTCCGCAACGGACTCGCCGAGGCGACCGGACTGCGCCTGCCCGCCACCGTCGTCTTCGACTACCCCAACCCCCTCTCCCTGGCCCGCCACCTGCTCACCGAGGTGTCCGACCTGCCGGCGGCCCCGCAGCCCGCTGCCCGCAGGACCGCGACCGCGGCGACCGCCGACGACCCCATCGCGATCGTGGGCATGGCCTGCCGCTACCCCGGCGGCATCACCTCGCCCGCGGACCTGTGGCGGGCCGTCGCCGAAGGCGTCGACACGATCTCCGAGTTCCCGACCGACCGCGGCTGGGACCTGTCCCGGATCTACGACCCCTCGGGACTCCGCCCGGACACCAGCTACGTCGCCCAGGGCGGCTTCCTCCACGACGCGGGCGACTTCGACCCCGACTTCTTCGGCATCAGCCCGAACGAGGCACTCATCATGGACCCGCAGCAGCGACTGCTGCTGGAGGCGTCATGGGAGGCGTTCGAGGACGCGGGCATCGACCCGCGCACCCTCAAGGGCACCAGCACCGGCGTCTACTCCGGGATGATGTACCACGACTACGCGCACAACGCGAGCACCGGCGGCATCGCCTCGGGCCGGGTGTCCTACGTCCTCGGAGTCGAAGGCCCGTCCATGACGGTCGACACCGCCTGCTCCTCCTCCCTCGTCTCCCTGCACCTGGCCGCCCAGGCGCTGCGGTCCGGCGAGTGCACCCTCGCCCTGGCCGGCGGCGTCACCGTGATGTCCGACCCCGAAGTCTTCGTCGAGTTCAGCCGCCAGAAGGGCATGGCCAAGGACGGCCGCTGCAAGTCCTTCGCGGGCGCCGCCGACGGCGCCGCCTGGTCGGAGGGCGTCGGCGTCCTCGTCGTCGAGCGGCTCTCCGACGCCCGCCGCAACGGCCACCGCGTCCTGGCGGTCGTACGGAGCACCGCCGTCAACCAGGACGGTGCCTCCAACGGCCTCACCGCCCCGAACGGCCCCTCGCAGCAGCGGGTCATCCGCACCGCGCTGGAGAGCGCCGGCCTGACGACGGGCGACGTCGACGTCGTGGAGGCGCACGGCACCGGCACCACCCTCGGCGACCCGATCGAGGCGCAGGCCGTGCTGGCCACCTACGGTCAGGGCCGCGACGAGGACAAGCCGCTGTGGCTGGGCTCCCTCAAGTCGAACATCGGCCACGCCCAGGCCGCGGCCGGCGTCGGCGGCGTCATCAAGATGGTGCAGGCGCTGCGCCACGGGCTGATGCCGAAGACCCTGCACGTGGACGAGCCCACCCCGCACGTGGACTGGGAGGCGGGCAACGTCCGGCTCCTGGAGGAACCGGTCGCCTGGCCGGCCGCGGCCGGTCGCCCGCGCCGCGCGGGCGTCTCCTCGTTCGGGCTGAGCGGTACGAACGCCCACGTGATCCTCGAAGAGGCCCCGGCCGACGAGGTTCCGGTGGGCGAGCGCCGCGAGCTGCCGGTGGTTCCGGTGGTGCTGTCGGCCCGTTCTCCCGAGGCCCTGGCCGAGCAGGCGCAGCGCCTCCACGCGCACGTCGGCGACCGCGCGGACGTCTCGCTGACGGACCTCGCCTTCTCGACGGCCACCTCCCGCACTCCGCACGAGCACCGGGCCGCGGTGATCGGCGAGACCCGCGAGGAACTCCTCGCGGGCCTGGCCGCACTGGCCGAAGGCACGCTCGCGGGAGCCGGCGTGGTCCGCGGCGCCGTCCGGGAGGGCAAGTCGGCGTTCCTGTTCACGGGTCAGGGTGCGCAGCGCCTGGGCATGGGGCGTGAACTGCACGCCGCGTTCCCGGTGTTCGCCCAGGCCCTGGACGCGGTGGTCGCCGCCCTCGATGCGCATCTGGGCACGCCGTTGTACGAGGTGATGTGGGGCGAGGACGAGGCCCTGCTCAACAGCACCGCGTACACGCAGCCCGCGCTGTTCGCGATCGAGACGGCCCTGTTCCGGCTGGTCGAGTCCTGGGGTGTGCGTCCGGCCTTCCTGGCCGGGCATTCGATCGGTGAGATCACCGCGGCCCATGTGGCGGGTGTGCTGTCCCTGGAGGATGCGGCCCGGCTGGTGACGGCTCGTGGCCGGCTGATGCAGGCCCTGCCGGCCGGCGGTGCCATGGCCGCTGTCGAGGCGACGGAGGCCGAGGTCCTTCCGTACCTGACCGACACCGTGGGCATCGCCGCCATCAACAGCCCCCGTTCCCTCGTCGTTTCGGGTGCCGAAGAGGCCGTCGATGCCGTCACCGCCACCTTCACCGCACTGGGCCGCAAGACCACCCGGTTGCGGGTGTCGCACGCCTTCCACTCGCCGCTGATGGACCCGGCCCTCGCGGAGTTCCGCGCGGTGGCGGAGTCGGTGTCCTATGCGCCCGCTCAGATCCCGGTGGTGTCCGGTGTCCATGCTGAGATCACCGAGGACTGGGGCACCCCCGACTACTGGACCCGTCACCTGCGCGAGGCCGTCCGCTTCGCCGACACCGTCCAGCACCTGCACGACCAGGGCGTCACCCGCTTCCTCGAACTCGGCCCCGACGCCGTCCTCACCGCCCTCACCCGCACCACCCTCGACGGCCGGGACACCGTCATCGAGCCCGTGCTGCGCAAGAACCGCCCCGAGTCGCGCACCCTGCTGGCCGCGCTGGCCCATCTGCACGCCGCGGGCGCGCGCATCGACTGGACGGTCTTCTACGCCGGCACCGGCGCCCGCCGCGTCGACCTGCCGACGTACGCCTTCCAGCGGCGGCGCTTCTGGATCCTCGACGGCCAGGCGGGTGGCGATCCCACCTCGCTCGGCCTCTCGACGCTCGACCACCCGTTGCTCGGCGCGGTGATCACCTCGCCCGAGACGGACGGGATCGTGCTCACCGGCCGCCTGGCGGCCTCCGCCCAGCCGTGGCTGGCCGACCACAAGGTCGGCGAGGTCGTGCTCTTCCCCGGTACCGGCTTCGTGGAGCTGGCCATTGCGGCGGGCGACCAGATCGGCTGCCCGGTGGTCGAGGAACTCACGCTGGAGGCACCGCTGGTGCTGCCGGAGCACGGCGGAGTCGCCGTGCGCGTAGCGGTCGGCGCCGTCGACGAAACAGCGCGGCGCCCGGTGACGTTCTTCTCGCGCGGCGAGGACGAGGGCCTGCCGTGGGTGCGTCACGCGGTGGGCACGCTCGCCTCCTCTTCCTCTGCCGGTCCCGCGCGCCCCTTCGACGCGACGGCGTGGCCGCCCGCGGGCGCCGAGCCGGTGGACCTCGACGGGTTCTACGGTGAGGTGGCCACGGCCGGTCTCCTCTACGGCCCGGTGTTCCAGGGCCTGAAGGCCGCCTGGCGCTCCGGCGACGACGTCTTCGCCGAGGTCGCGCTGCCCGACGGCGTGGAGCCGGACGGCTTCGGCGTCCACCCCGCGCTGCTCGACGCGGCACTGCACCCGGTCGCGCTGTCCGGCGCGACCGGTGACGAGGCCGCCCTCCCGTTCGCCTTCTCCGGTGCGTCGCTCTGCGCCGAGGGCGCTTCGAACCTTCGGGTACGGGTCACCGCCCGCGGCGAAGGCTCGGTCACCGTCGACCTCGCGGACGCCTCCGGGGTTCCGGTCGCCTCGATCGAGTCGCTGGTGCTGCGCCCGCTGGCCTCCGACCAGCTGGCCACCGACGGCCGCTCCGCGGTCCGGGACGCGCTGTTCCAGGTCGACTGGCCGGCGCTGCCCGCGACCGCTGCCGCCAGTGCGCCCTCGGTGCAGCCGTGGCCGGCGCAGGATGACACCCCGGTGGCGGACACCGTCGTCTGGGACGTGCCCGCCGGCTCGGACGCCGCCTCCGTGCACACCGCCGTGGGGCAGGCGCTGGAGGTACTCCAGAACTGGCTGGCCGGCGAGCGCTTCGAGGGCTCGACCCTCGTCGTCCGCACCCGCGGTGCGGTCGCCGTCGCGGACGAGGACGTACGGAACCTGGCCGGCGCCGCCGTATGGGGACTGGTGAGGACCGCGCAGTCGGAGAACCCCGGCCGTGTCGTCCTCCTCGACACGGACACGGACACGGGTACGGGCACCGACGCTGGGGACGTCGCCCTCGCGGTGGCATCCGGCGAGCCGCAGGTGGCCGTACGCAACGGCGCCGTCCACGCCCCGCGCCTGGTGCGCGCCGTGCTGGAGGCCGGTACCGACGAGCGGGCGGTCACGGAGTTCGCCGCCGACGGCACGGTCCTGATCACCGGCGGAACCGGCATGTTGGGTCGCCTGTTCGCCCGGCACCTGATCGTCGAGCGCGGTGTGAACCGCCTGCTGCTGACGAGCCGCCGCGGTCCGGCGGCCGAGGGCGCGGCCGAGCTGGCCGCCGAACTCTCGGAACTGGGCGCCGAGGTGGAGATCGCCGCGTGCGACACCTCCGACCGCAACGCCCTCGCCGAGCTCCTGGCGGCCGTCCCTGCCGCCCACCCGCTCACCGGTGTGATCCACGTGGCCGGTGTCCTGGACGACGGCATCCTCGCCTCGCTGACGCCCGAGCGCCTGGACGCGGTCCTGCGCCCCAAGGTCGATGCTGCCCTGCACCTGCACGAGCTGACCGCGGGCCTGGACCTCACCGCCTTCGTCCTCTTCTCCTCGGTCGCCGGTGTGCTCGGCAATCCGGGCCAGGCCAACTACGCTGCCGCCAACTCCTTCCTGGACGCCCTGGCCACCCACCGCCGGGCCCAGGGCCTGCCCGCCCAGTCCCTCGCCTGGGGACCGTGGGCAGCCGAAGGGGCGGTCGGCGGCATGGCCGGCGAGCTGGCCGCCGCCGACAGCGGGCGCATGAGCCGGATCGGCATCGAGACCCTGTCGGGCCGTGCGGGCACGGAGGTCTTCGACGCGGCCCGGGCTCTCGACGCACCCGCCCTCGTGACGATCCTGCTGAACACGAAGGCGATGCGCGGCGCACCGGACCTCCCGGACCTGTTCCGGGGCCTGGTGCCCAACCGGTCGCGCCGCCGGGCGGACTCCGGATCCACGGTCGACGTGGCGGCGTTCCGCCGGCGGATGAGCGCCCTGCCGGAGGCGGCCCGTACGGACGAACTGGTCGACCTCGTACGCGCTCACGCCGCCGCGATCCTCGGCCACGCGAACGCCATGTCGATCGGGAAGAGCCGCGAGTTCAAGGAACTCGGATTCGACTCGCTCTCCGCCGTCGAATTCCGCAACAGCCTCGCCGAGGCCACCGGACTCCGACTGCCGGCCACGCTCGTGTTCGACTACCCGAATTCCCTCGCACTCGCCGAGCACTTCGCTGCCGAATTCCGGCCGAGCGACGGTAACGGCGACGGACCCGCCCTCGACCCCGACTCCGACGAGGGCAAGATCCGCCGTCTGCTGCAGACCGTCCCCCTGTCCCGCCTCCGCGAGCTGGGCCTGGTGGACACGCTGCTCGAACTCGCCGACGGACGGGCGGAACACCCGCAGGCCAATGCGGTCGCCGCAGAGGAAGAAGCCATCGACGACATGGACGCCGAAAGTCTGATCAACATGGCGCTCGACGGTCTCGGGCTGGACGACGCGATACAGGGAATGTGAGAAGCCGATGTCCAATTCTGACCAGAAGCTGCTCGACGCACTCCGGGCGTCCATGAAGGAAACCGCCCGGCTGCGGACGCAGAACCGCAACCTGTCGGCCGCCGCGCGCGAGCCGATCGCCATCGTCGCCATGAGCTGCCGGTTCCCGGGCGGGGTGGATTCCCCCGAAAGCCTGTGGCAGCTCGTGGACGAGGGACGCGACGGCGTCTCGGAGTTCCCGACCAACCGCGGGTGGGACGTCGACGGCCTGTACGACCCCGAGGGCGAGCGACCGAACACCACGTACGTCAACAAGGGCGGATTCCTGCACGACGCGGACCGCTTCGACCCCGCCCTCTTCTCGATCAGCCCCAACGAGGCGCTGATCATGGACCCGCAGCAGCGGCTGCTGCTGGAGGCGTCCTGGGAGGTCTTCGAGCGGGCCGGCATCGATCCGCACACCCTCAAGGGCAGCAGGACCGGCGTCTACTCCGGGATGATGTACCACGACTACGCGTACAACAGCGCGACGGGCTCCATCGCGTCGGGCCGCGTCTCGTACGCCTTCGGGTTCGAGGGCCCCTCCGTGACCCTGGACACGGCGTGCTCGTCCTCACTGGTCGCGATGCACCTCGCGGCGCAGGCCCTGCGGTCGGGGGAGTGCACGCTCGCCCTGGCCGGCGGTGTAGCCGTGATGTCCACGCCCGAGGTCTTCGTCGAGTTCAGCCGCCAGCGCGGACTCGCCAAGGACGGCCGCTGCAAGTCCTTCGCCGCCGCCACCGACGGAACCGGCTGGTCGGAGGGCGTCGGCGTCCTCCTGCTGGAACGCCTCTCGGACGCCCGCCGCAACGGCCACCAGGTCCTGGCCGTCATCCGCGGCAGCGCCGTCAACCAGGACGGCGCGTCCAACGGCCTGACCGCCCCGAACGGCCCCTCGCAGCGACGTGTGATCCGCAGCGCACTGGAGAACGCCGGCCTGACGACGGCCGACGTCGACGTCGTGGAAGCGCACGGTACGGGCACCACGCTCGGCGACCCGATCGAGGCACAGGCGCTGCTGGCCACGTACGGCCAGGACCGCGACGAGGACAAGCCGCTGTGGCTCGGCTCCCTGAAGTCCAACCTCGGCCACACCCAGGCCGCGGCCGGCGTCGCCGGCGTCATCAAGATGGTGCAGGCGATCCACCACGGGGTCCTGCCCAAGACCCTGCACGTGGACGAGCCCACCCCGCACGTCGACTGGACGGCGGGCAACGTCAAGCTGCTCACCGAGGCGGTCGCCTGGCCGGCCGTGGCCGATCGCCCGCGCCGCGCGGGCATCTCCTCCTTCGGCCTGAGCGGTACGAACGCCCACGTGATCGTCGAGGAGGCGCCCGCCCTTCCCGAGCCCCCTGCCGCAACCGAGCCCGACGACGCGACCCCCGGCTTCGTGCCGGGCACGGTGCCGTGGGTGGTGTCGGGTCGGTCGGTGCAGGCGCTGCGTGCGCAGGCCGGACGTCTGGTCGCGCACCTGGAGACGTTGGACGACGTGGAGCTCGCGGTGACCGGCCGGGCGCTGGCCACCCGGCGCGCCCGGCTCAACGAGCGGGCCGTCGTCATCGGCATGGACCGTGAGGAACTCCTCTCGGGTCTGACCGCCCTCGCGGAGGGCGGCACGGCCGCGGGAGTGGTGACCGGTACGGTCCGCGAGGGCAAGTCGGCGTTCCTCTTCACGGGCCAGGGTGCGCAGCGTCTGGGGATGGGTCGTGAATTGCACGCGGCGTTCCCGGTGTTCGCCCAAGCCCTGGACGCGGTGGTGGCGGCGGTCGATGCGTATCTGGGCGTGCCGTTGTACGAGGTGATGTGGGGCGAGGACGAGGCCCTGCTCAACAGCACCGCGTACACGCAGCCCGCCCTCTTCGCGATCGAGACGGCCCTGTTCCGGCTGGTCGAGTCCTGGGGTGTGCGCCCCGACTTCCTGGCCGGGCATTCGATCGGTGAGATCACCGCCGCGCATGTGGCGGGTGTGCTGTCCCTGGAGGACGCGGCCCGGCTGGTCACTGCTCGTGGCCGGCTGATGCAGGCCCTCCCGGCCGGTGGTGCCATGGCCGCGATCCAGGCCACGGAGGAGGAGGCCCTTCCGTACCTGACCGAGGCGGTCGGCATCGCCGCCATCAATAGCCCGCGTTCGATCGTGGTCTCGGGCGCGGAGGAGGCCGTCGAGGCGATCCGGGCGGAGTTCACCGGCCAGGGCCGCAAGACCACCCGGCTCCGCGTCTCGCACGCCTTCCACTCGCCGCTGATGGACCCCGCCCTCGCCGAGTTCCGTGCGGTGGCGGAGTCCGTGTCCTATGCGCCCGCCCAGATCCCGGTGGTGTCCGGTGTCCATGGTGAGATCAGCGAGGACTGGGGCACCCCCGACTACTGGACCCGTCACCTGCGCGAAGCCGTCCGCTTCGCCGACACCGTCCAGCACCTCCAGGGCCGCGGCGTCGAGACGTACCTCGAACTCGGCCCCGACGCCGTCCTCACCGCGCTGGCGAGCGCGACCGTCGGCGACGTCGAGGGCACCGCCTTCGTCTCCTCCCTGCGCCGTCAGCGCCCGGAGGTCCGTGAGCTGATCTCGGGCATCGGCCGCGCCCACGCCCAGGGCGTCACCGTCGACTGGTCCGCCTACTTCGGCGCCGCCGAGGACCGTTGGGACGATCTGCCGACGTACGCCTTCCAGCAGCAGCGGTACTGGCTGGAGGCCACCGGCGGTGAGGGTGCCGGACTCGGCGCCGCAGGCCTGGAACCGGTCGGGCACCCGCTGCTCAGCGCCGCCATCGCCTCCGCCGACTCAGGCGAGGTCGTCCTGACCGGACGGCTCTCGGTCGACACCCAGCCCTGGCTGGCCGACCACGACGTCCTCGGTAGCATCCTCTTCCCGGGCACGGGTTTCGTCGAGCTCGCCATCCGGGCCGGCGACCAGGTCGGCTGCGACGCGGTCGAGGAACTCACCCTGCACGCACCCCTCGTCCTGCCCGAGCGCGGGGGAGCCGCAGTGCAGGTGTGGCTCGGCGCCCCGGACGGCTCCGGGCGCCGCACGGTCACCATCCACTCCCGCGACGAGAACGCCGCCGAGCCGGTGTGGACGCGGCACGCGGAAGGCACCCTGGTCGCCGGCTCGGCCGTGCCCGCCGCAGGCCTGACGGAGTGGCCGCCCCCGGGCGCCACCCCGACGACCGTGGATGGTGCGTACGAACTCCTGCTGGAGCGCGGCTACCACTACGGGCCCGTGTTCCAGGGCCTCAAGGCCGCATGGACGTCCGGCGAATCGCTGTACGCGGAAGTCGCCCTCCCCGAGCACGCGCAAGCCGACGCCGCGCGCTACGGCCTCCACCCGGCCCTCCTCGACGCCGCCATGCACGTGGCGCTGATCGATGACGGGTCGAGCACGGACGAGTCCACGGTCCTGCCGTTCTCCTGGAACGACGTCGCCCTGCACGCCGGCGGCGCGGCGACCTTGCGCGTGTCCATCGTCCCTTCCGGCCCGAACACCGTGACGGTGACCGTGGCCGACGCCGAAGGGCAGCCGGTCCTGACGGTGGGCTCGCTGGTGTCGCGCCCGGTGTCGCAGGAGCAGCTGGGCGGTGGTCGGCAGGATTCGTTGTTCGAGATCGCTTGGCGTCCGCTGGCGGCTCCGACCGTGGCTGTGGCTGATCAGCATGTGTGGGGTGAGCTTCCCGAGGGTGA
>NZ_JBEXQA010000053.1:0-26896 GCF_040612395.1 Streptomyces sp. NPDC006430
TCGTTCGCCCCGCCGGCGCCGGCGGGGCGAACGGTCCGTCGAGGTCTGCGGGCCCCCTCACACTTCCGGGACGGCCGCGTCGAGTGCGGCGGTGAGGCGGCGCAGCCGGGTCTGGAGGTCGCGGATCTCGGCGAGGTCGAAGCCGGTGGCGGACGCGATCCGGCGCGGTACCTCCGCGGCGCGTGCGCGCAGCGCCGTACCGGCCTCGGTGGGGCCGACATGGACGGACCGCTCGTCCTCGGTGCTGCGTTCGCGGTGGATCAGACCGGCCGCATCGAGGCGTTTGAGCAGGGGGGACAGGGTGCCCGAGTCGAGCCGCAGGTGCTTGCCGAGGTCCTTGACGGGCATCGTTCCGTGCTCCCACAGCACCAGCATCACCAGGTACTGGGGGTAGGTCAGGCCGAGGTCCTTGAGGACGACGCGGTAGAGGCCGCCGAAGGCCCTGCTCGCCGCGTTCAGCGCGAAGCAGATCTGGCCGTCCAAGCGGAGGAAGTCCTCCTCGCGGAGGGTGTCGGTGGGCTGCTCGCTCATGACGTCAGTGTAGCCGGGTGAGGCTTGCGAGGCATTTAGTTGTGCACAACTAAATTGTGTGCTCTAGTGGTGGACGTCAGCCGATCACCGGCTGCCACGGTCACCACTGCGAGAGGAACCCCGATGGACGCGCTGTACACCGCTGTCGCCACCGCCAACGGCCGCGAAGGCCGCACCGTCAGCTCCGACGGCCAGATCGACCTCGCGCTCGCCATGCCCCCTGCACTCGGCGGCAACGGTCAGGGCACCAACCCCGAGCAGCTCTTCGCCGCCGGCTACGCGGCCTGCTTCGCCAGCGCGCTCGGCCTCGTCGGCAGGCAGGCCAAGGTCGACACCGGCGAGATCTCGGTCACCGCGGAAACCTCGATCGGCAAGGACGACACGGGCTTCGGCCTGGCCGTCACCCTGCGGATCGAGCTGCCGGAATCCCTCGCCGGTGAGACGGGCGCGCTGCTGGTCAAGCAGGCCCACGAGGTCTGCCCCTACTCCAAGGCCACCCGCGGCAACATTCCGGTCGAGCTGGTGATCGAGTAGTTCCGACCGGGGGCCCTGGAGCAGGGCCCCCGGCGCTTCGGCGCCGGCGACGTGCCTTCCCGTACGGCTACGAGGGCACAAGGCCTGCGGCCGACCGGCCGACTGTCTCAGGGGCGTCTCAGGGTCGGATCGGGGCCTTCCCCGACGCCGGGCCGATCCCGGCACCGACATGATCACGGCATGTCGAACACACCATGGCAGCGGACGGCGTTCACCGCTGGTCCGCTCTTCATCGCGGCCTACGGACTCATCCGCCTGGCCGACCAGAAACGCGGTCCCGGATTCGCCTGGTCACTGGGCCATCTCTGCCTCCTGGCCAGTGTGTTGTGCTTCGTCGCCGTCATGCTGGGGCTGCGGCGGGTAGCGGTGCACGGGGCCGGCCGCGCCGGCCGGTGGCTCGCCGGAGTCGGGACCGGGGTGGGCCTGCTCGGAGCGGCGGCGGTCACCGTACAGGCGGTCATCGACCTCGTCGCCGGATTCCTCAGCGAGGACCGCGAGGCCATGAACGAGATCTTCCACCGCGTCAAGGACCACGCGGGCGTCGAACCCGCCGTCTACACCGTCGGGCCCCTGCTCTTCTACGTCGGTCTGGTGCTCCTCGTGGGCCAACTGGCGGCGCTGCGGCGGATCGCCGTCTGGCGGCCCGCCGTGGTGGTCGCGGCCATCGTGGCCATGGGCGTCAGCCTGGACCTACTGCCACTGGGAGGTCTGCTGTTCCTCCTCGTGTTCGCACCGTTGGGGCGGCAGACCGACGGCAAGGAGCACCGCCCCCGCACGATGTCCCTTCCCACGGGCAGCTGACCGAGCCCACCGGATCCCCCTCGGCCCGTTCCGCGCACGCGGAACGGGCCGAGGGCCACGCCGGCTCCGGGCCGGAGCCCGCGGCCAGCAGTGGACGCGAGTTACGCGAGTTACGCGATCCCGGGAATCTGG
Organism: Streptomyces sp. NPDC006430; assembly: GCF_040612395.1. NCBI lineage: Bacteria > Bacillati > Actinomycetota > Actinomycetes > Kitasatosporales > Streptomycetaceae > Streptomyces > Streptomyces sp. NPDC006430. The sequence continues at coordinate 1,999 of NZ_JBEXQA010000053.1, forward strand.
CGCGCCTTGAAGGCTGCACGGACCGCATCCGCAGCGCCCTGGCCGTACATCCGCTGCGCCGTAGCGATCGTCGTCAGCGCCGCGTCCTGGAAGCTGGTGTCGGCGCGGAAGCCGAACTGCGCGTTCACGATGATCCGGTCGGCGGTCCGGGCGCCCAGGGCCCCGCGGATGTCGAAGAGCGCGCGGGACCAGATCTCGCCGTCCGCGTGGACCTCCCCGGTCCGATCGGCGTACACCTTGTTCCCGTCCACGCGGCGCAGGCAGTGCGGAGCGGCGCTGTAGGAGCTGGAGTCCCAGTCGCCGACGCAGGCCAGGTCCGCCTTGCGCGGCCACCCGTACGCGGCGTCCGCGTGGGCGCCAACCTCGACGGCGAGGTAGTCGCCGAAGGCCTCGCCGATGGCCCCGGCCTCCGGCGACGTACCGAAGCCGGGTACCTGTGCGTTGTGCACCGCGTGCCCGTACTCGTGGACGATCACCTCGGCGTCCTCGGCGTCGTCAACCCCGCCCTTGCCGAAGCGGATCTCGGCCTTCTTGTCGGTGAAGAAGGAGTTGTCGGCCCCCCATTGGTTGATGCGGACCGGCTGCGCGCGGTCGTTGGCTCCGGGCAGCTCGCTGCCGAAACCGAGCCCCTGGAGGTACTCCTGCGCCTCGTTGACCCAGAAGTACGCCATGACCTGCTCGAACTGGTCGTCGGCACGGCCGTACGAACCCACGTCGGCCAATTTCGCGGAGGCGCCGGTGTCCGAGCGGACGTACGCCCACTTCCCCGACAGCCCGCCACTGGCGTCCAGGTTCCGCAACGCGGCCAGGGCGTACGCGGAAGCGGGCACGGCCCCGGCGGAGTCCTTGGCGTCGGTGAGCGTCTGGTCGCCCGAGGACTGGACGGGGTTGACCATGAAGAGGCGGGCCTGAGGCAGCCCGGACGCGGTGCCGGTAGTTGCCGAGGGCAGGGCCGAGACCGGGCCGGCCAGGGTGAACAGCGCTGCGGTGGTGGTGGCCGCGGCGATCAGGCCGCGGGATATGCGGCGAGCCATAGACGTCCTCCTGCAATGGAGTGGTGGCGGGGTGCGGGCGTGATCCTTGCGCACCCCCACCCCCTTTGACCAGGCCCTGGACCAAAGCTTCGCGCGCACATGGCCGTCGACGCACCGTCGGGCGGGCCGACGGGCAAGGGTTCACCGAGCCACGGGCCGCCGGGGACCACCGCCCGGCCGTGCGGGCGACGCGGGTATCCGCCCGGTGAACAACTCTTCGGGGAGGGCGGCCAGCCCCAGAAGGCCCAGCGTGGCGTCGGTGGCGACCCGGTGCCAGGTGCCCGCCCGGCGGAGCATCGCGTGGCGCCCGTGCGGCATGACGATGCCCGCCGCCCGGGCACCCCGGGCGCGTGCCCGCCGCAGGTACTCCCATGTCGCCCGGGCGTCCGTCACGCGATCGGCCTCGTCGTGCAGGAGCACCACGGTGGTGTCCGCGAGGTGCGCGACCGGCTCACCCGGCGGGCACCACGGCGCGAGCCCGACCACGGCGCTGACCAGCGGGTCCGCGGCAGCCCGCAGGGCTGCGCGAGCGCCCATGGAGTGCCCGACGAGGACCACGGGCACGGGCCCGGCGACGCCGCGCAGTTCGCGCAGCGCCCGCTGCACGTCGTGCACCGGGTCAGCGCGCCGGCCGTTCCACCCACGGTGGACGTAGCGGACCTCCGCCACCACCAGGGCGCCGGTCCGCGAGGCGCTGGCGATCGCCCGCACGAAGGGGAGCATCCGCAGCTGTGGCAGATTGGGCCGCGGGGGCGGGCCGAGGCCCTCCGCACGCCCTCCGTGCATCAGGAGGACCGCGGCGGTCGGATCGGCCGGCATCCGGCGCAGCGCCAGCGCGGCCGGCGGCTCGCTCACGCGCCGCCCCGCCGGGGCGGCAGCGGGAAGAATCCGCTGGTGCGGGCGATGTAGGCGGCGTAGCCGGGACGGTCGGCCATGTGGGCCTCCAGGAGGCGCTTGCCGCTGCCCTTGGTCAGCAGCAGCGTCATGAACACCGGGGACACCAGGCACAACAGGGCGATCCGCCACGAGCCGCACGCCATCAGGTAGAGCCCCCACCAGACCAGGAAGTCGCCGAAGTAGTTGGGGTGGCGGGTCCATGCCCACAGGCCGCGGTCCATGACGGCGCCACGGTGGGCGGGATCGGCTTTGAACCGGGCGAGTTGGAAGTCGCCCACGGCTTCGAAGGCCAGGCCCACAGCCCACAGCGTCGTTCCCAGTACGGCGAGGACACCGACGGGGGAGTCGATGTACGAGGCCGTCTGGACGGGCAGGGAAACGAGCCAGACCAGGCCGGCCTGGAGCAGGTACACCTTGAACAGGGCGCGCAGGCGCGGATTGCCGCGCCCCCGGGCGAGGAGTTTCGCGTAGCGGGGGTCTTCGCCGTGCCCGCGTCCGCGCCAGGCGATGTGCACGGCAAGTCGCACCCCCCAGAGCACGGTGGCTGCGGCGACCAGGAGCCGTCGTCCGTCGTCCCCGTACCCCGACGAGAGGGCGTACGAGACGGCCGCGACCGCGGCGAAGGCGAGGCCCCAGGCGATGTCCACGATCCGGTGGAGGCGTCGGGCCGTCCCGACGGCGAAGGCTACGAGCAGCACGGTGACGGCCGTGGCGGCCGATGCGGCCAGGTTGCTCCACAGGGCTTCCCAGGATGCTGTGGTCACGGTCGTGGCTCTCCTTCCGTCAGGAGCAGCTGGCGGACGTCCAGGTAGCGGGACCGGAACCCGGCTTCTGAGTAGGCGAGGTAGAACTCCCACATGCGACGGAACGTCGCGTCGAAGCCGAGGGCCGCCACCTCGTCGGCCCGGTCCGTGAAGCGCTCCCGCCACAGGCGCAGGGTCTGGGCGTAGTGCTCCGCATACCCCTGGTCGGAGATGATCCGTAGCCCCGCACCGGCCGCGTGCTCCTCGATGGCCTCGCGGGAGGGAATGAGGCCGCCGGGGAAGACGTACTTGCTGATCCAGGTGTGCGTACGGGCGGTGTTCAGCATCTGCTCGTGCCCCATGGTGATGGCCTGGAGCGCGATCCGTCCGCCGGGCGCCACCGCACCGCGCAGGGCGGTGAAGTAGGTCGGCCAGAACTCCATTCCGACGGCTTCGATCATCTCCACGCTCACCACCGCGTCGTAGCGGCCGTGGACGTCGCGGTAGTCCCGCAGTTCGACGTCCACCCGGTCGGCCAGTCCGGCGGCCGCGATGCGGCGGCGGGCGAGGTGCTGCTGCTCGGCGGAGAGGGTCACGGTCGTCACGCGTGCGCCGCGGGCGGCGGCGCGCAGGGCGAGCTCGCCCCAACCGGTGCCGATCTCCAGCAGGTCGGTGCCCGGGCCGACGCACGCGAGGTCGAGCAGCCTGTCGATCTTCCGGTGCTGCGCCGCCGCCAGGGTCTCCCGGCGGGCGGGGAAGGCGGTGAAGACGGCGGAGGAGTACGAGAGGGTCTCGTCGAGGAAGAGCGCGAACAGCTCGTTGGACAGGTCGTAGTGGCGGTGGATGTTGTGCCGCGCGCCGGCCCGGGAGCCCCGCTGGTCCTCGGGCCGGCGCCGCACCCAGGCTCCCCGCAGCCGGCGCAGCGGGGCGGGGACGAGGGCGTCCACGTGCGAGGCGAGGACGGTCAGCACGCCGGTCAGGTCGTCGCTGTCCCATTCGCCGGCCATGTAGGACTCGCCGAAGCCGATCAGCCCGTGCGCCCCGATCCGGCGGAAGAAGGCGTCCGGGTCGTGCACGGTCAGCGAGGGTCCGCTGCCCGTGGCCGGCCCGTCACCGAACCGGCAGTGCAGGGGCAACCCCGCCACGGCGCGGCGCACGAGCAGGCGGGCGACGGCCGTGTGCCCGAAGGGCGCAGCCGGCCGCCGTGCCACGTCCGGCCAGGCCTGCGCGTCGGCGGAGCACTGCCCGGTGTGTTCGTCGGCGGTAGGGGGGAGGGAGAGGGTCACGGGGCGATGCCTTCCTCGGGTGTACGGCCGGGTCCGGGCTGTTCGGGTCGGGGATGCTCGGGTCGGGATTGTTCGGGTTCGGGTTGGTCGGGTCCGGGCCGGTCCGGTCGGGGTTGGACGGGCAGCCCGCGAAGCAACAGGTGGATGCCGTGCCGCCGGATCCCGGCCCACACGGCGGCGGTGGACCACGGCCGCCGAACGGCCGTGCGGAGCAGGGCGCGGGGAGTGGCGGGGCGGTGCCGGCCGCGCAGGGTCGCGGTGAACGGCCGCTGGCCGTCGCGTTCGAGCTGGACGGTCACGTCCAGCCGCTCCCGCGGCTCCGGCAGGCGCATGCGGTAGCGGCCGTCGACGGGGTAGAACGGTGAGACGTACAGCTCCTTCGCCACCTCGGCCCGGCCGGCGTCGTCGGTACGCATCAGGTAGCAGTGTCGTTGCCCGTACGTGTTGTGGACCTCGGCCACCACGCAGACCAGGGCTCCCGCCCGATCGTGGCACCAGTAGAGCGTCAGCGGGTTGAACACGTACCCCAGGACCCGGGCGTGGGCCAGCATCAGGACCCGTCCGCCGCCGAGGTGCACGTCCCGGGAAGCCAGGTACGCGTCGAGCCCGTCCCGAATGCCCGGCGCGACGCCGCCGAAGTGGTCGCGCGCGTCGAAGCGGGCCAGGGGGCGCAGGGGCCACGGGAGCCGGGGGAGCGCGTCCAGGTCCACGAGCCACATGTACGTGCGGTGCCGGAAGGCGTGCCGTACCGGAGCCGTCCGCGCGTGGGAGACGACGCAGTCGTACAGGGCCGGTACGGCCACCGCCGGTAGCGTCGGGGCGATCACCGGGGTCGCCGGGGTCACCATCGGACGCCCAGCGCTGCGGCGGCCTGCACGCCCGAGCGGCAGCCGTCCTCGTGGAACCCCCACCCGTGGTAGGCGCCCGCGAACGCGGTGATCTGGGTGTTGAGGCGGGGCAGGGCGCGCTGCGCGGCCACCGATTCGGGCGTGTAGACGGGGTGTCCGTACTCCATGCGGGCGAGCACGTGCTCGGGCTCGATCCGCCCGCCCGCGTTGAGGGTGACCACGTACGAGGCGTCGTCCGGCAGCCGCTGGAGCCGTGTCATGTCGTAGCTGACCTGTACGCCTTCGGGCCCCGGGCGGCAGTCGGAGAGGCGGTAGTTCCAGGAGGCCCGCGCCCGGCGGGAGCGGGGCAGCAGGCTCGTGTCGGTGTGCAGCACGGTCGGGTTCGCCTCGTACCGGAAGGCCCCCAGGATCCGCTGCTCGTCCGCGGTGGGGTCGGCGAGTATGCGCAGCGCCTGATCGGGGTGCGTGGCGATGACGACCGCGTCGTACGCGTCCGTGGGGCCGTCCTCGGTGCTCACCAGGACTCCGCTCGGCAGGCGGCACAGCTGGGTGACGGGGGTGGCGGTCCGGACGTTGCTGATCTCCTTGGCGACCTTCTCCACGTACGCTGCGCTGCCGCCGGTGACGGTCTTCCACTGCGGGGAGCCCGTCACCGAGAGCAGCCCGTGGTGTTCGAGGAAGCGGAACAGGTAGGCGGCCGGATACTCCAGCGCCGTATGGGCGGGGCAGGACCATACGGCCGACACCAGTGGGGTCACGAAGTGCGTCACGAAGTACGGGGAGAACCCGCCGTCGGCGAGGAAGGCGCCGAGGGTGTAGTGCTCCGGCCGGTCACCGGCCAGCAGTCTGCGCGCGCGCCGGTGGAAGAGCGGTACCTCCGTCAGGAGCCGCAGGTACCGGGCGCGCAGGGCCGCCCGGCCGGTGAACAGGCCTGCGGGTCCGCGGGCACCCGCGTACTCCAGCCCGCAGCCGTCGCACCGCACCGACATGCTCATCTCGGAGTCCTGGGTGGCCACGCCGAGCTCGTCGAAGAGCCGCAGCAGGAGGGGGTAGGTGCGCTCGTTGTGGACGATGAACCCCGAGTCCACGCCCACCGTTCCGCCGCCCGGCGCGGGCAGTTCGTGGGTGTGGGCGTGGCCTCCCAGCCGGGGGTCTGCCTCGTACAGCGTGACGTCGCACGACCTTTGCAGGATGTAGGCGGCGGTCAGTCCCGCCACCCCGCCGCCGATCACGGCCACATTCCGTGTACGCACAGTTCCTCGCTCCCGACCAGTCGCCACGCCGTCCGGTACGGCGGTTCACCCTTTGATTCGCGGCGGGGGAGGCATCGGATTGGTGGCAGTTGCCGAGCAGGACGAGGAGCGCGGAACGAAGGGGAGGAGATGGAACGACAACGGCCGGTGGACCGGGACCCCGGGGGGAGGGTGCCCGACCCACCGGCCTGCCGGTGGGGCGCCCCGGAGGGCCGCCGGCCGCTACCTGGGCCCGTTACTTGGGCATCAGGACGGTGTCGACGATGTAGACGTTGGCGTTGGCGGTCTTGACGTTGCCGCAGACCACGTTGGCCGTGCCGTTGACCTTGTAGGACGTGCCCGAGCCGGTCGTGGTGACCGTGCCCTTCTCCAGGGTGGTGAAGGAGCCGTTCGCCAACTGCTGCGGCTCGGTCCGCTGCCCGACGACGTGGTAGGTGAGGATCTTCGTCAGGGTGGCCTTGTCCGCGAGGACCTTGTCGAGGTCCGCCTTCGGGATCTTCGCGAAGGCGTCGTTGGTGGGTGCGAAGACGGTGATGTCCTTGGCGTTGTTGAGGGTGTCCACCAGACCGGCCTTCTTGACCGCGGCGACCAGCGTGGACAGGGCCGGGTTGTTGGAGGCGGCGGTGGCGACCGGGTCCTTGGCCATGCCGTCGAAGGAGCCCGCCCCGTTCTTCGGGACGGAGGCGCACGCGGGCCCGAACGGCTGGTCCATGGTCATCGCGCCGTCGGCGCCGGCCGAGGGGACCTGTGCGCCGGCCGCGTCCGGGCCCGCTGGGGCCGATCCAGCGGCGGAGTCGCTGCCGGAGTCGGAGCAGGCGGCCAGGGAGAAGGGCAGGACGGCCGCCGCGGCGAGGGCGATCGCGGTACGACGGATCCGCAGGGTGTTGCTCATGAGGTGTATCTCCTTGTCGGACAACTGGGTCGTGGTGCGGGGGCCCGCGCAGGCACGGGCCCGCCGGGTTTCAGCCGGGTTTCAAGCGACGGTGACGGGAACGCCGTGCCGGTCGCTCGCTCCGCCGGGGAGGGTTCGGGGTGAGCCGAGCGTCGTGCCGTGCACCGAGCGGCCCACCAGCCGGTCCGCACCCTTCGCGGTGCGTCCGCGACGCTTGCGGAAGTCGTTCACACCCGGCCATTCGGCACCCCTGCACCGGCGGATTGGTCGCTCTCGTGATCGGTGGGAAACCGGCTTCCCGACCGATTGCGCGAGCGTCTGTTCGACGGGGGTGGCAGCGCCGACTGCCACCACCCCCGCCCGGCGGGCCACCATCCCGTCAACGGGGGCCCACCGGTGAAGGCGCGTGCGGACACACCGTGCCTTCACTTGCCCCTTCGTCGCGGCCCACTACCCGGCTCGGTGGAGAGGCGCTCCTTCACCCGTTCGGGTGCGGATCGTGGATAAAGTGCCGGACGAGCAGGCCAATCCGTACGGGTGTCCGCTCCGAAGACCCGTCAAGAACGTGAACCTGGCACCATCCGGAGCGGTCGGCCCTCTTCGTGGGGGGGCCGGTCCTCTCGACACCGAAGGACTGTCATGCGATGGACGGACCCCGGCGGACCATCCGCCACCACCGGGCGTCACTGCACGCTGCACCTGCACCTGCATCCGCATCCGCAGGAAGGGGCGAGGACCCGGTGAGGCAACCCCTGCCCTTCGGCGCCCCCGAAGCCGTGGGCCCCCGGCTGGAAGACCTGATGGCCCGGGTGGCCCGCGGCGACAAGGATGCTTTCTCCGCCCTCTACGACGCCCTGTCCGCGACCGTCTTCGGCATGGTCGTCAGGGTCGTGCGTGACCGTTCCCAGTCGGAGGAGGTGGTGCAGGAGGTGATGATCGACCTGTGGCGGCAGGCCGCCCGCTACCGCCCCGAACAGGGCAGCGTGCGCACCTGGGCCGCCACGCTCGCCCACCGCAGGGCCGTCGACCGGGTCCGCTCCGCCCAGGCTGCGATCAACCGCGAGTACGACCAGGCCGCCCGAGAGCAGGCGCGCCCGTTCGACGAAGTGGCCGAACAGGTGGAGACCCGTCTGGAGAGCGAACAGGTACGGCGCTGCATGCGCGGACTGACCGAGATCCAGCTCCAGGCCGTCACCCTGGCCTACTACCAGGGCCTGACCTACCGCGAGGTCGCCGAGACCCTGCGCACTCCACTTCCTACGATCAAGACACGCATGCGCGACGGACTCATCCGGCTGCGCGACTGCATGGGGGTGACCACATGAAGCACGACGGCGAACTGCACACCCTCACCGGCGCGTACGCCCTCCACGCACTCACGCCGGCGGAGGACGAGGCCTTCACCGCGCACCTCGTCGACTGCCCTTCCTGTAGGCAGGAGGTGGCCGAATTCTCCGCCACCGCCGCCCGCCTGGCCGGCGCTGCCGCGGTGCCGCCGCCCGCGCGCCTGAAGGAAGCGGTCCTGCGGGACATCGACTCGGTCCGGCAACTTCCGCCGCTGCTGCACGGGACGGTCAAGCCGACGACGTTCACCGCCGTCCTGCGCCGCAAGGCGGTTCCGCTGGCGCTGGCCGCCAGCCTCGCAGCCGCGGCCGTGCTCGGGGGCGTCACCGTCTTGCAGCACCAGCGCACCGACGAGGCCCGCCAGCAGGCCCAGGCCTCCGAACGCCGGCTGCAGGACCTCACCGTCGTCCTGGCCGCCCCCGACGCCCGTACGGTGCACGGCCGTACCGCCAGCGGCGCCACCACCTCCGTGGTCACTTCCAAGGTGCAGAACAAGGCGGTCTTCATCGGCGCCGGACTCCCCGACCCGGGCCCGGGCCGGACCTACCAGCTCTGGTTCGACGACCACGGCGCCATGCGTCCCGCCGGACTGCTCACGCACGACGGGGCCACGCTCATGCAGGGCGACCTCCAGGGAGCGAGCGGGGTCGGACTCACGGTCGAACCCGCCGGCGGATCTCCCCAGCCCACCACCCGCCCGCTGCTCCTCCAGTCCCTGCCCGCCTGATCGGGGAGGCGGACGGGAGGGGCGACCGCGTCCCGGGCTGGGAAACCCCGGCCCGGGACGGCGCCGTCACGTGCGGGGTTTGGCGCGGACGTGCATGCGCTCGCCCTGCTTCCCGAAGAGGCTCAAGAGCTCGACGGGCCGTCCGTCGGCACTGCTGAACCAGTGGGGCACCCGCGTGTCGAACTCGGCGACCTCGCCCGGGCCGAGGACCAGGTCGTGCTCGCCGATGACCAGCCGGAGCCTGCCGTCCAGCACGTAGAGCCACTCGTAGCCCTCGTGCGTCCGAAGGTCCGGCTCCGCGCCCCGGTCGGAGATGACCATCTTGTACGCCTGGAGCGGTCCCGGGCTCCGGGTCAGGGGTACGAACGTGCCCCCGCTCTGGAGCGCGCGGGGTTTCAGCCGTACCCGGGGATCACCCACCTCGGGCGCGCCGACCAGGTCGTCCAGGGGCACGTGGTAGGCACCGGCCAGCGGCAAGAGGAGTTCCAGGCTGGGGCGGCGTTGTCCGGACTCCAGCCGGGAAAGGGTGCTCTTGGAGATGCCGGTGGTCTCGGAGAGCGCGGCCAGGGTGAGGCCGCGCTGGGCGCGCAGCCGCTTGAGCCGGGGGCCGACCTCGTCGAGGACCGCTCGGTAGGGCAGGGGTGTGTCCATGCCGGCATTCCATCCCGCCGTCCCGGAAACGGCAACAAGATTTGCCGTACGGGAGCGGCGGGCGCACGCTCCGCGGCATGACAACACACGGTGGGGCCGGACACCACGAACACGAACACCACCACACGCACACCGACATCGACTGGGAGGTCATGGCGACCCGGTTGGAGACCGACGCGGAACTCCATCTTCCGGCTTTGCGTCGGACAGCCGCCCACCTGGGAGAGCTGCGCCGCCCTCCGACGACGGTCCGGCGCGTCCTCGACGTCGGTAGCGGGCCGGGCGTCATGACCTGCGTACTCGCCGAGACCTTCCCGGACGCCGACACGGTCGCCGTGGACGGCGCGCCCGGACTGCTGGACCGCACCCTGGCCCGCGCCGAACGGCTCGGCCTCGGCGACAGGGTGACCGCCCGGCACGCGGAACTGCCCGGGGGCCTGGACGGCGACGAAGGGCACGGGCACGGGGAACCCCGCGGCCTCGGCACGGCTGATCTGATCTGGAGCAGCAGGGCCGTCCACCACCTCGGCGACCAGCAGGGCGCGCTGAACGCGCTGGCCCGCCTGCTTCGGCCCGGCGGGCTGCTCGCCCTCGCGGAGGGCGGCCTACCGACGCGCTTCCTGCCGCGCGACATCGGCATCGGCAGGCCGGGGCTCCAGGCCCGCCTGGACGCCGTCCAGGAGCACTGGTTCGCGATCATGCGCGCCGAGCTGCCCGGCAGCATCCGCGTGGTCGAGGACTGGCCCGCGATGCTCGGCCGCGCCGGCCTCGGCCACATCAGCAGCCGCACCTTCCTCCTCGACCTTCCGGCCCCGCTGGGCGGAGCGGCCCGTGCCTTCCTGCACGCCCATCTGACCCGACTGCGCGAGATCGCGAGCGACTTCCTGGACGCGGAGGACCGCACGACGCTCGACGTGCTCCTCGACCCCGAGACGCCGGAGGGGGTGCTGCAGCGGCCCGACGCATTCCTCCTCTCCGCCACCACGGTCTTCACAGGCGTGCGTGCGGACGCCGGAGAGCGGGGCCCACGATGAAGCCGACCCCTGCAAGCCCCCGCGTCGAGGCGGCGGACGGACCCGCCGAACGGACACTGTCGGTCCGGTGGGTGCTCGCCGGCCTCTCCCTGTCCATGCTGCTGTCCTCGCTCGGCACCAGCACCGCCAACGTCGGCCTGCCCACGCTGGCACGGGCCTTTTCCGCCCCCTTCCAGCAAGTCCAGTGGATCGTCCTCGCCTATCTCCTCGCCATCACCACCCTGATCGTCGGTGTCGGCCGGCTCGGTGACCTCATCGGCCGCCGCAGGCTGCTCCTGGCGGGCCTCTCCTTGTTCACGGCGGCTTCGATCGTGTGCGGGCTCGCGCCCACGCTCTGGCTGCTGATCGCCGCCCGGGCGGCCCAGGGCCTTGGAGCAGCCGCCATGATGGCCCTCACCATGGCCTTCGTCGGCGAGACGGTCCCCAAGGCCAGGACCGGCAGTGCCATGGGGCTCCTCGGCACGATGTCCGCGGTCGGCACGGCCCTCGGCCCCTCGCTCGGCGGCGTGCTGATCTCCGGCCTCGGCTGGCGGGCCGTCTTCCTCGTCAACGTCCCGCTGGGTGGGCTGGCCCTGCTCCTCGCGTGGCGCCACCTGCCCGTCGACCGGCGGGGACCGAACACGGACCGGGCCGGCTTCGACCCCGTGGGCACGCTGCTCCTCGCGCTCACCCTCGCGGCGTACGCACTGGCCATGACCACGGGTCGTGGTGGTTTCGGTCCGCTCAACATCGCTCTGCTGCTGGCCGCCGCCTTCGGCGCGGGACTCTTCGTACGCGCACAGACCACAGCGGCGTCTCCCTTGATCAGGCCGGCCGCGTTCCGCGATCCGCTGCTGAGCGGGGGCCTCGCCACGAGCGCGCTCGTCTCGACCGTCATGATGGCGACGCTCGTGGTCGGACCGTTCTACCTCGCGCGCGCACTCGGGCTCGACGAGGCGCACGTCGGACTCGTCCTCTCGGTCGGTCCGGTCGTCGCCGCGCTGACCGGGGTGCCGGCCGGTCGCATCGCGGACCGCTTCGGCGTTCCCCGCATGACCCTCGCGGGACTCGCGGGCATGGCGGTCGGCACCGGCGCACTGTCCCTGGCCCCGGCCGCGCTCGGCATCAGCGGCTACCTCGCTCCCATGGTGCTCACCACCGCCGGCTACGCCGTGTTCCAGACCGCCAACAACACCGGTGTGATGGCCGACGTCCACCCGGACCAGCGGGGCGTCGTCTCCGGGATGCTCAACCTGTCGCGCAACCTCGGCCTCGTCACCGGCGCCTCCGTGCTGGGAGCCGTGTTCGCGCTCGCCTCGGCGACGACCGACGTCACCACGGCGCCCCCCGAAGCCGTGGCCCACGGCATGCGGATCACGTTCGCCGTCGCGGCGCTGCTGATCGGGCTCGCCCTCGTGCTCGCCGGGGGAAGCCGTGCGCTGGCGCGGCGCACGGCGCGTACGTGACGTAGCCGGTGCACCTGAACGACGCAGCCGGTGCGACGGGGCGACGGGGCACCGTCCGCGAGGACCCCTCGCCGGTCCCGTCCCGGGAGCCGCCGTAGCGCCGGCCGGCTGGCGGTCCGTGCGTGACCCGCCGCACAGGTGCGGGCCGAGTGCCGACGTACCGGTGCGGGCACGTTCAGGGGGCGACACAATGATCCCGTTGTTCCCTTTGACCAGTACGGAGGAGTGGGCGGATGCTCAACGAACGAGCGGGGCAGCAGGCGCGCCCGGAAGACCTGATCGACGTGGCCCGGCTCGTGACCGCCTATTACGCCCTGCACCCCGATCCGGCCGATCCGGGCCAGCGCGTCAGCTTCGGCACCTCGGGACACCGTGGCTCCTCCCTCGCCACGGCCTTCAACGAGGACCACATCGCCGCAACCAGCCAGGCGATCTGCGAGTACCGGGCCGGTCAGGGCATCGACGGGCCCCTCTTCCTCGGCGCGGACACCCACGCCCTGTCCGAGCCGGCCCGGGTGACGGCCCTCGAAGTCTTCGCCGCCAACGACGTGACCGTGCTCGTCGACGCCGCCGACGGCTACACCCCCACGCCCGCGGTCTCGCACGCCGTCCTCACGCACAACCGGGGGCGCACCTCCGCCCTGGCCGACGGCGTGGTGGTCACCCCTTCGCACAATCCGCCGGCGGACGGCGGCTTCAAGTACAACCCGCCGCACGGCGGACCCGCAGGCTCCGAGGCAACCGGCTGGATCCAGGAGCGGGCCAACGAGATCATCAGCGGCGGCATGAAGGACGTGCGGCGGCTGCCGTTCGCGCGGGCCCTGGCGGCGCCGACCACGGGCACGTACGACTTCCTGGGCGCGTACGTGAGGGATCTGCCGTCCGTACTCGACCTGGACGCCGTACGTGCCGCGGGCGTCCGCATCGGCGCCGACCCCCTCGGCGGGGCTTCCGTGGCGTACTGGGGCCGCATCGCGGAGGAGCACCGGCTGGACCTGACCGTGGTCAACCCGCACACCGACCCCACCTGGCGGTTCATGACGCTGGACTGGGACGGCAAGATCCGGATGGACTGCTCGTCCCCGTACGCGATGGCCTCGCTGATCGAGGGCCGGGACCGGTTCCAGATCGCCACCGGCAACGACGCGGACGCCGACCGGCACGGCATCGTGACACCGGACGGCGGTCTGATGAACCCCAACCACTACCTCGCCACCGCCATCGAGTACCTCTTCGGCCACCGTGAGCAGTGGCCGGCGGGGGCGGGCGTCGGCAAGACGCTGGTGTCCTCCGGAATGATCGACCGGGTGGCCGCCGACCTGGGCCGCGAACTGGTCGAGGTGCCCGTCGGCTTCAAGTGGTTCGTGGACGGGCTGTCCGCGGGCACCCTCGGCTTCGGCGGCGAGGAATCGGCCGGGGCCTCCTTCCTGCGCCGCGACGGTTCGGTGTGGACCACCGACAAGGACGGCATCATCCTGGCCCTGCTGGCCTCGGAGATGCTGGCGGTGACGGGGCGGACCCCGAGCGAGCGGTACGCCGCTCTGACGGCGCGTTTCGGTGAGCCTGCGTACGCCCGGATCGACGCCCCGGCCACCCGGGAGGAGAAGGCGGTCCTGGGCCGGCTGTCTCCCGAGCAGGTCACCGCCGACACCCTGGCGGGGGAGCCGGTCACCGCGGTGCTCACGGAGGCTCCCGGCAACGGCGCCGCCATCGGAGGCATCAAGGTCACCACCGAACACGCCTGGTTCGCCGCGCGTCCGTCGGGCACGGAAGACGTCTACAAGATCTACGCCGAGTCCTTCCTGGGCCCCGACCACCTCGGCCGCGTCCAGGAGGAGGCCCGGTCCGTCGTATCGGCGGCGCTGGCGGACTGACCTTCCCCCGCCCGAGGGACTACGTCGCACGAACCTCCCACCCGTACCGGAGAGTCTCAGTAAGGTGGCGGGCTCCGGTGGATCGCGCGGGGGGAGCAGTTATGCGGGGCGGTACGGTCGCGGTGGTGGGTGGGAGCATTGCGGGCTGCGCCTTCGCCTCGGCGGCGGCACGCGCGGGTGCGGACGAGGTGGTGGTGCTGGAGCGCACCCGGGGGCGGCTGGCGGACCGGGGACTGGGGCTGTGCATCCACGACGAGCGGGCCGCCGAACTCGCCGCCACCGGCGCGCTGCCCGGCGGTATCGCCACGCACCGGCTGACCCGGCGCAGGTGGGTGGTCAGGGAGGCGGGCGAGCCGGCCGGGAGGGTGTTCTGGGAGCAGCCGTTCCCCTTCCACTCGTACCACTGGGGTCTGCTCTGGCAAGGGCTGCGGCAGGCGACGCCCGCTGCGGTGGCCTACCGGCAGGGCGCGGTGGTGACGGGTGTGTCCGGCGCCGGCGGACGGGCCGAAGTACGGCTGGCGGCAGGGACCGCCGAGTCCTTCGACCTGGTCGTCGGGGCGGACGGGTACCGCTCGGTGGTGCGTGAGGCGGTCTGCCCCGAGTCCCGGCCGACCTATGCCGGGTACGTCTGCTGGCGCGGAAACTTCGACGCCCGGCGACTGGAGTCGCTCGGCGACGGCGGTTGGCCCCCCGAGTCGGTGACCACCGTCTGCTTCGCCGGCGGGAGCTGCGTCGTCTACCGCATCCCGGGACCGGACGGTCCCCGGGTGAACTGGGTGCTGTATGCCACGCCCCCGCAGGCCGGGCGGTTGCCGTACGACGACCCGACGAGCTTCCCCCCGGGGAGGGTGACCGAAGAACTCACCGCACACCTCGGCACGTTGCTCGACCGGGAGTTCCCGCCGTACTGGGCCGGCGTGATCGGGCTGACGGAAGCCGAGGACACCTTCGTCCAGCCCATCTACGACCTGGAGAGCGCCCGTACGACGGCGGGGCGCCTGCTGCTGGCCGGAGACGCCGCCACGGTGGTGCGCCCGCACAACACCAGTGGTGCGGCCAAGGCCCTGCAGGACGCCACCGCGTTCGAGGACGCCTGGCGCCGGGCCGGCACCTGGGACGCGCTGCTGCACGCCTACCGGACGGCACGGGGCGCGGCGGGGCGGGAGATGGTCGCCCTCGCCCGCCGCCTCGGCCGGGGCCAGGTGGAGCAGACCCCCGCCTGGGCCACGATGAACCACCGCGAGGCGGAGACGTGGTGGCAGGGGCAGCTCGGCGGTGCCACCGGCATCGGCGGCCAGCCCATGACCCCGTAGACCGACGCGGAGACGCCGGGCCGGACTCCGGGCCCGGTTCCGTCCGGGCAGGCGGATTTTGCGCGTCCGCAGGCCCACCCACCCGACCACGGTCGACCGGGCAGGACCGGTCGACCCGGGCCCGGGCTCAGCCCACCCGGGCCGCGACCCCGTCGAGCATGCAGGAGAGGCCGAAGCCGAAGCGCTGCTCCGGGTCGGCGTCCTCGGCTTCGATGACCCGCCGGGCGAACTGCGGGTATGCCCCGCTGTCGACGACCTCGCGGATGTACGGGGCAACCGAGGCGCGCCACTGGTCCTCCGTCAGGCCGCTGCGTTGCTGTGCCCGGAGCTCGGCCAGTTCGGTGCCGACCGCTCCGAGGGTGTACGCCAGGACCGCTTCGACGGCGTCGACGGCTCGGCTGATGTCCGGGGTGAGCGCGCTGGCGGCGGCCAGGCAGGCTTCCATTCGGCGCAGCGAGTTCGGGCCGAGGGTGGGCCGGCCGGGAAGCTCGGATCCGAG
This sequence comes from Streptomyces sp. NPDC006430, assembly GCF_040612395.1. Classification (NCBI taxonomy): domain Bacteria; kingdom Bacillati; phylum Actinomycetota; class Actinomycetes; order Kitasatosporales; family Streptomycetaceae; genus Streptomyces; species Streptomyces sp. NPDC006430. Next base: position 17,839 of record NZ_JBEXQA010000053.1, read on the forward strand.
CCAGGGGTGCCGCAGCAGTACGGTGCGCAGTTGCCGTGCCACATGGGACAGGTCGGCCCGCCAGTCGCCGGTGGGTGCGGGCAGCGGGTCCTCGCCGTGCACCGTGTCGATCATCAGATCCACCAGCTCGTCGCGGCCGGCCACGTACCGGTAGAGGGAAGCCGTCCCGGAGCCGAGGTCGGCTGCGACCCGGCGCATCGACAGGGCGGGCAGTCCTTCCGCGTCGGCGATGGCGATGGCGGTGGCGACGATCCGCTCCACGCTCGGGGCCTGGCGGCGCGGGGTGCGGCGGGTCTTGCTCCAGACCAGGGCGGCGGCTGGTTCCTCCAGCGGTTCGACCATCGGTCGGCTCTCCTCGCTTCTCCTCGTTCGGGCTCGTGCTTGCGAACAGCGTAACACTCTGGCTACGGTGTATCCGTTTGTGAACGACGTATCCATAGAAGGGAGTTGATGACGTGTTGGAATCCCCGCCCTGGCGGCTGCCGCACCGCCCCGCCGCGCGCAACTGGCGGATACCGTCGCCGGGATCAGCCCGACCGTCCTGCGAGGCACCTGCTCCCAGGACCGGCTGGACTCCGTCCTGCTGGACGCCGCACGGGAGCGGGGCGCGACCGTCCGGTACGCGACCCGGCTGCTGTCCTTCGCGCAGGACGAGGACGGAGTCACCGCGGTCCTGGAAACCGGAGCCGGCCACCGCAGGACGGTCCGCGCGGACTACCTGGTGGCCGCCGACGGCGTGCACAGTGGCGTACGGGAAGCCCTCGGCATCAAAACCTCGGGCCCGGGCACCGTCGGCACCCCGAAGATGAACATCCTGTTCCGGGCCGACCTCGGCCGCTACACCCAGGGGCGGTCCTTCGTCTTGTGCACCGTCACCAACCCGCAGGCTCCGGGCATGCTGGTGACCGTCGACGGCGCCAAGAGCTGGGTCTTCCACACCGAGTACGACCCCGCAGCGGGTCAGGCACCCGCGGACTTCACGCCCGACCGTTGCCGCGACCTGATCCGCGCGGCGATCGGCGACCCCGGCCTCGACGTGGAGGTGCTGAGCGTCCTGCCGTGGCGGGTCCGGGGCCTGTTGGCCGACCGCTTCCGGGACGGGCGGGTGTTCCTGATCGGGGACGCGGCGCACGCGGTACCGCCCATCGGCGCGTTCGGCATGAACACCGGCATGGCCGACGCGCACAACCTGGCCTGGAAGCTGGCAGCCGTACTCGGCGGTCGCGCCGGAACCGCCCTGCTCGACAGTTACGACGCCGAGCGCCGCCCGGTCGCCGCACTGACCCTCCAACAGGCCCTGCTGCGACTGGCCGATCCCCGGTTGCACTGGGACTCCGGCCCGCGCGCTGCGACCGCGCGCGCCGCGGTGGGCGCGCTCAACGCGCCGGTGGTGCAGGTGGGGTACCGCTACGACTCCCGCGCGGTGATCGACCCGGTCCCGCAGCTCCCCTCCCATGAGGAGGCCGCGCTCACCCTGGACGGCGCCCCCGGGTCCCGGATACCGCACGTCTGGGTGGAACGGGACGGCCGACGGCTGTCCACCCTGGACCTGGCGGGATCGCGCTTCACCCTGCTGACCGGCTCCGCCGGAGGCGACTGGATCGGCGGGCGGTGCGGACCCGACGGCGCCCGGTTCGCCTCGGGTACGGGCGAGGAGCCGAGTGAGGGCCCGTACGAGGTCGCTCGGCGACAGCCCGGCCACTGAGCGGGGCGGCCCCATGACGGCCTACGCTGGATGCGGCGGCCGTCCGCGGTGAGCGGCCCGGGCGGTCGCCCCGGTGGCTGCGGGCAGGTAGCCCTCATCGCGTTCCGCGCCCGCGGCGCCGGTACGGCAGGTGCGGAGGGCGCTGCGGGTCGGCGCGGCCGGGGGGTGGGACTGCGGGCCGGGCGGGCCGACCGGCCGGGGGAGCGGCCGGGGTGGGAGAGTGGATGCCATGTGCGGTCGATATGCCTCCAGCCGCGCCCCCGAGGACCTCGCCGACCTCTTCGAGGCCCGTTGGGACCCCCGGGAGGTGCTGGCCCCGAGCTGGAACGTGGCCCCCACCGATCAGGTCTGGGCCGTCATCGAGCGACCGGACCGAGTGACCGGGGAGGTGGAGCGCCGGCTGCGGACCCTGCGCTGGGGCCTGGTCCCGTCCTGGGCGAAGGACCCCAGCGGGGGTGCACGCATGATCAACGCGCGGGTGGAGACGGTGCACGAGAAACCGGCCTACCGCCGTGCGTTCACCCGACGGCGGTGCCTGCTGCCCGCTGACGGCTTCTACGAGTGGCAGCCCGTCGCCGCCACCGCCGGCTCGAAGGCGTACAAGCAGCCGTACTTCATCGCCCCCGAGGACGCCGGGGTGATGGCGATGGCCGGGCTGTACGAGTTCTGGCGCGATCCCACCGTGACCGACGACGAGGACCCCGCTGCCTGGCTCACCACCGCCACGATCATCACCACCGAGGCCACCGACGCCGCCGGCCGGATCCATCCCCGCATGCCCCTGGCCGTGGACCCCGCCGACCACGACGCCTGGCTCGACCCCGCCCACCAGGACGTGCACGCCCTCCGGGCACTGCTCCACACCCCGGCCGACGGCCGCCTCGACGTACGGGCCGTCTCGACGGCTGTCAACAGCGTGCGCAACAACGGACCCCAGCTCCTCGATGCCCCCGCAGGGACGGGGGGATCCGACGCGGCAGCGAGCTGAGCCCGCCGCCGAGGGCCCCGGAAGCACCAGTAGCCGCCCGACGGTCACCAGCCGGATCCCGACGCGGCGGTCCCGGAACCCACCGGCCCCGCAGGGCCCCGTACGGTCAGCACGTGCGGGGCACGGTCCGTACGCGCGGGGAGGCACAGCCCACGGCTGCCCGGGGTGAGCGAACCCAGGACGCGCGGCCCTACGGCTCCCGTGCACCCCGGAGCATTGCCCGGGAGGCCGTGCAGCGTGAGGAACCCGAGCACCGCGAAGGCGTAGGCCTCTTTCGCTCCGGCTTCCAGACCCAGTTCCCGCGACGCCCGCACCGTTGTGGTGCCCTCCAGCTCCTCGCGCAGCATCGCCATCAGCGTCGGATTGCGGACCCCTCCCCCCGACACGAAGACCTCGGTGGCTCCCGGCGGGCGCAACGCCTCGGCCACCGTCCGGGCGGTCAGCCGGGTCACAGTGGCGACCAGATCCTGCGGCCGGAGCTCGCCGAACCCCGCCAACCGCGCCCGGAGATAGTCCGCGTGGAAGAGCTCCTTGCCCGTCGTCCTGGGCGCCGGCATCCGGTAGTACGGCTCCGCCAACAGTCGTTCGAGCAGCTCTTCGTGGACGTTTCCCGCAGCGGCGAGCGCGCCGTCCTCGTCGTACGCGAGCCGCCCCGCGGTCAGCTCGCCGACCGCGGCGTCGATCAGCGCGTTGCCCGGTCCCGTGTCGAAGGCCACCGGATCGCCTGCCTCCGGCAGCACGGTCACGTTGGCGATCCCCCCGATGTTCAGGGCCGCCGGCACGCCGGGGCGCCCGCGCAGGAGCATCAGGTCGACCAGGCTCACCAGCGGCGCTCCCTGCCCGCCCGCCGCCACGTCACGGGGGCGGAAATCGGAGACGACCGGACAGCCGCTGAGCTCCGCGATCCAGGCCGGTTGGCCGAGTTGCAGCGTGCCGCGCACCCGGCCGTCCTCGGTCCAGTGGTACACGGTCTGGCCGTGCGACGCGATCAACTCGGCCCGACCTGCACACAGTTCCCGGTCGGCGCGGGCGGCGACGGCTGCGAAGGCCTGCCCGATCCGGGTGTCGAGCCGGCAGACGTCAGCCAGGGTGGTGGCCGCGGGCGGCAGGGCAGCCGCGAGGGCCGCGCGTACGTCGTGTGCGTACGGCTCGCTGACCGTGCCCAGCGGCGTCAGGTGCAACGTGCCGTCCTCGGCGGATAGTTCGAGGTCGGCGGCTGCGGCGTCCACGGCGTCGTACGAGGTCCCCGACATCAGCCCGATCACCCTCACCGCAGCGGCTCCCGGTGGTCGTGGTCGCAGAGGGTCAGCAGCGCCGGGCAGCTGAGCGCGCAGGCACCGGCGGCGTAGTACGCGGGCACGGCGGGGTCACCGGTTCTGGCGATCAGCACGGTGATCACGAGCCCGGCGCAACCGGAGAACACCGCGTTGGTGAGGGCGTAGGCGAGTCCGAGCCCGGTACAGCGGACCCTGCGCGGGAACATCTCGGCGAGCATGGCCGGCCCCGGCCCGGCCAGGAGCCCGACCAGTGCGCCCGCGAGCAGCACGGCTCCGGCTCGGGCCCACGGGGACGCGCCGGGGGACTGGAGCAGGTGGACGAGGGGGAGGGAGAGCGCGACGATGCTGAGGGCTCCGCACAGCATCACCGGGCGTCGGCCGATCCGGTCGCTGAGGGCTCCCGCCGGCAGGATCGAGGCCGCGAACCCGACGTTGGCGAGGGCGGTGGCGAGGAGGGCCTCCCGCAGCGAGGCACCCAGCGTCGCCTGCAAGTAGGACGGCAGGACGACGAGGAAGGTGTACCCGGCCGCCGACCAGCCCATGATCCGTCCGATGCCGAGCGCGACGGCGCGCGCGAGCTCCCGGGTACGGGCCTGCTCGACGGTGCGGGCCCGCTCGGCCGGGCCGTCGGGGCCGTCGGGGCGGTGGGGGCCGTGGGGACTGTGGGGATGGTCGAGACGGGCGGGACGGTCCGGCCGGGAGGGCCCGGGCGGCTCCTCCAAGGCCGTGCGCAGCCACAGCGCCACCGCGCCGAGCGGCAGGGCCAGCAGGAACGGGATCCGCCATCCCCAGGCACGGAGGGCTTCGGCTGGTAGCACCGTCGCCAGGGTGGCAGCCGTACCGGCCCCGGTGAGCAGGCCGAGCGCGACGGTGAACGACTGCCACGCACCGTAGAGGCCGCGGCGACCCGGGGGCGCGTACTCCGTCATCAGGGACACGGCACCACCGAACTCGCCGCCCGCGGAGAGCCCTTGCAACACCCGCAGGAGCGTCAGCAGCCAGGGGGCCGCCGCGCCGATGGCGGCCCGGGTCGGGAGGAGACCGATCATCGTGGTGGCCAGGGTCATGAGGCCGACGACGACGATGAGGGTGGGCCGGCGCCCGAGGCGGTCACCGAGCCGCCCGAACAGCAGGGCACCGACCGGGCGGAAGAAGAACGCGAGCGCGAACGAGGCGTACGTCACCACGAGCGCCTCGACCCCGCCCGCCGCCCCGGGCGTGCCGGCGGCCGGCGTGAAGAAGTTCGCCGCGATGACCGTGGCCAGGCAGCCGTAGACCCCGAACTCGTACCACTCGACGAGGTTGCCGACGGAACCGGCGAGCAGCGCCCGGCGGGACGTGCTGCGAGGGGAGGCCGCGGAGCGCAGCTCAAGAGGTCTCACCCGTGCTGCGTGCCCGGTCGACGGCGGGGCGACGCCTGCGGACGCCACGGTTCAGCACATCGGCGGTCCGCGCCGTGCCGATCCGGCCCATCGTGGAGGGTGCGGATGCCCGATACGGCCCTCCCGTCCCGGCCGAGCGGGTGCTCCCGTACGGCGCCGTGTCATCGGAACAGGGCCCGGCGCAGCCTGATTCAGTTCCTCGTGCGGGTCTGCGATCCGTCACCGACGCGGTCGTCGGGTGCCGCGGCGACCTCCACGAGCTGCTGGACGGTCCGGGGGACCCGCTCGCCCGGTTCAGGCACCGCGGTCCGCACTGGGCACGGGCGGGTGGTCCGGAAACCGGCCGGGCGTGCGGGGGATGTCGGTGCCGAGCGGCTCGGTGTCGAGGAGGAGTTCGGCCGAGCGGAGCGCGGTGTGGGCGTTGCGCTGGCCCATCAGGACGCACAGGGTGTAGGTGGCGTCGTCGAGTTCGTTGCGTACGGCGAGGTCATGGGGCGCGGCGAGGGCACGGCGGCGAAGGGAGCGGTGGCGTCTCACCAGCTTCTCCAGGGCCTGCGGGTCGGGGAGCAGCCGCGTGTAGGGCCGGGTCCCGGCAGCGGTGGCGGACCTGGCTTCGTCCATGGCGGCTTTCACGGCCTTGCCGAGGGCGGGCGGCAGTGGACGACCGCCTCCCAGGGCGAGGACGGCCTCGGCCGTCTCGCGCTGACCCGCCCCGGCGTACCGTGCGGCGTCCGCCAGGACGTGGCGCGCGGTTTCCGTACCGCACGGCACCAGCGCCATGAGGACGGCGACGGCCTGCTCCGCGGTGCTGTGCTGGGGTGGTGTGTCACTCATCCGACTGTTTCCTCCGGCTACTGGGGTCGGCTCGCGCCGGCTGTCACGACGTTGCCCGGGGTACGACACGGCCTTGCACACCGGGAGTTCGGGTCCGCAGAGAGGGCCGCCGGGGCGGGGCCCTGTCGGTGGAGGGGGAATCCGGTGCGGTTGCATCCGTGCGTGTACCCCCTGTGGGCCGGGGCGGTCGGCGCCATAGGCTGGCGGCAGGCAACCCTTGCCGATTTCTCCCGGAAGGACGTACGGACGTGATGAGTGCGAAGGCCCGCAAGCTGTTCGAGGCGCTCGATCTCAACCATGACGGCACCCTGACCCGCTTGGAAGTGATCACCGCCCTGCGGACGAAGGGCCCGACGCTGGCGGCCAACGGCGACCTGCCGTTCTGGGGCCTGGGCGATGTGGACGCCTCGTCCGCACTCTTCGACGCCGCCGACAAGAACGGCGACAACGTGCTGACGTTCGAGGAGTTCGCCGAGGAGGTCGACCGCCGCTTCGGTTGGTAGCCCTGCGACCGGTGACGGCAGCTATGCGGCCGTCCCGTTTCCATCCCGTCCCGTGCCGGCTTCGGCAGCGGCGAGCATTGCGGCCCGGCGGTTGACGACGACGGTCGCCGCAGCCGCGCTGAGCGCGAAGGCCATCAGCACGGTGGCCGGCCGGTCCAGTGTGTGCCAGGTGAGATGGTCGAGCGAGAAGCGCCCGGGCCCGGCGAGCCCGAGGCAGGCCGCGGTGAATCCGAGGAAGGCCGGGTACTCCAGGCCGCCGCCCTGCGCGAAGAACCCGGCGGGCGCGTGGACCGAAACGGCGCCTGCCATGGCGCCCGCCGCGGCGGCGCCGGCCGCCGGCGTGAAGAGCCCCAGCGCGAGCAGCACACCGCCGCCGGCCTCACCGAGTCCGGCCGCGATCGCGCTCTCCCGTCCTGGGGTGAATCCCATCTGCTCCATCGCCTTTGCCGTGCCCTCGATGCCGCCCCCGCCGAACCAGCCGAAGAGCTTCTGCGACCCGTGTGCGACCAGCACGGCGCCGGTCCCCAGGCGCAGGGCGAGCAGTCCGAGATCCTTGCGATGCGTGAGCGGCATGGGGGCAGACCTTTCCGTAGGCGCGGGCGCCATGACCTGGTACCGGGTGGGTGGTGCGTGGTACTTGGTCCCAAGCTTCGCGCCGGCACAGCGGGTGCGCATGCCGTGTGCCGCCGCCCGCGTGCCCATCGGCCACGCCCTCACCGTTTTGCGAGCCACCCGGACCTGCCGCGAGGAGGCAGCATGGCGGCCCGCCCGGGCCGGTAGGGGAACTGCGGCCCGTTACGGCCGCCGAGCATCCGATGGGCCGGTCGGGTGTCGTCGTATGCGGGGGAGAGGCGCAGGCCCGGCGGTCGGCGGTCGGCGACGTTGCCGTCAGCCGTCAGCCGTCGTCCATCGCGGCATTGCAGGCGGGGCACGCCAGGTCCGCTTCGTCCGGCGGGTACCACGGGGAGCCCGCCTGCTCGGACGGCTTCCACGGGACCGCCTCCATGGCGAAGGTGTCCCTGCCGCACAGGGTCCGCGGGCCCGGCTCGGTGGTCGTTCCCGGGGCGGCGGGCGCAGCGTGCACCCGGCGGACGGCTTCGCCGACAGCACGGGCCGTCCCCCTGGCGGTGCGAGCCCGCACCGCTCCGTCGAGCTCGTGCACCACGATGATCCCGCTCATACCTCGACGGTAGGCGGCCGTACGGTCACCCGCTTCCGCGCAGTGCAGTCGCGCGTGCCCGAGGGGCGGCCCCATCCGGGTGTCCGGCAGCGCCGGCGTAGCGGCCGATCGAGCGTAAGGCATATCAAAAGCAAACGATTTGATTGCTTTAAGGCTTTTCGCGCCATATGTTCCACACGAATTCGAGGCTGGCTCCCTTTGGGTGGGCCGGAACAGTCGTGTCCACTCCCCACCGGAGGTCTGAATGCCCTGCCGCAAATCGCTCACGATGCTGACCGCAGCCGCGCTGCTCTCCCTGGGATCGCCGGCAGTGGCAGCCAATGCCGCCGAGGTCACCTGCTTCGGGCGTACGGCAACCATCACGGGGGCCGGAACGATCACTGGGACGGCGGGCAACGACGTCATCGTCGGTTCGGCCGGTGCCGACATCATCGACGGGCTGGGCGGGGATGACCTGATCTGCGGCTTGGCGGGCGACGACACGCTCGCGGGCGGCTTGGGCAACGACCAGGTGGACGGTGGCGAGGGTGCTGACCTCGTGCGAGGGGACCTGATCACCACCGGAGTTCCCGTCGACGGCGGGGGCAACGACATCCTCTTCGGCGGACCCGGGGACGACCGAATCGGCGGGGACAGCATCGCCTTCGGTTCCAGCGCGTCGGGCGGGGGCGACGACATCCTCTTCGGTGAGGACGGGAACGACCACATGGTCGGCGACAGCCGCGGCGGCATCAACGCGTCCGGCGGGGGCAACGACGTCCTCGACGGCGGAGCCGGCGACGACAGCATCACCGGCGACTCCTCCGCCGAGTCCAGCGCCACCGGCCACGGCGACGACGTGCTGCTGGGCGGCCCCGGGGGCGATGCGCTCATCGGCGACAGCAACTCGGGCCGGATCGCACACGGCAGGGGCGACGGTACCGCTGCCGTCCCGCCCGCGCGTCCGGCGAACTCCAAGCCCTCCAAGCCCTCGAAGTCCACGAAGCCCTCCAAGCCCTCCAAGCCGGCGCAGAACGCGGCGGTCGCGGCGGACGAAGTGGAGGGCGGGAACGACGTTATGGACGGGGGCGACGCCACGACGGACAGCTGTGACGGGAAGGCCGGAACCGATGTCGCCGTCCGGTGCGAGATCGTGACCAACGTCCCGTAGGCGCCCGGCCCGCGCGATCGTACGGCCGGGTGCGCCCCG
>NZ_JBEXQA010000054.1:0-26393 GCF_040612395.1 Streptomyces sp. NPDC006430
GGTAGCCGGACAGAACAGTCGCAGGACAGTCCAGCAGGACGTCAGTCAGACCCTGAGCCACGACCACCGGAACCCGCTACGAGTATCAATGTCAGTCCTCCTCAGTAGGGTCCCCCCATGGCATACACGTTTCAGGTGACCATCGACTCCGCCGAGCCGCACCCCCTCGCCGACTGGTGGGCCGACGCCCTCGGGTGGGAAGTGGAGCCGACCGACGAAGAGTTCATCCGAACGACGGTCGCCGCCGGCCACGCCCGTGAGGAGGACACCACCACCCACCGCGGCGTCCTCGTCTGGAAGGCCGGCGCCGCCATCCGCCACCCCGAGGGACTCGACCGCGCGCCCCGCATCCTCTTCCAACTCGTCCCCGAGTCGAAGACGGTCAAGAACCGCGTCCACCTGGATGTCCGCACCGGCTCCGACGACCCGCAGGAGGTGGTCCGGCGTCTGATCGCCAAGGGCGCCCGGCACCTGCACGAGGGCCGCCAGGGTCCCTTCACCTGGACCACGCTCGCCGATCCGCAAGGAAATGAGCTCTGCGTATCGCACTGAGGGACCTGCACCGCGCACGGACCCGTGCGCCGACTCCGTCACGGCAGTCCCGTCCGACCAGCGATAATTCGATACCGGGCAACCCTCCCGCACGTGAGAATGAACCATCTCGAACCGGGAGGAACCCATGGGCCAGAGCCAGGCCTATCTGACCCTGCACGACCTGCTGCCGCCGCAGGAGTTGGCGGCAGCCGTCGAGGCCGGGCACGTGACCCGCAAGCCGCACCCCGAACTGCCGCTGTCCATCTACACCTACACGCGCACGGCACAGTACGAGCGCGTCTGGAACCGGGTGACCACGCGCTGCCGAGGACTCGTCGCCGACGACACCACCGGCGAGATCGTCGCGCTGCCGCTGCCGAAGTTCTTCAACGTCGGCGAGCACGAGTCCGGCCAGCCGTACGCACCGGCCCTGCCCGACGAGCCGTTCGAGGTGTACGACAAGGTTGACGGCAGTCTCGCGGTGGTCTTCCACTACGCGGGCAGCTGGCGGGTGGCCTCCAAGGGGTCCTTCATCAGTGCCCAGGCGACCTGGGGGCAGCGCCGGCTCGACGGCCGGGACACCTCGGCCCTCGTCCCCGGCGTCACGTACCTCGCCGAGGTCCTGTACCCGCAGAATCGTATCGTCGTCGACTACGGCGAACGCCGGGACCTGGTCCTGCTCGCCGCGTTCGGTCGGGACGGCACCGAGGTGCCGCTTGCCGAGGCCGCGGCCCACTGGCAGGGCATCGGGTCCGTCGTCACGGTGTGGCCCGCCATGCCGCTCGACGAGCTGATGGCGCTGGCCGAGTCGAACACGATGCCCGGCGGGGAGCGCGCCACCGGCACCGACGCCGAGGGCTTCGTGCTGCGGTTCGCCTCCGGCGTGCGCGCGAAGGCCAAGCTGGCCGAGTACGTGCGCCTCCACAGGCTTGTCACCGGCGTCACCGAACGGGACATCTGGCGCAGCCACGGCATCGAGCGGTTCACCGGTCTGCCCGTCAAGGAGCTGGCCCAGGGCCTGAACTGCACGGTCGCCGACATCGAGGCCTCGGGCGGCAAGCCCCTCGACGCACTGCTGGAACAGGTACCGGACGAGTTCGACGCCTGGGTGCGCGAGGTGGTCGCCCGCCTCGACGCCGCGGCGGCGCAGCGCGAGCGCGCCATCGACGAGGCGTTCGCGCAGCTCGCCCACCTGGCAGGGGACCGGGGCGCGTTCGCGCGCGCCGTGAAGGCCCTTCCCGACCGCTGGATGCGTGCCGCGATGTTCCTGCGCCTGGACGACCGGTCCACCGAGCTCGTCGTATGGCGGGACGTGCGGCCCGAAGCGTCCGACCCCTTCACCACCGATGAGGAGAACTGACCAGTGTCCGAAGACCCCGTACGCCCCGTCGTCCACGTCATGACGGGGTTGCCGGCCTCGGGGAAGACGACCGCCGCGCGCGCCCTGCAGGCCGAGGCCGCAGGGCGGATGCGCCGCGTCAACCTGGACGACCTGCGGGCCATGCTCGATCTGCCCGACCCGGAGCGGGGCCGTTCGTACCGGCACGAGCAAACCGTACTGGCCATCCAGGACACGGCGGTGCGCGCTGCCGTGGAGGACGGGTTCGACGTGGTCGTCGACAACACGCACCTGACCTCCCGCATCCCCAAGCGGCTGAAGGCGGCGGTCGGTGGGCGCGCCACCTTCGTCGTGCACGACTTCACCGACGTGCCGGTGGAGGAGTGCCTGCGCCGGGACGCCGCCCGTGAGCGGCCGGTCGGCGAAGAGGTCATCCGGATACTGGACGGCAAGCGCATGAGCGCCAAGAAGGGCGGCTGGCGGCTCACCGCGGAGTGGTTGAACGACCAGCCCGCGGTCGAACCGTACGTCGCCGACCCGGCGCTGCCCCCGGCGGTCATGTGCGACATCGACGGAACGCTCGCGCTGACCGGCGACCGCAGCCCGTACGACTTCTCGCGCTGCGAGATCGACCTGCTCAACGCCCCGGTGCGGTACGCGCTGGACGCCTTCAAGCGGGCCGACGGTGACACGGTCGTGCTGCTGTCGGGACGCGGCGAGGAACACCGGTTGCAGACGGAGGCGTGGCTGCGACGCCACGAGGTCCCCTACGACGAGCTGTGGATGCGTCCGCTCGGCGACACGCGCCGCGACGACGTGGTGAAGGCGGAACTGTTCGATGCACACGTGCGTCACCGGTACGCGGTGCGGGTGTCGCTGGACGACCGGGACCGCGTGGTCGCGGTCTGGCGCCGGATGGGATTGCCCACCTGGCAGGTCAACTACGGCGACTTCTGAGCCGCGGGAGCCGCGGGAGCCGCCCATACTGGCGCCATGAGCGTGTTGATCGTGGACGCCGCGAATGTCGTCGGTTCCGTGCCGGACGGCTGGTGGCGGGACCGGCGGGGCGCGGCCGAACGCCTGCGCGACCGCCTCGCGGAGCAGCGCCCGGTCGGGGGCGAGGGGATCCACGGCATCGAGGGCATCGAGGAGATCGTCCTCGTGGTCGAGGGCGCCGCCCGGGGCGTCGAGTCCGTGCCCGGAGTACGGGTGGACCCGGCGCCCGGGAGCGGCGACGACCGGATCGTGGAACTGGCCGCGTCCCTCGAAGGACGCGGCTGCGTCGTGGTCACGGCCGACCGGGAACTGCGCGAGCGGGTGCGGGCGTACGGGGCGCAGTGCCTGGGGCCGCGCGCCGTACGCCCGGTGGACTGACCGGTCGGTGAAGGGCAGGTCGATGTCCGGACCGGAAGGTCAGTCGCACCACTTCACGTCGTCCTGGTTCTTCACGTACCGGGCGGCGACCCAGATCTCCTTCTCTTCCTTGCCGTTCCTGTCGTCGCCTTCGAGCGACTCGTCCGAGGACTGCTTCTCGTCGCCGGGCCGCTGTCCGTGCTCCTTCTTCTCGTCGCCGGGCCGCTGTCCGTGTTCCTCCCGCTCGTCGCCGGGCCGCTGTCCGTGCTCCTTCTTCTCGTCGCCGGGCCGCTGTCCGTGTTCCTCCCGCTCGTCGCCGGGCCGCTGTCCGTGCTCCTTCTTCTCGTCGCCGGGCCGCTGTCCGTGTTCCTCCCGCTCGTCGCCGGGCCGCTGTCCCTGCTCCTTCTTCTCGTCGCCAGGCCGCTGTCCGTGCTCCTCCTTGGGGTGGAGGCGGTACCAGAGGTCGTTGCCGTCGATCGATTCGCCGTGCGTCTTGCACACGATGGCGACCTTGTGGCGCGGCTTCACCTGGCCCACAGCCTTGAAGCGGGTACTCGGCCCGCTGCGGAGCTTCAGCGGGCCGTGCGAGACGACCTTGCCGACGGCGTAATCCCTGTCGTGGTGCGCTCCGGACTGGTCGTTCTCCGGCTCGTCGGCAACGACCCCTTGCGACGGCGTGTCGGCCATCGGGTCCTCGTCCGCGACGGCGGTGCCCGCGCCGACCAAGCCGAGCACCAGGCTTCCGGCGGCGAGAGCGAGAATGGTCCTGGTGGGCTTCTGCATGTGCAGGCTCCTCTACGAAGACATCCGCCCGGCCGCGATGCGCCGCGGGCCGGGGCGGCGACCAGGCGGTCGCCAGGGATGACTATGGCGAGGCAGGGGCGTCCCGCGCCGTTGACTCACCGCCGTTTAGCCCGAAATGCCCAATCTGCTTCCGTTTGGTCACGCTTCGGATCGGAGGGAGGATCGCGAGTCGAGGCACCCGTTCGAGGGACTCCCGTGCCTCCTCCCGCTCGTTAGCATTCCTGTCAGGGCTTGCCGTGTGTCCGTGGGAGCCCTGCGGGACCGTGTGGGACCGCACGGCAAGCGCGATCATGCGCGTCCGACGAGGAGGGGTCCGATCATGCAGACGAGCAACGGCGTGGTGGCGAGCGAGATTCCCGGTGCGGTGTGGGTGAAGAGCAGTTCCAGCGTGGGCAACGGCAACTGCGTTGAGGTCGCCGCCCTGCCCGGCGGAGGCGTGGCGATGCGCAACTCGCGCTTCCCCGACGGGCCGGCGCTGGTGTTCACGACCGCCGAGATCGAGGCGTTCATCGAAGGGGCAAAACATGCAGAATTCGACCATCTGGCTGGATGACGGCTCAAGCTGAGGCCAAGGCTTGAGGGGTAGACAGGGGCAAACCATTCTGTGACGGACCGTTGTCGTCGTCATAGGGAGTCGCCATGTCCGCCCTCCGTGAGCCGCTGCCCGAGCCCGTCGCTCCCGTCCTTCCGTTGGGAAGGGAGACGAGCCGGGCAGCGGCCGACCGCCTGCTGGGGCAGGAACTGCGCAGGTGCCGGGAGGCCCGCGGCCTCACCCTGAGGCAGGTCGCACCGGTCGTACGCGGATCGGTGTCGAAGATCAGCCGGATGGAGCGGGGCGAAAGCCCCCCGAAGCCGCGTGACGTGCGGGATCTGGCCCGCTTCTACGGCGTCGATGCCGACGGGATGCGGGCACTCGAACGGCTCCTGGAGCACGCCCGCGACTCCGAGTGGTACGAGCAGTTCAGCGACGTCACGCCCGACTTCCTCAAACGGCTGATCCAGCTCGAAGGAGACGCCGAGGAGATCTGCGTCTACGAGAACCTCGTCGTCCCCGGCATCCTCCAGACCCGCGAGTACGCCCGGCACATGGTGCGGGCCGTCATGCCCAGCGCCGATCCCGAGGAGGTCGAACGGGTCGTCGAACTGCGCACCGAGCGTCAACTGCGATTAATGGACGGCCCCCTGCCCCGGGTGACCGCCTTGTTGGAAGAGGGCGTCCTACACCGCCGCTGCGGCAACGCCGCCGTCATGCACGAGCAGCTCACCCACCTGCTGCGGGCCGGCGAAACGGAGAAGGTGAGCATCCGCATCCTCAAGATGACCCGGGAGTACGGGGCCACGCCGCCCTACCCGATCACCCACCTGAAGTTCCGCGACGGTGAGCACGCCGAGCTGGCGTACGTGGAACACGTCAACGGCGCGAACTACGTGACCAGGCCGCGCGCCCTCGACGACTACCGCAACGCCCTGAGCAACCTGCGCCACGCGGCGGCGTCCAAGGACGAGAGCGTCTTCCTGATCCGGGAGGCGGAGCGGCAGTTCAGCCACTAAGCGGGCGGTCCTCAGAGCCGGCCCACCCCGCCCCACTCGACCCAGTCCCGCGGTCGGTTCTGCGGGGGTGGCGGCGGGATGTCGGGCCGCCAGTCGACCACGTCGACGAGACCGGGGTCGAGGACGTCCAGGCCGTCGAAGTACCGGCGCACCTCGTGGGTTTCGCGCACCCGGCCCCACGTGCCGTGCGTGGTGACGTCCATGAGCTGGGTGACGTCACGGCGTACGACGGGGTCGTCGCTGACGAGCTGGCAGATCACCATGCAGCTGCCCGGCGGCAGCAGCGCGGCGGTGTTGCGCACGACCGCGGCGGGGTCGTTGTCGTCGTCCGTGTCCCGCAGGCAGTGCAGGACGGACACGAACAGGGCGGCGATGGGCCGGTTCCAGTCCAGGAAGCGGTCCGTGTCCTGCCGGATCTGCCGGGTCATCCGCAGGTCGTGGGGCAGGACCAGCGTCCGGCCGTCCTCGTGCAGGGCGGTCTGGGCGTGCGCGAGGACCATGGGATCGTTGTCGATGTACACGACCTTGCAGGTGGGGTCGGCCCGCTGCGCCACCTCGTGCACGTTGTCCTGGGTGGGTAGACCGGAGCCGTGGTCGAGGAACTGTCGGATTCCGTACTCCTCCACGAGGACGTGCACGACGCGCCGCAGGAACGCCCGGTTGTTGCGGGCCAGCAGCTGAGTGCTGGGGGCGATCTGCAACAGCCTGGTGCAGGCCTCGCGGTCGCTGGCGTAGTTCTCCACCCCGCCCAGGAGCCAGTCGTACATCCGGGCGACGCTCGGGGTGTGCATGTCGATCAGGGGTTTCTGCGGCTGCTGCCCCGACTCCATCGGCCCTGCCCTCCTCACGGCCCGGTCACGGGCCTGTGGTTGAGGTAACGGCCCATGGTACGGGGGATCGCCCGCGCGCCGCACGTCATCGCCCCGGGCTGAATTCCGCCGAAGTCCGTATGCGCGGGTCCGGGGCCGCCGCCACAGTGGGTGCCATGGGTATCGATGACTACAGCGGCGGCCCCGGGGCCCAACAGACCGGCGTACTGGTGGTGACCACGAACGACGTCCCCGGCTACCGGGTCGAGCGGGTCATCGGCGAGGTCTTCGGCCTCACCGTGCGCTCCCGCCACCTCGGCAGCCAGATCGGCGCAGGCCTGAAGTCCATGATCGGCGGTGAGCTGAAGGGTCTGACCAAGACCCTGGTGGAGACCCGCAACCAGGCCATGGAGCGGCTCATCGAAGCGGCGAAGTCCCGCGGCGCCAACGGCGTGCTGATGATGCGGTTCGACGTGACCGATGCGGCGGACGTGGGGACCGAGGTGTGCGCGTACGGGACCGCGGTCGTGCTCGCCCCCGTTTCCGCCTGACCTCCTCGGCGATCCGAGCCCCTCAAGGGGATGCGGGCGCCCGTTCCTGCTGGGGCGCGGGCCGCTCCCGGACCGGCCCGCGTCGGGGGCCCGTGAGCCCGGCGGCCAGTCCGGCGACCACCACGACCAGTCCCAGCCACACCGGCAGCCCCGGCACCCCACCACCCGTGCACGCGCCGATGGCGGCTGCGGCCAAGGGCGCGACCCCGGTCAGCAGCCCGGCCCGGCCGGCGCCCACCGCGGCCACGGTGCGGTACCAGAGCAGGAACGCCACGGCGGTCACCATGACGGCGAGGTAGCCCACGGCCGCCCACTGGGTCGGGCCGAGCGCCAGCAGGTCGGACGGGCGCCCGGTCAGCAGCGTCAGCACCCCCAGCATCACGGCCCCCAGCCACACCGCGTGTACGGAGACCCCCCACGGTCCGTGGCGCCGCAGCACCGGCACGGCGAGCAGGGTGAACCCGGCTTCGCAAGCCAGCGCGAGTGCCGCCCAGGCCACCCCGGCGGCGTCCGTGCGGCCCGTGCCCTCCACCAGGACGGCCCCGGCCATGACGACGGGGGCCGCCCACAGGACCCGCCGGCTGGGGCGGCGGCGCTCCAGCAGCGGGCCCAGCACCCCGAGGAGGATCGGTACGGATGCCACGGCGACGGCGATGACGGCCGGCTCGGCATGCTCGACGCCGCGTACGACGGCCACGTTGAACAGCACGAGGCCGGTGGCTGCGATCCCGGCCAGCCACAGCCACTCCCGGCCGCGCGGCCGCAGGACCGTCACCCGGGCGACGCGGGCGAACGCGAGCAGGAGCAGCGTGGCGACCGCGTACCGGACGGCCTGGGTGGCGAAGACGGGGGCGTGGATCAGGGAACGCGAGACGGTGACGCTGCCGCCGAGCAGCACCATGCCGATGGTGCCGGGGGCGAGATCGCGCAGTGTGCCGGAGGCCGGGGGAGCGGAGGTGTTCATAGCGGCCAGCCTCTGCCACCATTGGACCCATGAGCAGTGCCGAACCGCATCACTCTGAGGGGTCCAAAAGTGCAGGTTCGGACTTCCTCCAGCTCGACATCGGCCAGGCGCCGCCGGGCGGGCGCACCGAGTGGCTGACGGCCCGCATCCGCGCCGCCATCGCGGACGGCACGCTCCCCGGGGGCAGCAGGCTCCCGGCGGGCCGGGTCCTCGCGGCGGAGCTCGCGGTCTCCCGGGGGCTCGTGACCGAGGCCTACCAGCGCCTGGCGGACGCCGGCCAGGTCGTGGGCCGCGGCCGCGCGGGGACCGTCGTGGTCGCCGCGCCCGGCGTGTCCGCGGCGGCGACCGCGGCAGGGCCCCAAGCCGCGGGTGACGTCCCGGCGGGGCCGTTCGGGCCGCAGCCGGGCGGCCCGCTCGTGGACGCGCTGCGCGCCGCACCGTGTCGGATCGACCTCTCGCCGGGCGTCCCGGACCTCACCGCCTTCCCGCGGACGGCATGGCTCCAGGCCGAGCGCCGCGTACTGGCCGGGCTGACGCCGGCCGACTTCGGCTACGGGAACCCGCAGGGCGCTCCGGCGCTGCGGGCGGCGGTCACCGGTTGGCTGGCCCGCAACCGGGGGATCCGCGCCGAACCCGAGGAGGTCGTCATCGTCGCCGGCGTCGCCCAGGCACTGGGCCTGCTGGCCCACGTCCTGCGCGAGGACGGCGTACGGACGGTCGCCGTGGAGGACCCCGGCTCGCTCGGGGCACGCCAGCAGCTGGAGTACGGACGGCTGCACACGGTGCCGGTGCCGGTGGACGAGGGCGGGCTGGACACCGCGGCGCTCCGGGCGAGCGGGGCCGGGGCGGTGCTGCTGACCCCGGCCCACCAGTTCCCGACCGGAGTGGTGCTCGACGGCGAGCGCCGTCGGGAGCTGCTCGGCTGGGCGGCGGCCGGGGGCCTGGTCATCGAGGACGACTACGACGCCGAGCACCGCTACGACCGCGCACCCGTCCCCGCGCTGCGCGCCCTGCTGCCCGAGGGCGTCTGCTACGCGGGAAGCGTGTCCAAACTGCTCGCCCCCGCACTGCGCCTGGGCTGGCTGCTGGTCCCCCCGCGGCTGCGCGAGGCGGTGGCCGCCGCCAAACGCTACGCGGACCTCGGCAATCCGGTCCTCGCCCAGCTGGTGCTGGCCCGGCTGATGGAGTCGGGCCAGCTGGAACGCCACCTGCGCTTCGTCCGGCGCCGCCACCGCCGCCGGCGGGACACCATGCTCCGGGCCGTCGGCGCGCACCTGCCGGGCGCCCGGGTGCACGGCGCGGCGGCCGGTCTGCACCTGATGGTCACCTTCGACGGCGCGGCCTTCGAGGACACCGCCCTCGCGGCGGCGGCCCTGACCCTCGGGGTCAAGACCCACCCGTTGTCCTGGCACCGGGTCCGCTCCGGACCCCCGGGGCTGGTCCTGGGGTACGCCGCGGGCCCGCCGAGCGAGCTGGAGGAGGGGATCGCGCTCCTGGGCGAGGCCCTGCGCCGGGTGCACTGACCCCCTGCGTGCGCCGGCGGGCGCAGCGGCCGGCCCCGCCTGTGGCGGACCTGGCCTGCGGCGGACCCCGGCGCGGGAGGCACCGGCGCGGGCGGCGCCAGGGGCGAACTTTATGCTCGGGGCCATGCACCCCGCGTCCGCCCCCGACATTTCCGTGATCATCGCCGTTTACGACGCGATGCCGTACCTGAACGCGTGCCTCGACTCCGTGCTGGGGCAGACCCTGGGGGCCGAGCGACTGGAAGTCATCGCGGTCGACGACGGCTCGACCGACGGCAGCGGCGCCGAGCTGGACCGCTACGCGGCCCGGTACCCGCAGGTGCGCGTACTGCACCAGCCGAACTCCGGCGGCCCGGGCGGGCCGCGCAACCGGGCCCTCGACCTGGCCCGCGGCCGGTACGTCTTCGTCCTCGACTCCGACGACTACCTCGGCCCCGAGGCGCTGGAGCGGCTGCTCGACATGGCCGAGACCCAGGGCAGCGACCTCGTGCTCGCCAAGCAGGTCGGACTCGGCCGGACCGTCTCGGAGAAGGCACACCGGCACGCCGAGGACGCCGACCTCTACACCTCGGAGGTCTACCGCTCCCTGCACTCGGGCAAGCTGATGCGCCGTCAGGTCATCGAGGGCACGCACCTGCGCTACCCGGAGGACCTCTGGTACGGCGAGGACCAGGTCTTCGTCACGGCCGTGTTCCTGGCCGCCGGGAAGATCTCGGTGGTCGGCGACTACGACTGCTACTTCCTGCGCCACCGTGACGACGGCCGGAACATCACCGCACGCCCCCGCACGGCCCACGAGACGGTGGCGCACATCGAACGCGTCATGGCTCTGGTGGCCGAGCGGGTGCAGGATCCGGTGGGGCGGCGCCGGATGCTCGGCCGGCACTTCCGCAGCCTGCTGCGCACGGCGCTGCGGCCGGCCGTCGCGGCCCGACACCAGAACCCCGCCTTCACGGCGGAGGTCTACGAGCGGTCGCGGGCGCTGGTGGAGACGTACTGGAAGCCGGACATGGGCGGCGAACTGCCCCGGATCGACTGGATCCGGCTGTACGCGTTCGCCTGCGGCCCGCTGACCGCGTTCGAGCGGCTGGTGGAGTACGACCCGGCGAAGGAGCCGGCGCCGCGCGAGATCGTCGACGACGGCCGCGTGTACCGCTGCTTCCCGCTCTTCCGCGACCCGGCGGCCGGGCTGCCCGACGTGCTCTTCGACGTGACGGAGCAGCTCAAGACCCACCACCAGCTGGCATCGATGACCTGGCAGGGGGGCCGGGTACGGCTGACCGGCCACGCGTACATCCAATCGCTCGGGACCGACCGCATGCAGAGCGAGCTGGTGCTGCGGGCACGGGAGACGGGCAGCGAGCACGTCGTACCGGTCCGGTCCCGCCCGGCACCGGAACTCGCGGCGCAGGACCCGGAGTTGACGATGGCCGGGTTCCTGGCGGAGCTCGACCTGGCCGAGGTGCCCGGGGGCGGCCCGATCCTGCCCGGCACCTGGGACTGCTTCTTGAACGTGCGGGCGGACGGCGTCACGCGCTCGGTCCGGCTGGGTCGCCGGCACGCGCCCGACCTCGACCGCACGGCGCGCCGGGCCCGCGTCGTCGCCCACGACCCGGGCGGCGCGACCGAACTCGCGGCAGCCGCCTTCTTCACCGCGTACGGCAATCTCAGCTTCGAGGTGGTCCGCCGGATCCCGCTGCCGCCCAAGGCGTGAAGAAGTTTTTCGGAATCAGCGGCAACCTCCCGGGACCTCGCGCGTCGTGCGGGGGTGAAGGGCGTCATTCCGCGTCCCGCAGTCGACCGTGGAGAACCACCGTGACCACCGTGAAGAACCTGAAGCGCGTCCCCCTGGCCGTCCGCCGGGCTGCCCTCACCGCTGCTGCAACCGGGGTGGTCGTCGCCCTGGCCGGACCCGCCTTCGCCGCGCAGGGGGTTTCGGCCGCCCCGTCGCCCGCCCCCAGCGTGTCCCCGAGCGCGGTGCCCAGCGTGCTCCCGACCACTGCCCCCACGCCGTCGCGCAGCGTGCCTCCGACGACGGCGCCCAGCGTCCAGCCCACGCCGTCGCGCAGCATGCCTCCGACGGCGACGCCGTCCGCCCAGCCCAGCACGGCGCCCTCGGCTGCCCCCTCGGTGACCCCGGCGCCGGCCGGCGACCAGCTCGCGCACACCGGATCCTCCGCGACCACCGCAGCACTCGGGGCCGGAGCCGCCGGGCTCATCGCCGCCGGGGCCGGGACCCTGTACGCCCTGCGGCGCCGGGCCAACGGCTGAGGACCACCGTGCTCCACCTCGCACCACCCGCACCCTGCGCACGCCCCCTCACGCCCGGCCTCGGCCGGGCGTGGCGGGGCTTGTGGTCGTGGGTGCTCCGCCGCGAGCGGGCCACCCCGCCGCCCCCCGCGCAGCCGTACGGCCACGGTCCCGCGTACGGGTCCGTGTCCGCGTACGGGTCCGCGTACGACGGCGGCGTCCTGCGCGGTGACGCGCCGCAGCCCACCGTGACCGAGCTCTACCACGCCCACCGGCTACGCATGGTCCGGCTGGCGGTGCTGCTCGTCGACGACCTGGCCACCGCCGAGGACGTGGTCCAAGACGCCTTCACGGCCCTGTACCGACGCCACGGGGAACAGATCAGCGAGGTCGACAACGCCCTGGGCTACCTGCGCACGGCCGTCGTCAACACCTCCCGGTCCGTACTGCGCCGCAGACGCACGGCCCGGGCGTGGACGCCGCCCGAGGCGCCGGACCTCCCCTCGGCGGAGGAACACGTCGTCCTCGACGAGGCGCACCGCGAGGTCCTCGCCGCACTCGGCCGCCTGACCCCGCGCCGCCGGCAGGTCCTCGTACTGCGCTACTGGGCGGATCTCAGCGAGGCGGAGATCGCGACCACCCTCGGGATCAGCCGTGGCGCGGTGAAGTCGAACGCGAGCCGCGCCCTGGACGCGCTGGAACGGATTCTGGAGGGACGGATATGACGCACGGCGAACACCCCGGCGAGCGCCCCGTCGAGCGCAGGCTGCGCCGGGCCCTCGACGCCCGCGCTGCCGGGATCACCGTCCGCGAGCTGCGCCCCGCGGATCCGCCGGGGCCGCACCTGCGGCGGCTGACCGTCGCGCGGCTGCGGCTGGGTCTGCGACGGTTCGCGCTGCCGTTGGCGGGACTCGCAGCGGCTGCCGCCGCGGTGGCCGGGTACGTGCTGCTGGCCCCTGGCGCGGCACCGGTCCGCCCGGTGCCGCCCGCCGCGCCGCCGGAGATCACCGGACCCGGGCCGACCTCGGGGTCCGCCACCCCGGGCCCGTCTGCGGTGCCGTCGCCGAGGCCCTCCTCGGCCCCCGGGACCCGGCCGGCGCTCACGCCCGGCCCGACGCCGACGCCGACGCCGACCCCGTCGGGCAGGCGGTCGGCCTCGCCGTCGAGGGCCTCGTCCCCGTCCGCCGTCCCTTCGTTCTCGCCGCGTGTGTCCCCGTCCTCGCCGAGCGCTGGTCCCACCGGGTGATGCCGGCGATCCGGACTGCGCACCGCCGGACCGGCCCGCGGGCAGTCCGGGCCTGGCCACTGGGGTCCGTGGTCGGGCGTCGGAGCTCGGAACTCGACCGGGGCGGCTGGCGTGGGCACGGTCGGCCGGAATGCCGACGCAGAGCCACCGTGACACGCTGAGGCGGGGGATCTCGCCGGTCCCGCGACGCTCGGCCGGCTCTGCCACCCGAGGAGATCGACATGGCCAGTGACGCCACCAGTCCGCGAGCAGGCCGCGCGCACCCGAGTCCGTCGCATGCACCCACGTCTGGTACCACCGTCGCGGCGGCAGTCCTGATGATCTTCGGCGGGGCGATGGCGATCTTCGAAGGGATCGCGGCCCTCGCCAAGGACGACCTGTTCGTCGTGACCCGCCACTACGTGTTCGAATTCGACCTGACGGCCTGGGGCTGGATCCACCTCATCGTCGGCATCGTTCTCGTCCTGGCCGGAGTCGCCGTGCTCGGTGGGGCCCTGTGGGCGCGCTACTTGGGGGTCGCCGTCGCCAGTCTGGGAGCGATCGCCAACTTCCTGTGGCTGCCGTACTACCCCTGGTGGGCCATGGCGTTGATCGCCGTCAACATCTTCGTCGTGTGGGCGCTGTGCACGGGTATGCACCGGGAAGCGGACGAGGGCCTGACTGCCTGACTGCCTGACTGACGACCCCGAGCCGACCGTCCAACGTCCGCGAGCCGACTGCCCGAAGACCTGGACGCGCTACGCGACGCCGGGCCGGGCGTTCTCCACGGCCGCGACCAGCGGCGCGAGTTCGGGGTCGCGGGCGGCCTCGTCCAGCGCCTCGCGCAGTGCGGTGTCGTTGGTCGGCCTGGCAGCGGCCAGCAGCGCCAGGCCGGCCGCGCTGACGTCGGTGTAGATACCCCGCCGGTCCGTGTCGCAGATGTAGCGGTTCAGTAGCCCGCGGTCCTCCAGCCGGCTGACCAGCCGGGTGGTCGCGCTCTGGCTGAGCACCACCGAGTCGGCCACCTGGTGCATGCGCAGGTGGCCGCCCGGTCCGTCGTGCTGGCGGCTGAGGACGTTCAACAGCGCGTATTCGCGCACGCTCAGCCCGTGTCCGGCTTGCAGCGCCCGCTCGATGTGGGTCTCGATCCGTCCGTGCAGGAGGGAGAGGGCGCACCAGCCCTGCGCGAGAGCGGTGAGTGCGCTGTCCGTGGCCGTCATGGCTGCTCCTTCGAACGGTGTCCCGGGTGCGCTCCCAGGATAGGCCACTGTCGCAATAGCCCGCGCTTGCAAATATCCCGCGCTTGCAATTAATGTGGACGCACGTAAGCGGCGACGGCAAGTGTCGCGACAGCACCACACCCTCCCCCCTTGAAGGGCACCCCCTCATGCCTCTCGCACTCCTCGCCCTCGCCATCGGGGCCTTCGGGATCGGCACCACCGAATTCGTGATCATGGGACTCCTCCCCGAGGTGGCCGCCGACTACGGCGTGTCCATCCCCACCGCCGGCTACCTGGTCACCGGATACGCCCTCGGCGTCGTCCTCGGCGCCCCGCTCATGACCGTTCTGGGCACCCGTGTCCCCCGCAAGCGCATGCTGATGCTGCTCATGGGCCTGTTCGTCGCGGGCAACGTGCTCTCCGGGCTGGCCCCCGTCTTCGGGGTCATGCTCGCCGGGCGCGTCGTCGCCTCCCTCGCCCACGGCGCCTTCTTCGGGATCGGCTCGGTGGTCGCCGCCGGGCTGGTCGCCCCCGAGAAGAAGGCCGGCGCGATCGCCATGATGTTCACCGGCCTGACCGTGGCCAACGTGGTCGGCGTCCCGCTCGGCACCCTCGTCGGTCAGACCCTCGGCTGGCGCGTCACCTTCCTGATCGTCGCCGCCCTCGGCGTCCTCGGCCTGCTCGGCATCGCCAAGCTGGTTCCCGAACTGCCCCGGCCCGGGGACGTCCGGCTCCGCCACGAGCTGGCCGCCTTCCGCAACGTCCAGGTGCTGCTCGCGATGGCGATGACCGTCCTCGGCTTCGGCGGCGTCTTCGCCGCGATCACCTACATCACCCCGATGATGACCAACGTCGCCGGCTTCGCCGACACCTCCGTCACCTGGCTCCTCGTCCTCTTCGGCCTCGGCATGGTTGCTGGCAACCTCGTGGGCGGCCGGTTGGCCGACCGTGCCCTGATGCCGATGCTGTACGTGTCCCTGGGCGCGCTGGCCCTCGTCCTGGCCCTCTTCACCCTCACCGCCCACAGCAAGGCCGGCGCCGCCGCCACGATCGTCCTCATCGGCGCCCTCGGCTTCGCGACCGTGCCGCCGCTGCAGAAGCGGGTCCTCGACCAGGCCGCCGGAGCCCCCACCCTGGCCTCCGCCGTCAACATCGGCGCCTTCAACCTGGGCAACGCGCTCGCAGCCTGGCTCGGGGGGCTCGTCATCGCCGCCGGGCTCGGCTGGACCGCCCCGAACTGGGTCGGCGCCGCCCTGGCCGCCTCGGCCCTGCTGCTCGCCGTGGTCTCCGGCGCGCTGGAGCGGCGTACGTCCTTGCGCCCCGGCGCCGTCGGCGTCGGCGTCGGCGCGCTCGATCAGGAGCACGCCTTCGCCGCCGCCGCGCGCGACGCGCTGATCTGACGCAAGCCTTCACCCGTCCGGTCGCGCTCCCGTGTCCCCCGTGCCAGGTTGGTACGGGGGACACGGGGGACACGGGAGCATGATGAAACGTTCCGGACAGGTCAGGAGAGGTCGCGTCATCGCGTCGACGACAGTCGCCGCGCTGGTCTGCCTTGCCGTCCAGGGCTGCGCGGCCACCGGAAGCCCGGCCCGGGCGCCGAGCGCCGTCCCGACGGGTTCGGCGACTGCCGCCCCCTCACCGCCCGCCTCCGCCGCCCCCGCCCCCACACCCACCCCGTCCTTCGCGCTGTCCACCGCGCCGCGCACCATCCCGGCCGTACGGGAGCACGTCCCGGCCCGCGGTCCCGGCTGGAAGCCGTCCGCCGCCGCACGGGTCGTCATACCGCCCCGGGACGGCGCTGCCCTCGCCGACGAGGGCAAGCTGCTCGCCGGTGAACTGAACATGGGCTTCGCCGAGTCCGCCGCCCCGCGCCCCGGGGACGTGGAACTGACCCTCGGCGCCAAGAACTCCGGGCCGCCCGAGTCCTACACCCTCACCGTCCGTGACGGCCGGGTCCGGGTCACCGGCCCCGACGAGGCCGGCGTCTTCTACGGCACCCGCACCCTCAAGCAAGAGGTCAAGTCGGCCGGTTCGGCCCCCGAGGGCACCGTCCGTGACGCCCCGGCCAAGCCCCAGCGCGGCCTCGGCCTCGACATCGCCCGCAAGTACTTCACGGCCGGCTGGATCGAGGACCGGCTGCACGAGATGGCCGACCTCAAGCTGAACCAGCTCGGCCTGCACTTCTCCGACGACCAGGCCTTCCGGATCCAGTCCGACACCCACCCCGAGATCGTCTCCACACCGCACCTGACCAAGGCCGAGGTCCGGCGGATAACCGCGCTCGCCGCACGCCTGCACATCACCGTGGTGCCCGAGATCGACTCGCCCGGGCACCTCGGGGCGGTACTGCGCGCCCACCCGGGCCTGCAACTGCGCGACGTACGGGGCAGGGCGGTCAAGGGCGCAGTGGACATATCCAATCCGGCCGCGGCCAAGCTGATCGACGAACTGCTGCGGGAGTACCTGCCCCTGTTCCCCGGTGGGTTCTGGCACCTGGGCGCTGACGAGTACCAGGCGCTGGTGTACCGCGATCCGCAGGCCTCCTTCCCCCAACTCGCCCGGGCGGCGCAGCAGCGGTACGGGCCCTCGGCGCGGGTGCAGGACCTGGCGACGGGCTGGCTGAACGACCGGGCCGGCGTGGTGCGTCCTGCGGGCAGGGTGCCCAAGGCGTGGAACGACGGCTTCTTCACCGGGGGCGTGGTGCAGGCCGCCAAGGACATCCAGGTCGAGTACTGGACGGGCCGGGAGCTCGGGGCCCGGCCGCCGTTGGAGTACCTGAGGGAGGGCCGCACGCTGGTCAACCTCAACGACGAGTACCTGTACTACGTCCTCGGTGAGCCGAACCAGTTCACCTACCCGACCGGGCGCCGGATCTACGAGCAGTGGACCCCGATGGTGCTGCGCGGAACCACCGCGGTGCCCGCCCGGTACGCGGCACAGGTCCTCGGCGCCCGGCTGGCCGTGTGGTGCGACCTCGCCGGAGCCCAAACCCAGGCGCAGGTGGCGGAGGGGATCCGGCTCCCCCTGGCCGCGCTGTCCCAGAAGGTCTGGGACGCCCGCCCGCCGCAGCTCCCCTGGGTTGGTTTCAAGGCGCTCGCGGACCGGCTCCAGCCCCCAGGGTGATCCGCAAATTCGCTCGCCCGACGACTGCTCGCGTTGCTTGGATGCCGGCATGAACACCACACTGCCGGACGGCTACGAGATGTCCACCGACCCTGCCCGAATCGACGCCGCGCTCGTCCACCGGTGGCTGTCGCAGGACTCCTACTGGGCGCGCGGCCGGAGCCGGGAGAAGCAGGACCTGGCCATCGCGGGCTCGTTGAACTTCGGCGTGTACGACACCGCCTCGGGCGACCAACTCGGCTACGCCCGCGTCGTCACCGACGGGGCCACCTTCGCCTGGCTCTGCGACGTCTACGTGGACCGCGCCGTCCGGGGCAAGGGTCTGGGGACGGCCCTGGCCGCCGCGGTCCGTGACCACATGGCCCCGTACGGGCTGCGCCGGGTCCTGCTCGCCACGGCGGACGCGCACGGCGTGTACGCCAAGGTGGGGTTCGAACCGCTGGCGCACCAGGGCAAGTGGATGGTTCTCGGTGAGCAGTGAGCCGCCCCGAGCGGGCGGGCCCGGCCGGAGCAGGTGAGCCGGCCGGAGCAGGCGGGCGGACGGGTCCGCTACGGCCGGCCCGCATGCTCCCGGCGCTGCCAGCGACGCCGGACCGACCGGCCGATCAGCGGGAGGGCCAGGACCACGGTCAGGGTCCAGGTGGCGGCGAAACCCCAGATCAAGGGCTGCGACACGGTGATCGCCGCGGCGATGAGCAGGGCCAGCGTCACCGCACCGAGCAGGCAGGCGACCGCGGTGCGGTGACGCGGGGGCGTGGAGCTCAGGATCCGAGAGAGGGAGCGGTCGCCCTCGAGATCGGCCTCGATCGCCGAGAGGGCGCGCTGCTCGCGGTCGGAGAGTCCGGCTCCGTCCATGACGACCTCCATCGGCTGCCGTCGCCGGGCGGCGCGCACCGCAGCCTCTGACCTGCGAATACCCTGCCTGGCGCGGTCCAACCCTCACAGCCCGCCCGAGGCTGGGGGGACGGCCTGCCGGCCGGGGTTCACCAGATGGAGTTGACCCACTCCGGGTGGTCGATGAACGGGTTCCGGTTGTGCTGGTAGGTGTCGAAGATGACCTGGTTGCGGCGCTGCTCGAAGGCGTCCGGCGGGTCCTGCTGGTTCCACTGCTTCAGTACGCTGATCCGGCCCATGGCGGGGGCCGTACCGTTGTTGACCTTGTCGTTCATCTCCAGGTCGGCGAAGCCGTCACCGCCGTCGTAGCGCACGGCCATGTAGAGCAGCATCCGTGCGACGTCGCCCTTGACCGCGTCGCGCGGCTCGAAGGAGTCGGAGTCGGTGAAGCTGCCGGGCGCCTCCGAGACCGGGCTGCCGCCCCGGTCGAAGTCCTTGTTGCCGCGGGTGCTGTTGACCGTGACGTCCTCGGGGCGCAGGTGGTGGAGGTCCGTGCCGGGGCCCGTGGCGGTGCCGAAGTCGCCGTGGCTCTTGGCCCAGACGTGCTCGCGGTTCCAGTCGTTGGCGCCGCCGCCGTTGCTGGACTTGGACTGGGAGCGGCCCGAGTAGACGAGGATGACGTTGTTCGGGTTCGCCGGGTCCTGGTCGGTCACCTTCAGGGCGTTCCACACGCCGTCGTAGGTCACCTTGGACTGGTTCTTGATGATGTTGTGGAGAGCCGTCTTCAGTGCGGCTCCGGTCTTGCCCTCGGCGGTGGCGTAGTACGTGTCCACGGCGGTTGAGGCGGCGGCGGTCGCGTCGGCGTGGGGAGCCGCCGTCCGCTGCGAGCCCGCCGACGCGGTGGCGGGTATGAGGAGGAGGGTCGCGGCGGCGAGGCCGGCAGCCCAGGGAGTGCGGCTGAAAAGTCTCATGGTGTGGGGGCACCTCTTCACATTCACCGCCCCCGCCGGTGCAGTTGGCGGGGCGTCAGGTGGCAGAGCGAGGCTCACATTGTCATGTGCCGAACAGGTAAAAACTATGTGTCGGAAGGCCGGATTCTGTCCCTCGTCTTTCACTCGCGCGTTCGCCCCGCCCTCCGAACGGGTGAGACCCCCTTGGCAGAACGCCCGGGCCGCGGCACGGTGGCACAGGCCCCGGCGCGGGCCGAACCGACGCGGCCACATCGAACACCCCTACCAGGAGCAGCCCATGGCAGTGAAGATCCTCATCGTGACCGGCGACGCGGCGGAGTCGCTGGAGGTCCTCTACCCGTACCAGCGGCTGCGCGAGGAGGGGTACGAGGTCGACATCGCGGCGCCGACGGTCAAGAAGCTGCGGTTCGTGGTGCACGACTTCGAGGAGGGCTTCGACACGTACACGGAGAAGCCCGGCTACACCTGGCCCGCCGACGTGGCGTTCGCCGACGTGGATCCGCAGGAGTACGCGGCCCTGGTCGTCCCGGGCGGTCGGGCCCCGGAGTACCTGCGCAACGACCCCGAGGTCCGGCGGATCCTGGCCGCCTTCACCGGCTCCGACAAGCCGATCGCCCAGATCTGCCACGGTCCGCTGATCACCGCCGCGAGCGGCGGGCTGGACGGCCGGCGGGTGACCGCCTATCCGGCACTGGAACTGGACATGAAGGCGGCCGGGGCCGCGTACGAGGACTCCGAGGCCGTGGTCGACGGCACCCTGGTCTCGTCCCGTGCCTGGCCCGACCACTCGGCGTGGATGAGGGAGTTCCTGAAGGTACTGAGCGCCAAGGCCCCGTTGACCTGAGGCCCGCGGCAGCATCGGGCGGCCGGGTGGGGAAGGCGAAGGGGAGGTTCCCCATTCCGTTGTGAAGTGTCCGGATCGGGGACTGACGGGGCGGCGGAGGTGTGCTGAGGTGGCAGGGTCAGCCCGCTGCTTCAACTACCCCCGTTCCCAGTGCAGTTGAAAGGACACGCCATGCCCGGACCCTTAGGTCGGCGCAGGTTCGTCGGTGCAGCCGCAGCCCTTGGCGGCGCCGCGCTCGTGGGACCGCTCGCACCGCTCGCCCGGGCCCGGCCCGCCGCGTCCCGGCCGGACACCCTCGCCACCCCGCCCGGATTCCAACCCGAGGGCATCGCCGTCTCACCGGGCGGCCTCGCCTACACGGGGTCGCTGCTCGACGGATCGATCTACCGGGTGGACCTCGCCACCGGGGCCGGGCGCCTACTGACCGTGGGGCAGGGGGCGATGTCCGTCGGGCTCAAGCTCGACGGGCACGGTCGCCTGCTCGTCGCCGGCGGGGCGAGCGGTCAGATCCGCGTCGTGCACGCGGGTGACGGCCGGGTGCTGGCCACCCACCAGGCCGCCACCGGCACCGCCTTCGTCAACGACGTGATCGTCGGCTGCGGCGGGGCGTGGTTCACCGACTCCTTCAACGACGTCCTGTACTTCCTGTCGACCGGCTCCGGCTCCGGCCCCAGCGGGGCGCCGCGCACGGTGGAGCTCGGTGGAGAGTGGACCCCGACCCCGCCCGGCGGCCAGTCCTGGGGTTCCAACGGCATCGAGCGGACCCCGGACGGCCGGGCGCTGCTCGTGGTCAACGACAACGTGCAGGCCCTGTTCCGCGTCGACCCGCGCACGGGCGAAGCCGCCAGGGTCGCGCTCGACGGCGGTGCGGTGGGCAACGGGGACGGGCTCGTCGTCCACGGCCGCACGCTTTACGTCGTCCGCAACTGGAACTACTCCATCGACGTGTTCGCCCTCAGTGCGGACGGCCGGCGGGCCCGGTTCCTCAGGCAGATCACCGACCCGCGCTTCGACGAACCGACGACGGCGGCGGTCCACGCCGGCCGCCTCTACGTGGTCAACGCCGCCTTCGACTCCGACTGGTCGGACCCCACCACCTCTTCGACGATCGTCAGCTGCCCGTTGTGATCACGGGCGCGGGCTCGTTCTTGAAGTTGGCTGATCCGAAGTTCTTCTTCACGGCCGCGTCCCAGGACCCGTCCTGGACCATCTTCTTCAGGGCGTCGTTGATCTTGCCCTGGAGCTCCTTGTTGCCCTTCTTGACCCCGATGCCGTAGTTCTCGTTGCTCAGGCTCAGCCCGACCAGCTTGAACTTGCCCGTGTTCGCCTTCTGGGCGGCGTACCCAGCCAGGATGGAGTTGTCCGTGGTGAGGGCGTCGACC
This sequence comes from Streptomyces sp. NPDC006430, assembly GCF_040612395.1. NCBI lineage: Bacteria > Bacillati > Actinomycetota > Actinomycetes > Kitasatosporales > Streptomycetaceae > Streptomyces > Streptomyces sp. NPDC006430. The sequence goes on from NZ_JBEXQA010000054.1 coordinate 21,278, forward strand.
AGGCCGTCCTGGAGCGCGATGACGCACTCCGAGTAGCCGTCGAGCTCCAGGAGGCTGGCCTTGGGGGCCAGGTTCTTCCTGATGTTCTCGGCCGAGGTGGAGCCGGTGACCGAGCAGAGCTTCTTGTTGTTGAGGTCCTCGGCCTTGGTGATCGTGGTTTCGTCGGCGCGGACCAGCAGGTCCTGGTGCGCGAGGAAGTAGGGGCCGGCGAAGTCGACCTTCTCCTTGCGCTTGTCGTTGATCGAGTAGCTGGCCGCGACGAACTTGACCTCGTTGTACTGGAGCAGCAGCTCGCGGTCGGAGCTGTCGACCCGCTTGAACTCGATCTGCTCCGGCTTGTAGCCGAGCTGCTTGGCGATGTACGTGGAGACGTCCACGTCGAAGCCGGAGAAGGTGCCGCTGGCCTCGCGCAGTCCGACACCGGGCTGGTCGAACTTGATGCCGATGGAGAGGTTCCCCTGGGGGCCGTCGTCACCGCCGCACCCGGAGGCGGTCAGGGCGAGGCCGATCACTGCGGCAAACGCACCGGCCTTGGGAACCTTCATGCTGCACTCTTTCCTAGGGAACGCGGGACGCGGAGCGGGATCGCCGGATCGCGTGGAACCGCGGGAACGTGACACGCGTCAACACGCGTGTACGAGGAAGCTAGGAAGGTGGCCGGCGTGGTGTCACTGGAATTGAGCAAAACTTGAGGTAACGATCCGGGATGGGCGGTGTTTCTGCGGCGCATTGCGCCGCGAACGGGATAAGGGGGTTGGGCGTAGTGGCAAGTTCGGTACGGATCGATGGAAATGCACTCCTCTTGGGCGATGGGGTAGATATCCGCTTCATTCGCACCTTGCGCCTCCCCGAGTCGGGTACGCACGCGCTGCCGCCGGGGCTGGGGGAGTTCCCACTGCGCCGGGTCGAGGACTACCCGGACACAGTGCCGCCCGAGTGGCTGGCCAAGGGCGGGGTGATGCTGCCCGTGTACCTGCGCGAGGCGATGTGGCTGAGCTTCGGTCGCAGCCGTGAGCCCGCCGCCCTCCAGGTCGGCGTCGGCAAGGTGTGCGCCGTCTCCGGTGCACGGTGGACGGGGCGGCTGGGCCGGTCCCCGCAGAATTACGTGGTGCTGCCGAGGCAGCCGTGGCTGGACGGGATCAACTCGGGCGACGGGACGGTGCGCCAGTTCGTTGCCGTACCGCTCGGGCTCGGCGCCACCGTCGAGGGCCAGGTCACCGGCGAGGAGACCGTGGGCGGGGTGCAGCTCCAGGCCTTCCCCCTGGCCGGGCCGGCTCTGGCGCGGTGGCGGGAGGCGGAGGCGGAGCGGATCCGTGCGGCCGGCAGGAGGGCCCGCGCGTCGGCGCCCGGAGGCTACGGCGGGTCGCCGGCGATGCCGATGGCGATGGCGCCTCCCGGCGCGCCCCCACCGGGCGGCGGACCGGTACCCGCGCCCGCGCCGGCCATGGGCCTGGGCGCCGGAGGCTCCATGCGGCAGGAGGTCTACCGGGACGAGCGACCGCTGTCCGACTGGGCCGGGGCGCCGGCCGGACGGGTCTTCGTCCACCTGGTGCCCCCGCCCGTGTGGAGCCGCATCACCGGCGAGGCCGCTCCGCCGTCGCCGGTCGACCGCGCCGCGTACACCCGCGCCGGGCTGCCCTGGTTCGACTACTACGACGAGACCGGCACCGACCTCGCGCCGTCCGACGCCCTGGCCCGGGTCAAGCCGGTGGGTGACTGGCTCGGGGACGACCACGCGCCGTGGACGTCACCGGCTCCCGGTCAGGTCAAACCCCTCGGGAACGCCCCGAGGCCGGGCAACGCGGTACAGGACGGCGAGTGGTGACGGCCCGGGGCGGGACGCCCCGTGGGTGGCGGGCCCCGGTTGATCACGAACAGCAGTCGGGCGAGTAACCAGTTCAAACTGGTGATCGAGTTTGAGCCGGCCGGCCGGTATGATCTCCCGCAGCAAGGCCGTAGCGCAGAGGTCGTCGCGCCCACGCATCGAGCTGGAGGACGTCGGTTCGAATCCGACCGGTCTTGCGTCTTCTTCATGTCGTTGTGGACGCCGGGCACCGGCGAAGGACCGGTGGAGTGGTGATGACACAGCCGACACCCGTACGGTGCCCCGCGATCGAGCACCCCGACCTGCCGCTCGCCGACCCGGCCGGGCTCGACCCGCTGCTCGCCCGGCTGGCCGCGGGCGAGGACGTCGAGGCCGACGAGGTCTTCCCGATCGGAACCCTGCGTGCGGACGGTCGCGTCGACCTGTGCAAGCAGGGCCTCGGACCGGCCGGTGCGGCCCGGGTCGCGGCAGCCGCCGCCGGCTCTCCGCACGCCCGGCACCTGTTGCTCGGCACGAACTCGATCGGCGACGAAGGAGCCCGTACGCTCGCGGGCGCCCTCGGCAACGGACACGGGCTGCACACCCTCTACCTGGGCTGCAACCGGATCGGCCCCGACGGCGTGACCGCACTCGCCGACGCCCTCGCGCACGACACCGGGGTCAAGGCCCTGTGGCTCAAGCGGAATCCGGTCCTCGAAGACGGCGCCCGGACCCTCGCCGACCTGTTGCGACGCAACCGGACGCTGCGCACCCTCGATCTGGTCAACACCGGCATCGGGACCGAAGGGGTACGCCTCCTCCTCGATGCCCTGCTCACCCGCGACACCCCCCTCGAACGGCTCTTCCTCGGCGGCAACGGCCTCACCGCCGAGGCCGCGCCCCTGCTCGCCGCCCTCATCCGGGAGGCCGACGTGCGGGAGTTGTACCTGCCGGCCAACCACCTCGGCGACGAGGGCACCGCGATCCTGGCCGCCGCCGCGGCCTCCGACCCCGCACGCCCGGTCCGCCTCGGCCTCGGTGGCAACGGCATCGGCCCGGCCGGCGCCCGAGCCCTCGCCGACGCCCTCGGTGCCATCGAAGCCCTGGACCTCGGGCGGGCGATGTCCGAGCGCAGCCTCGGCTCCACCGGCAACGCCACCGGCGACACGGGCGCGTACGCGCTGGCCGCCGCACTCCCCGGCAGCCCCCTGCGCCGCCTCGAACTGCGTCACACCGGGCTCACGGGCCGCGGCGCGAAGTGCCTGCTCGCCGCCGTCCCCGACGACTCCCCACTGGAGTACGTCGGCTTGGGCCCCGGCCTGCCCCGCAAGGTGAAGCGGTCCTTCGCCACGCGGCTGCGGCCGGCCCGACCCGCCCACCCCGACCTCGGCGCCATCACGAGCGTGTACCGGTGAGCCCGCGCACCGCACCGTCCGGAACAGCCGAAGAGGCTGCCCCGGCGCGGCTGCCCGGCGGATTCCTGGACGAGGACGGCCCGGCCTGGCAGCGGATCCGCCGCTACGCCGTACCCGGCTGGATGATCGAACGGGCCACCGGGCACCGGCTGGCCGGTGAGTGGCGGAAGGCCTGTGCAGCCGCCGCCGTGGACATCGCGTTCGGCCTGCCCGGACTCGCCGCCCGACACGGGGTCCCCGTCGCCGAGGCGGTGGAGGACGACCTGCGCCACCTCGCCCCGGACCTGGTGCGCTGGCACCTCCCGCGCGTCCTGGGCGGCCGTACGACCCTCGACCCCGACGTGCGCGTCCTGCTCGCCCGCTACGGGACCGGAGCCGACGCGCCGGTGCTGTCCGTCACCACCGGTCCGATGATCGACGGTCCGCAGCGGCTGAGGCTGCACTGCGCCCCGGTCGACCCGGCCGAGCACCGCATCCTCTACTCCTACGTCAACCACTTCCGCGCCGAGGACTGGACCGCCGCCCGACACCTCTGGGACGCCCGGCACACCGCCGAGCTGCGCGCACGCCACGGCAGCGCCGAAAGGCTGCCGTTCTTCGGCCCGGACGGCACCCCGCTGCGCGCACCCGAGCTCCCCACAGCGGACCCCGGCGCGGCCGACCCGGCCGGACACGCCGAGTGGGTCGCCCTGTGCCACGCCCGCGGAGAGTTCGCCGAGGCCTACGAGGCCGCCGGCATCGAACGGGACCTGACCGTGCCCGAAGAGCCCCGGCGCTACGGCAGGCCGATGGACCCGGAATCCCTCATGGCGACGTCCGCGCTCGACCTGACGCGGCTGGGGTCGGAAGTGCGGCGCCTCACGGAGGCCGGGGCGGGCGAACGGTTCCGGATATCCGTGCACTGGCGCGGCGGCCTTCTGGTGGAGCGGACGGGCTCCGGCCCGGACGACCGGCTCCGGATTCGGGCGATCAGCCGGGACGAGACGAAGGATCTGGCCCGGCTACCGCTGTTCGCCTGGAAGCGGCTCCCCGACCTCGAACTGGTCCGTACCGGCCGGATCACCCCGCGCGCACTGCATCCGCTGGTCAGCGCCGCCCTGTTCCCCGAGGCCGGCCCGGCCGCCGGTCCGCCCGGCCCTGACGAGCCGAAGCCGGTACGGGTGCGCTGCCGCGGCGAGTGGCACGAGGTCCACTCCCGGGGCGGCGTACTGGACCTCCTCCCGCACAGCCGCGAGGAGCAGCAGCGCGAGCGTGCCATGCGGGCGTTCGGCGGCGCCGTCGCCGGCTGCTTCGCCGTGCAACAGACCTGGACCACGGGCGAAGGGCGGCTGCCGCGCGCCCTGCGGGCGCAGCAGCGGGAGCTGTTCCTGCGGGCTCAGCACGGGGACACCCCGGGCGTCGTGGCGCTGCTCGACGCCGGGACGGACCCCCGGGTCCGGGACGCCCGCGGGTACACGCTGCTCCACGTGCTCCACCTCCTCGACCACGAGGTCCTGCTGCCCAGGCTGCTGACGGCGGGCCTGGACCTGGAGGCCCAGGCCAAGACGGGCCACACCCCGTTGCAACTGGCCGTCCAATGCGGGGGTTCCGCGGACCTGGTCCGGGAGTTCGTCGCGGCCGGCAGCCGGATCGACGTCGTCGACGAGTCCGAACTCTCGCTGGCCCAGGTCGTGCGTCGTTACAAACGCGCCGACCTCGCCTTCCTGCGCAGCCGGGTGGAGGAGGAGTTCCCCGACCTCGGCTCCGAATGGTTCGACGAGTACATGGACGAGCGCGACAGCGACGAACAGCACGAGGACGACGAGGACGCATGAGTTTCCTGAGTCAACCTCTATGCCGCCAGAGGCTCGTCGGTGGGCGCGTTGATCTTGCTGTTGGCTTGGTGGATGGCGGGGTC
>NZ_JBEXQA010000055.1:0-25319 GCF_040612395.1 Streptomyces sp. NPDC006430
TGCGGATCGACATCAGGCCGGGCATCTCGTGCTCGGCCAGGGTGATCTCCTTGCGGCCGAAGGCGGCGAGGGAAAGGTCGGCGACCTTGAAGTCCATGGGTGCTGCTCCTCATGGTTCGAGAGGGGTGGGTACGGCTGAGCCGCGCATCGCCCGTGGGGGCGGTGCACCGAGCACTCAGTCCGTCGGGGGCCCTCTCTCCCCTCGGCCGGTCGCGAGGACCGCCCGACCGCCATCAGCAGCGACGCCTGACACTGATGACGAATCTACACCGATCGGCGGGGCGTTCCCCAGTGGGTGGGGGAAGGAGCCATCTCGCGTAAGGGGCGGTCCGGCGGCCCCGGTTCGGGTCGTCCGGACCCGTGACCCACCCTCGGCAGGCCGCGCCGTACGATGCGCGCGCACGTACGCACGTGCGCACGTCGAGAGGGGACGGACCATGGAGCGGGTGCCGGGGCGGAGACTCGGAATCTGGGCGCTGGTGCTGCTGGTGACCGGCGGGGTGCTGGCGCTGGGGGCGACGGGGGTCACGGCCGTCCTGTTCGGGGACGGGTACGCCTCCCGCTCCATTCCGAGCATGTCCATGGACCCGACGTACCGGCGCGGTGACACGGCCTACTTCGCGCTCGGCACGGGGAAGGACATCCGGCGCGGGGACGTCGCCCTCATCTCGGCTCCGACCTGGGTGAAGGAGGGAGACGTCCTGAAGCGGGTGGTGGCCCTCGGCGGCGACCGGATCTCGTACAAGGTCGGCGATCCCACCCTGCTCCTCAACGGCGAGCCGCTCGTCGAGCCGTACCTGAAGGACCGGAACCTACCGGCGACGGCACCCTTCGACGTGACCGTGCCCGAGGGGCGGATGTTCGTGATGGGCGACAACCGAAGCAATTCGCTCGACTCGCACCTGCGGATCTCCGACCACGACGGGTCCCTGCCGGTCTCGGCGGTGCGGGGCAGGGCCGTCGCGACGCCCGTGGGCTACCTGGCGGCCGGTGCGACGGGGCTCCTCGGGATCGTCGCGTTCCTGGTCGGTGGCGTGCTGGGGGTCTGGGCGCTGGTGGTGCGCCGGCTGGCGCGGTAGCAGCGCCGACAGCGCTAGCGGTTCGTCCCACCCTGCGCCGCGGATTCCGAAAAGACATCGGGCTCCAGGTAGATCACGCGGGCGATCGGGACCGCCTCGCGGATCCGGGCCTCGGCGGCGTTGATCGCGTCGGCCACCTCGGAGGCCGTGTCGTCGTGCTGGACGGCGATCTTGGCGGCGACCAGGAGCTCCTCCGGGCCGAGGTGGAGGGTGCGCATGTGGATCACCCGGGTGACGACGTCGCCGTCGACGAGCGCCGCCTTGATCTTCTCGACGTCCTCGACGCCCGCGGCCTCACCGAGCAGCAGGGACTTGGTCTCGGCCGCCAGCACGATCGCGATGAGGATGAGCAGGACACCGATGCAGAGGGTGCCGATGCCGTCCCAGACGCCGTTGCCGGTCGCCAGCGCGAGGCCGACGCCGCCGAGGGCGAGGACCAGACCGACGAGGGCGCCGAAGTCCTCCAGCAGGACCACCGGCAGTTCGGGGGCCTTCGCGCGCTTGATGAACTCGCTCCACGTGAGCGAGCCGCGGATCTCGTTCGACTCCTTGATCGCCGTGCGGAAGGAGAAGCCCTCCGCGACGATCGCGAAGACGAGGACGCCCACGGGCCAGTACCAGGCCTCGATGGGGTGCGGGTGCTGAATCTTGTCGATGCCCTCGTAGATGGCGAACATGCCACCGACCGTGAACAGCACGATGGAGACGAGGAAGGCGTAGATGTAGCGTTCGCGCCCGTACCCGAAGGGGTGTTGGGGCGTCGCCTCGCGCTGGGCCTTCTTCCCGCCGAGCAGCAGGAGCCCCTGGTTCCCGGAGTCCGCCAGCGAGTGGACGCTCTCCGCGAGCATTGACGAGGAGCCACTGAAGACGAAGGCCACGAATTTGGCCGCGGCAATGGCGAGGTTGGCGGCGAGTGCCGCCACGATCGCCCTGGTACCGCCCGACGCGCTCATGGGTTTCTGGAGTCCCTTCCTCGGTACGACGGCCCTCCCCGGGGCGCCGCGCTACGACCGTACATGGTGGCAGCCGTGGCAGGGACGCCGCGTCAGACGATGACGGTGGCGCGGAAGACGGTACCGGTACCGGACAATTCGACCGTTTCGCCGGCGGGGACGAAGACCGAATCCCCCGGAGCCAGCATCATGTCGCCGGCCGTCGGGCGGCCCGCGGTGCACAGCAGGATCTGCGGAGTGGCGTCCGGGAGGACGCGGGGGGCGGCGCCCGGGGCGAGCGCGAAGCGGGAGAGCCGGAACTCGTCGATGGGGCTCTCGTAGACCTCTTCGCCGTTGCCCTCGGGGCGTTGCACGGCCGGGTCGCCGGCTTCGAGCTTCACGATCTTCAGGAGTTCGGGTACGTCAACGTGTTTGGGGGTGAGTCCGGCGCGCAGCACATTGTCCGAGTTGGCCAGCAGTTCGACGCCGAGGCCGTCGAGGTAGGCGTGCGGGACGCCGGCGCCGAGGAACATGGCCTCGCCGGGCTGGAGTCGGACGTGGTTGAGGAGCATGGCGGCGATCACGCCCGGGTCGCCCGGGAAGTGGTGCACGAGCGAGGCGTACGGCGCGTACGGGCCGCCGATGCGTTCGGCGGCTGCCGCGGCCTCGGCCACCGTACGGGCCATCTCGGCGCGGTCCGCGGTCAGTACGGCGGTGAGCATCTCACGCAGGGCCGCTTCCTGCGGTTGGGCCCTGAGCAGGTCCACGTACGGCTTGAGGGAGTCCACTTCGAGGCCCGCGAGCAGGGCGGCGGCCTCCGCCGGCGGGCGGAAACCGCACAGCCCGTCGAAGGGGGTCAACGCGCAGATCATCTCGGGCTTGTGGTTGGGGTCCTTGTAGTTGCGGTGGGCCGCGTCGATCGGGACCCCGCGGCGCTCCTCGTCGGCGTAGCCCGCCCTGGCCTGCTCCAGGTCGGGGTGGACCTGGAGGGAGAGCGGCGCACCGGCCGCGAGGATCTTGAGGAGGAAGGGCAGCCTGGAGCCGAACTTGGCGACGGTGGCCGCACCGAGCTCGCGCTCGGGGTCGGCGGCGATCACGTCCGCGAGGGTGGTCTCGCCCGCGCCGCGGTCGAGGCGGGACGGGGCGCCGGGGTGCGCGCCCATCCACATCTCCGCCTGGGGCTCCCCGGTGGGTTCGACGCCGAGGAGCCTGGGGATCGCGGTGGTAGATCCCCAGGCGTAGGGGCGGATCGTGTTCGTCAGGCGGTCCATCTTCGTCCGTCTTCCTGGATGAAGGGCCGGCACGGTGGCGTGCTCAGCCGTGTCCCCTGGTCGCCAACGCCAGGTAGGCGGTGGCGAAATCCGTGACGGCGAGCAGTTCGGCGAGCTGTTCCAGCTCGCTGCCCTCCTCGGGTTCGAGCTCGCTGACGGCCGTGTCGTGGCTGAGGGCGAGCTCGCGCGCGGCGGGGGCGGCGGTGAGGCCGCCCGTGGGCCGGTCGCGCAGCAGGACGATGCGGGCGCGGAGGGCCTGGGGCTCCTCCACCCGGTCACGGAAGAAGTCTTCGGGATCGGCGCCTGCGGCGAAGGAGCCGGCGAGCAGGAACCCGTGGGCGGGCAGCGCCTCGGGGAGGTCGGCGGCCAGTGCGGGGCGGCCGGCGAGTTCGGCGAGCGTGGCGGCGAAGCGGCGGCCGGCCGGCCCGGCGCCGGTGCCCTCGCTCCAGATGAGCGGGAGGGTGTCGGCGAGCTCGGCGGCGAGGGTCTTGGCCGGGTTCGAGTACGTGGCGATGGCCGGTCCGCAGCGCTCGGCGGTGCGGTCGAGCCGGTCGGCGACGCGCTGGAGGGTCTCGGGGGCGGCGGTGATCAGCCCGACCTTGTCGAGGAGCAGGAGCAGCGGGGTCAGCAGGGCCCACAGGGCGCCGGGGCCGGCCGCGGCGGACTCGTCGTACTCCTGGTAGGGGGCCTTGGCCATTGGTACGAGCAGACCGTGCGCGCCGTCCACGGCCTCGCTCAGCGGCGAGCGCTCGGGTGCGACGGCGACGACGGTGCAGCCGCGCCGGTAGGCCTGCTCGGCGAGGACGGCGAGGCCGGGCTCGGTGCCGTCGGTGGTGGCGATGAGCAGCAGGTCGACGGAGCCTGCCCAGCCGGGCAACGCCCAGCGCAGGGCGCCGGCGGCGTGCGCGACACCGGTGGGGTGCAAGCGGGTGACGGGTGCGGAGGCCCCGGCGAGGGCGCCGAGCAGGTCGGCCACGCCGGTCGCGGCCGTGCCGGGTCCGGCGATGAGGACGGCGCGGGGCCGGCCGTCGGGGCGCAGGTCGACGAGGCCCGCCTCGCTCGCGTGCCGGGCTGCGGTGCGGACTCTGGCTCCGGCCTCGGCGGCGCCGCGGAGCAGGCCGCGGCGGTCGGAGCGGGCGAGCTCATCCGGTGCGTCGAGGAGCGACTCGTCGAGCATGGCGGCCTCCGGCTGGTTCAGAAGGGCGGGCGAACTCGGTGCTGCTCGGGCGCCCGGCACTGCGACGGGCGCCCCGTGCGGCCCGTGCGGCGTGTTCCGCGCGGGCCATGGGCGCGGGCGGCGCTCAGGCGGGGCGGCGGGCCTCGTCCACGAGGAGGACCGGGATGCCGTCGCGGACCGGGTAGGCGAGGCCGCAGTCCCGGCCGGTGCAGATCAGCTCGGGTGCCGTCTCGTCGGCCGACTTGTCCTCAAGGGGCGAGTGGCAGGCGGGGCAGGCGAGGATCTCCAGAAGGCCGGCTTCGAGCGGCATGGGACGCTTCCCTTCGAACATGCGGATTGGGCGAGGTCAGCGTACCGCCGGGCCGCACATCGCGCGGCCCGGCCGTGACGCGGTGCTCAGGCGCGGACGAGTGCGAGGACCTCGTCGCGGACCTTGACGAGGGTCGCGGGGTCGCGGGCTTCGACGTTGAGACGCAGCAGTGGCTCCGTGTTGGAGGCGCGCAGGTTGAACCACCAGTCGGTGGACGTGGCGGTCAGGCCGTCCAGCTCGTCGAGGGTGATGCCCTCCGCCGAGCCGTACGCGGCCTTGACGGCGGCGAGGCGGTCGGCCTGGTCGGCGACGGTGGAGTTGATCTCGCCGGAGCCGGTGTAGCGGTCGTAGGAGGCCACCAGGTCGGAGAGGGTGCCGTCCTGGCCGCCGAGGGCCGCCAGGACGTGGAGCGCGGCGAGCATGCCGGTGTCCGCGTTCCAGAAGTCCTTGAAGTAGTAGTGCGCGGAGTGCTCGCCGCCGAAGATGGCGCCGGACCTGGCCATCTCCTCCTTGATGAAGGAGTGGCCGACGCGGGTGCGGACCGGGGTGCCGCCGTGCTCGCGGACGACCTCGGGGACGGACCAGGAGGTGATCAGGTTGTGTATCACGGTGCCGGTGCCGCCGTTGCGGGCCAGTTCGCGGGCGGCGACCAGCGCGGTGACGGCGGACGGGGAGACGCCCTCGCCTCGCTCGTCGACGACGAAGCAGCGGTCGGCGTCGCCGTCGAAGGCGAGGCCGAGGTCGGCGCCCTCGGCCTTCACGCGGGCCTGGAGGTCGACGATGTTCTTCGGGTCGAGGGGGTTGGCCTCGTGGTTGGGGAAGGTGCCGTCCAGTTCGAAGTACATCGGGACGTAGGTGAGGGGCAGGCCCTCGAAGACGGTGGGGACGGTGTGGCCGCCCATGCCGTTGCCCGCGTCCACGACCACCTTGAGCGGGCGGATGGCGCTGAGGTCGACGAGGGACTTGAGGTGCTCGGCGTATCCGGTGAGGGTGTCCTGCTCGGTGATCGTGCCCGGGACGACGGCGGCGTCGACGGCCGGGGCGCCCTCCTCGGACCACTTCTCGACGAGCTCGCGGATCGTCGACAGGCCGGTGTCCTGGCCCACCGGGGCGGCGCCGGCCCGGCAGAGTTTGATGCCGTTGTACTTGGCCGGGTTGTGCGAGGCGGTGAACATGGCGCCGGGCAGGTCCAGCGTGCCGGAGGCGTAGTACAGCTGGTCGGTGGAGCACAGCCCGATGAGGGTGACGTCCACGCCGCGGGCGGCGGCACCGCGCGCGAAGGCGCCCGACAGGCCGGGCGAGGAGGGCCGCATGTCGTGGCCGACGACGATGGCCGTGGCGCCGGTGACTTCCACGAAAGCGGCACCGAACAGCTCGGCCAGCGACTCGTCCCACTCGTCCGGTACGACACCACGTACGTCGTACGCCTTGACGATGTTCGAAAGATCTGCGGCCACTGCCTGCCCCTCCTGCGGTCCTGTGCGGTGGAGCAAACCTACCCTGCACGCACAGCGACCCTTCAGGCCATGTGAAGGTCAGGAATCGGGCGAACGCAGGACGCGCAGGTGTCCTCGACGGGTCTCCCCGGTGCTGCCGCCACCCGGACCCGTTCCGCCGGCCCCGGCCGCGCGGTCGTGCGGTCGGGCTGCTTCGCGTACCGCGTTGGCCAGGGCTTCGAGGTCGTCGCCGCTCGGACGGGACGGCGCGGAGCCGTCGGTCAGGCGCACGACGTCCCAGCCGCGCGGGGCGGTCAGGCGCTCGGAGTGCTCGGCGCACAGGTCGTAGCAGTGGGGTTCCGCGTAGGTGGCGAGCGGGCCGAGGACTGCGGTCGAATCGGCGTAGACGTACGTCAGTGTCGCGACGGCAGGGCGGCCGCACGCGGTGCGAGAACAGCGACGTACAAGGCTCACGACGTTGGACGGTACCGCACTCTTGACCGGGCCGCGACGACTCTCCCGCAGGCCACTCCCCGTGTCGTGCTTCCGGCGGGGCGCGGCGGGTCCGGAAAGGCCCGGGTGGGAGGGCCCGTGCGGGCTACTCTGCGGGGGTGACGGACAGCCCTCTGCCCCCCAGCCCGCCCCACCCTGCCGAACCCCCCGCCGAGCCGCGCCCCCGCCGTCGCGACCGGCACGGACGGGGGATGCGGGGCCCGCTGGCCCCGCCGCAGGTGCCGTTGTCGGCGAGCCGGGCGGAGCTGTTCGGGGACCTCGTACGGGACTCGGTCGAGCGGTTGGAGCGGCGCTGGCCCCAGCTGGCGGAGGTGGAGTTCCTGGTCGCCGACGTCCCGGGGCCGCCGGGCGGTCCGGACACCGGCTGGAACGACGAGGCGGTGCCGCTCGGGGCGCTGTCGGAGGCGGCGGGGCCGGGGCGGCCGGCGCGCATCGCGGTGTTCCGGCGGCCGGTGGAGATCCGTACGAAGGGCCGGGACGAGCGGGCGCTGCTCGTGCACGAGATCGTGGTGGAGCAGGTCGCGGAACTGCTCGGGCTGTCGCCGGAGACGGTGGACCCGCGGTACGGCCAGGACTGATCCGGCCCGGCCGTACGCCGTGCTGCGTGCTCCGGTCGGGCGGTCAGTGGGGCGGACGGTCAGTCGGTCAGGACCGAGAGGTCCTGGGTGGCCCGGGGCACCGAGACCATCGCGTGGTCGTCCGACAGCGGCTGGACGGTGAACATCGGGATGCCCTCGTGCGGCAGGGTCAGGGTGCGCGACGCGTGGACGGGGCCGCCCGAGAGGGTCTCGACCGTCAGCGCGTAGGCGCCCTTGGCGCCCGCCGGAGCCAGCGACACCGTCTGCGTCGTGCCCGCCTTGACCGTGACCTCCTTCGAGGCCGGCTCCCCGGCCTCCGTGCCCGGCGAAGCCGTCACCTTCACCTTCGCGTCCGTACCGCCCGCCACCGTCAGCGAGAGCACCGTCGCGTTCTCGTCGGCCCGGTCGTCGGCCACCGTGGCGCGCGAGCCCACCGGCCCGGTCGCGGGGATGAAGCCCAGCTCCTGCTTGGGGGCGCTGCCGCGCACGACGCGGACGGCCGCCACCACGGGCACGGCCTTCTTGCCCTTCGCCGGGGCCAGCAGCAGCGAGCCCGCCTCGCCGCGGGTCACGTCCTTGAGGTCCGCGCTCGCCGTCATGCCGGCCTTGACATGCAGCTCCTCGTTGCCCGCCGGGCTGATCGAACCGTTCGAACCGGCCAGCCGGATGCCCAGGACCGCGTCCTCCTCGCCCGGCGCGAAGACGACGAGGCGTACGGAGGTGGCGTCCGCCGGGATGCCGGGCAGCACCAGCGAACCCGCCGGGTCGGTGGAGGCCGGCAGCCAGTCGGCCCCCACCCCCTCCTCGCCGACCTGCACCGAGGCGCCGACCCGGCCCGCACGGGTCGTCACATGGGCGGTGATGTCCGCGAGTTGCGCGCCGGGCGCGAGGGAGGACAGCGAGATCGCCTTGGTGGACTTGGGGTCTATCCGGATGTTCTCGCCGGTCCCGCCCTCGGACTTGACCGCTCCGTCCGGTCCGAACATCTTGATGTCGATCACGGCCGCGGAGTCGTCCGGGTTGGTCAGGTGGACGTAGTCCTCGCGCCCCTTGGCGGTGCTCGCCCCGGGGAACCAGAAGTCGGTGCCGGGTGCCGTGCAGCCGACGCCGAGGACGCCGCGGGACCGGCCGACCGACACCTTCGTGGTCTGCTGCGCGGTCCAGCCGGGGGCCAGGATGCCGTCGGCGACGCCCGTCAGCGCGGGCGCTCCGGCGCCGGAGGCGGCGGCACCGGCCGGCTTGCCGCGCTCCTTGAGCTCCAGTACCGGCTTGGCCTCCTTGGTCGCGCCGAGGAGGCGGGCCGTGCCCTTGCCGCCGGCGCCGGCCCCGCCCGGGGTGATCGCCGTGTAGGTGGTCTCCGCGATGTCCGAGGAACTGGGCGCCGGGCACACGAGCGCGGACCGCTCCACCGGCATCCGGGCCGCGACCGCCGTCTTGGGGTCGGCGGCCGGGGCGGCGGGGGCGGTCAGGTAGGCGACGCCGGTGACGGCCGCCAGGGCCGCGGCCACCGCCGCCAGCGTGAGGGGTGCGCGCTGCTTCACTGCTGGGGGCTCCCGTCCGGACGCGGGTCGTGCTGTCCGTAGGTGTCGTACGGCTGCTCGTACTGCGGGTAGGGGTACGGCTGCTGGGGCGGCTGCTGCGGGTACGCCTGCTGGGGGTCGTAGCCCTGCTGCGGGTACGGGTACTGCTCGTACTCCGGGGCCTGGCCGGGGGCGGGCACGTACGGCTGCGCGGGCTGCTGAGGCTGCTCGGACTGCTGCTCGTAGCCGTAGCCCTGCTCGTCGTACGCCTGGTACGCGTACGTCTCCTCCCCGTACACCGGCTGCGCCGGGATCTGCGCGTACGGATCGGCGACGGCGCCCGCGGAATCCTGGGCGCCGGCCGCGGCGGCAGCGGACTCCGCCTCCGCGCGCAGCCGGCGGGCCCGACGGCCCTCGCCGGCCTCGCCGGCCTCGCCGGCGGCGGACCGGTCGGCGCTCTCGGCCTCCTCCTCCGGCAGGTCGTCGTCGAGGCTCGCCCGGCGGCCCGGCAGGGCCATGACCAGCAGCACCAGGGCGAGCAGGCCCTGGGCCCAGTGCCAGGCGGTCCGGGTCAGCGCGTCCTCGTGGACCAGGTCGAGGCGGCCACCGGCGGCGGGCAGTTCGAAGGCCTGCGCCCAACCGTCGACGGTCTTGGGCTTGAGCGGCTTGCCGTCCAGCGTGGCCTTCCAGCCGGGGACGGCGCGGTCCGCGATGCGCAGCACGCGGCCCGCCTCGCCCGCCGGGATCTTGGTGTGGACCTCGACGGGGCCGGAGGCGACCGGGATGGGGGCCTCGCCCGGTTTGCCGGAGACGATCGCGGCGCGGGCGACCTGCCGGTCCACCCGCCACAGTGCGCTGCCGTCGAGCTGGCTGAGCCGGCTCAGGCCCGGGGTGGCGTCGAGGACCTTGCGCATCTGCTGCGGGGCCCCGTCGCGGACCAGGATGTAGCGGATGGCGAAGCCGCTGAGCTGGTCGGTCTGGTCGGCGCCCGAGCCGGCGACGAGGCTGGAGACCACCTTGTCGAGCTGGGGGCTGCTGCCGGCCGCGGCGGCGATTTCGGCGTCACCGAGTCGGCCGCCGGAGCCGCGCACCAGGGTGTAGGGGACGGTGGCCGGCGAGGTGCCGCCGAGGACGAGGGTGCGGGCCTGGTCGCGGGTGCCGCTCTCTTCGGCGACGAAGGCGGGAACCTGGACCGGGTCGCGCCGCTCCAGCGGGCCGTCGGCGCCGCTGAACATCCAGCCGGCCGCGCCGAGCAGCGGGCCCGCGGCAGCGGCGAGGGCGATCAGCGCGGCCAGCGGCTGGCGCCAGCCGAAGCTGCTGGCGGCCACCCGCTCCTTGGCGCCGTCGGCCCCGAGGACGGCGGCGGCCAGCAGGGCCAGTCCGTAGACGAGGGTGGCCGGGCCGGCCCAGCCGGTGCGGTTGACGAGGACCGCGAGGAGCAGCGCGACCAGGGCGACGGCCCAGGCGGTGCGGATGGCGAACTTCCGCTCGGCGCGCAGCAGGGCGGCCAGCGCGGCCAGGACGATACCGACGAGCAGCAGGCCGCCGGCGGTCCGGGGGCCGCCGGGGCTGAGGCCGAGCAGGTCCACGGCGGTGGCCGAGCCGGACCCGAACGGCAGGCCGGCCTCGTCCAGGAGCCGGCCGGGGTGGGTGAGCAGGCTCAGCGACCAGGGGGCGAGCACGAGGAGCGGGACGACGAGGGTGGCGAGCAGCCGGAGCCCGTACGCCTTCCACTCGGCGCGGCGCAGTACGAGTGCGGCGGTTCCGAGGACGGCGGCCAGGGGCCACACGGCGGGGGTGAAGGCGGTGGCCAGGGTCAGCAGGAGGATGTACGTCCACACCGAGCGCCTGCTGCCCCGGTCGCCTTCCGTACCGCCGAATCCGAACGCGGCGACGGCCGAGCGGACGATCAGGGGGAGCAGGATCGCGAGGACGGCGGTGCCGAGGCGACCGCCGGCGAGGGCTCCGGTGACGGGGGGCAGGAAGGCGTAGGCGACGGCCGCCCAGGCGCGCAGCAGCCGGGAGGCGACGAGCGGCCGGGAGGCGAAGTAGGCGGTGAGTCCGGCGAGCGGGACCGAGCAGACGAGCAGCAGGGTCAGGGTGGCGTGGGTGGAGCCGAACAGCAGGGTGGCGAAGGCTCCGAGGACGGCGAGGTAGGGGGGCGCGCCCGCGGTGGAGCCGGCGGCGACGGGCTGCCAGTCGTCGGTGTAGCTGCGCCAGAGCGCGAGCCCGCTGTCGGGGGCGGGCAGGAGGGCGCCGCCCATCAGGGAGCCGCCGCCGAGCAGGGAGCGGCAGGCGACGACGGAGACGAGCAGGAGGAGGGCGAAGAGGACGGGCGCGGGGTTGCGGGCGATCCGCTTGAGGCGCGCGAACTGTTCGATTTCGAGGTAGTCGGCGTCGTCGCCGCCGGGGCCGGATTCGACGGCTCCGCCGTGCCGTCCGACGGCGGTCGTGTCGGTGTCGCGGTCGCCGCCGAAGTACCCGGCGAGCTGTTCCACGTTGGCCCGCAGGCTGGCGCCGGGCGGCGGGAACAGCGGGCGTAGTTCCTTGGCGGGGACGGCGGGGCGGCCCCGTCTGCGGCGGGCGCCCAGGATGCGGCCGGGGCGCAGCAGGGTGGCGAGGAGGCCGGTGATCTCGTCGACGGCTTGGCCGGGGGCCTTGCCGACGAGGTAGGCGAGGGTGCGCAGTACGGTGCCGACGAGGAGCCGCAGCAGGACGTACGGCAGGGCGCGGCCGGAGCTGTTGACGAGCACCGTGTAGACGGCGCCGGCCTTGTCCACGCGGTGCGGGCTCGCGCTCGTACGTCCGGCGCAGTCGACGGTGCGGCGCTCGCGGGCGGAGGCTTCGGCGTGCCGTAGGACGGCGTCGGGGGCGACGAGGACGGTGTGGCCGGCGCTCTGGGCGCGCCAGCAGAGGTCGACGTCGTCGCGCATGAGGGGCAGGCGGCGGTCGAAGCCGCCGAGCGCGTCGTACACGTCGCGGCGCACGAGCATGCCGGCGGTGGAGACGGAGAGCACGGGGCGGACCTGGTCGTGCTGGCCCTGGTCCTGTTCGCGGCGGTCGAGGCCGGTCCAGCGCCGTCCGCTGCGGGCGATGGTGACGCCGGCTTCGAGGAGTTGCTTCTTGTCGTACCAGCCGCGCAACTTGGGGCCGATGACGGCGGCGTCGGGGTTCTCCTCGGCGACGCGCAGCAGTTCGGTGAGGGCGTCGGGCTCGGGGGCGCAGTCGTCGTGGAGCAGCCAGAGCCATTGGACGGGCTCGCCGTGGGGGAGTTCGGGGAGGTCGTAGGAGTCGTCGCGCCAGGTGCGGCTGACGGGGTCCCAGCCACTGGGGCGCTTGAGGTACGGGAGGTCCTCGGGGGTGAGCGTGCCTGCGCTGCGGGCGGCTTCGTCGACGGCGGCGCCGAATCCGGTGCGGCGGGCGAGGTGGAGGACGCGGTCCTCGCCGAGGGCGTCGCCGAGCAGGCGCGCGGACTCGTCGGCGCTGCCGGTGTCGGCGGCGACGAGGCTCTGGGCGGGGCGTTCCTGGCCGAGGAGGCCGGCGAGCGTCTTGGGCAGCCAGCGGGCGCCGTCGTGGGCGACGAGGACCGCGGTGACGACGTGCCGGGGGAACTCGGGTGTGGCGGCAGCCTGGTAGGAGGCCGTCGACTGGCTGTGCAGGGACATCGCTCTACTGGCCCTCCGGCCTGGGGGTCCCCCCGGACGCGGTCCGGTGGGGGCACGTCCCAGCGTGAGCTGGGGGAGGTGGGTCCGGGGGTGGTGTGCTCCCGGAGGCTGCTGGACAGCGCCACACTAACGGCTGGGAACACAGCGGTCCGCCTCCTGCGGGGAAGGTGCAGGAGGCGGACCGTTTGCTCTGCTATTGCTCTGTCGTACGTACGGCGGGTCATGCCGTTCGATATGTCACGCGTTGTGACGGGGGCGCCGATCGGGGGCGCTCCGGTCGTTTCAGACGGCGGCCTTTTTCAGCCGGCGCCGCTCGCGCTCGGACAGGCCGCCCCAGATGCCGAACCGCTCGTCGTTCGCGAGGGCGTACTCAAGGCATTCGGAGCGGACTTCGCAGGCGAGGCAGACCTTCTTGGCCTCGCGGGTGGAGCCGCCCTTCTCGGGAAAGAAGGACTCGGGGTCGGTCTGGGCGCACAGAGCGCGCTCCTGCCATCCGAGCTCTTCGTCCGCCTCCTCGACCAGCAGTTCCTGAAACAGCTCGGTCATGTGCGCCCCTCGCTCTGTCTGTGCGTCCCCGTGGTCGTGTCGTCACTCATCGCTACGTAACGACACGAGTGAAATTACAAGTGGGGGGCTCCAGCGCAGTCAAGCCGAGATCTGCTATTGGGCCCCTTATTCACTCTGCGGAACCAAGCCTATGCAGAAAGTGTTCATATCGCCAAAAATCGTGACACATGCCGCGGGTGTCCCACTGCGCCCGTGTTCACCCGCAATCGACGCGTCGCCCTGTGGCGTGGTTGCGATCAAGCCAAAGAAGCGGCGCAGATCACATTCTGGTCACGAGATGGCGTGTCGGGTTTGGATGGGCTCGCAGCGTGATGTGCAGCGGCACCTGCCCGGGCCCCTACTGCACAAACCTTTCTCCGTCCAGAGCAACCAGATCAGATGAAACTTTTGCGACAAACCGGGCATTGAGTTGACAGTCCGGGCGCGAACCCGGTCTCCTTGTCCCCATGTCAGTGACCGAAGCCGCCACCCGGACCCCCATTCGTGGGTTCCTGCGGGCTGCCCAGGTTCGCTGTTGCTGTTGCAGCTGTTGATGCCTTCGGAGCTTCGGCTCCCCTGAGCTCCGGCCACCCCACAGCGACCGCCAGCACGACTGACATCCGTCGAGGAACCCCCGATGAACAGCACCCCCCTCACCGTCGAGAGCGACCTCCAGATCGCCGGCGACATCCTCTCCGTCCAGCACCTCCTCCAGCCCGCCCGTGAACACCCGGCCACCGTCGCCGAGTTCGTCGGACTCGCCCGCTCGATCGCCCAGAACCGCTCCGAGTGGGAACACCTGGTCCGCTACGACGCCACCACCCGCTGGTACCACCGGCTGCGCACCGGCCCTGGCTACGAGGTCTGGCTGCTCAGCTGGGTCCCCGGCCAGGGCAGCGGCCTGCACGACCACGGCGCCTCCTCCGGCGTCCTGACCGTCCTCGACGGCGAGCTCACCGAGCACAGCCCGCGCGGGCCCCTCGCCCTCGGCGCCGGCTCCCAGCGCGTCTTCGGCCCCGGCTACGCCCACGAGGTCGTCAACGACACCCTCGACGGAGCGGTCAGCCTGCACGTCTACTTCCCGGGCCTGACCGAAATGCCCATGCACAACTGCTCTCCGGCCCGCCCCGAAGCCCTCTCCGTCTGACCGGACCGCACCGCACCGCACCGGACCACACCGGACCGGACCGCATCCGCCCCGCGCGGGCCTGACAGACTGCGGCGCATGCGCATTGTTGTTCTGGCCGGCGGCATCGGCGGCGCCCGTTTCCTCCGCGGACTCACGTCGGCGGTTCCCGACGCGGACATCACGGTCATCGGCAATACCGGTGACGACATTCACCTGTTCGGGCTGAAGGTGTGCCCCGATCTCGACACCGTGATGTACACCCTCGGGGGTGGCATCAACGAGGACCAGGGCTGGGGCCGCACCGACGAGTCCTTCACGGTCAAGGAAGAGCTCGCGGCGTACGGGGTCGGCCCCACCTGGTTCGGCCTCGGCGACCGGGACTTCGCCACCCACATCGTGCGTACGCAGATGCTCGGCTCGGGCTACCCGCTCAGCGCCGTCACCGAGGCGCTCTGCGACCGCTGGCAGCCCGGCGTTCGGCTGCTGCCCATGTCCGACGACCGCGTCGAGACCCACGTCGCCGTCATCGACGCGGAAACGGGAGAACGTCGCGTCATCCACTTCCAGGAGTACTGGGTCCGGCTGCGCGCCTCGGTGGCCGCCGAGGCCGTCGTCCCCGTGGGCGCCGAACAGGCCAAGCCGGCTCCCGGCGTGCTGGAGGCCATCGCCGCAGCCGACGTGATCGTCTTCCCGCCGTCCAACCCGGTCGTCTCCGTCGGCACCATCCTCGCCGTGCCCGGCATCCGCGAGGCGGTGGCCGCCGCCGGGGCGCCCGTCGTGGGCCTCTCCCCCATCGTGGGCGGCGCACCCGTCCGCGGGATGGCCGACAAGGTGCTGGCCGCCGTCGGCGTCGAGGCGACCGCCTCGGCCGTCGCCCGGCACTACGGGAGCGAACTGCTCGACGGCTGGCTCGTGGACACCGCCGACGCGGACGCGGTCGCCGAGGTGGAGGCCGCCGGCATCGCCTGCCGTGCGGTGCCCCTGATGATGACCGACCTGGCCGCAACCGCCGACATGGCCCGCGCCGCGCTGGAGCTGGCGGAGGCCTCCCGGTGACCGTTCCCTCGTACGAGGTGCGCGCCGTCGCCGGAATCCCGGAGGTACGCCCCGGCGACGACTTGGCGAGGCTGATCGCAGCCGCCGGGCACGACCTGCGCGACGGGGACGTCCTGCTGGTCACCTCGAAGGTCGTCTCCAAGGCGGAGGGCCGGATCGTCCGCGCCGACTCCCGCGAGGACGCGATAGACGCCGAGACCGTACGGGTGGTCGCGCGCCGGGGCCCGCTGCGGATCGTCGAGAACCGGCAGGGACTGGTCATGGCGGCGGCCGGCGTCGATGCTTCGAACACCGAACCCGGCACGGTGCTCCTGCTGCCCGAGGACCCGGACGGCTCGGCCGCCGCGATCCGCGCCGGTCTGCGCGAGCTCCTGTCCGTGGACGTCGGCGTCGTCGTGACCGACACGTTCGGGCGGCCGTGGCGCACGGGCCTGACGGACGTGGCGATCGGCTCGGCCGGCGTGCGGGTCCTGGACGACCTGCGCGGCGGCGTCGACGCCCACGGCAATCCGCTGAACGCGACGATAGTGGCGACGGCGGACGAGCTCGCCGCGGCCGGGGACTTGGTCAAGGGCAAAGCCGCCGGGCTGCCGGTGGCGGTCGTGCGCGGGCTGGCGCACGTGCTCGGCGAGGGTTCCACGGCGGCGCAGCTCGTACGGTCGCCGGCCGACGACATGTTCCGGCTGGGCACCTCGGAGGCGGTACGGGAAGCCGTGACCCAGCGCCGTACCGTGCGCGCCTTCACGGCGGAGCCGGTGGACCCGGGCGCGGTCCGGCGGGCGGTGGCGGCCGCGGTGACGGCCCCGGCGCCGCACCACACGACGCCGTGGCGGTTCGTCCTGCTGGAGTCCGAGTCGGCGCGGCGGGAACTGCTGGACGCGATGCGGGACGCGTGGATCCGGGACCTGCGGCGGGACGGCAAGTCCGAGGAGTCCATCGCCAAGCGGGTGCGGCGCGGGGACGTCCTGCGCCGCGCACCGTACCTGGTGGTGCCGTGCATGGTGACCGCCGGTGCGCACGACTACGGGCACGCACGGCGCGACGCCGCGGAGCGGGAGATGTTCGTGGTCGCGACGGGCGCGGGCGTGCAGAACTTCCTGGTCGCGCTGGCCGGGGAGCGACTGGGCTCGGCGTGGGTGTCCTCGACGATGTTCTGCCGTGACGTGGTGCGCAAGGTCCTCGGCCTGCCGGAGGACTGGGACCCGATGGGGGCGGTGGCGGTGGGACACCCGGCCTCGGCTCCGCCGGAGCGGCCCGCCCGGTCGCCGGAGGACTTCATCGAGGTCCGTTAGCGGGTTAGCGGGGGCCGCCAGCGGGTTAGCGGGGGCCGCCGGATCGAGGTCCCGCCGTTCAGAGCCGGCCGATGTCCGTCTTCGGCATCTTCGGCGTACGGCGGGGCGGCGTGCGGCCCGCCAACAGGACGAGGCGGGCCGCACGGTGGCGCTGGCCGGCGTACGGGGCGAGGAGCTCCAGCATGTCGGCGTCGTCGGCGTCCCGGTTCCCCGCGAGGGCGTACCCGATGATGCCGGGCAGGTGCAGGTCGCCGGTCGTCACGGCATCGGCGGCGCCGTTGCTGCGCTGGAGGGTCTCGGCGGAGGTCCAGGGGCCGATGCCGGGGACGGTCTCCAGCCGGGCGACGGCCTGCGGGAGCTCCATGGCGGCGGCCTCCTCCAGGCGGTTCGCCACGCGGGCGGACCGGACGATAGCGGCGGAGCGCTTCGCGTCCACCCCGGCCCTGTGCCAGTCCCAGGACGGGATCAGCGCCCAGGTCCGGGCGTCCGGCATGACGTACAGGTCCTGCGGGCCGGGCGCCGGCTCCCCGTACTGGCGCACCAGACGGCGCCAGGCGCGGTACGCCTCGTCGCTGGTGACCTTCTGTTCCAGGACCGTCGGGATCAAGGACTCCAGGACCAGACCGGTACGGGTCAGGCGCAGCCCGGGGCGGCGGCGGTGGCTGTCGTGCAGGAGGCGGTGCCGGGGGACGAAGGCGGCGGGGTCGTCGCCGGAGCCGAGGAGCGCGGGGAGCCCGTCGAGCAGCCACGCGGCGCCGGGGCCCCAGGCCTCGGCGTGCACGGTGTGCTGCCGGAGCGCCACGCGGAGGGTGGCCGGGCCCTCGGGGGTCCGGCTGGCCTTCCAGACGGAGCCGTCGGCAGTGGTGCGGAAGGTGGGGTCGGCGGGACCGCGTCGCAGCGGCCCGAGCGTGAGCCCGAGGTCCACGGGCCCCGCGGGCACCCATTCCCGGGCCCTGGCCCCCGCCCCGGCCGGGAGTCCGCTGCCCGGGGGTACGGCGGTTCGGCCGCCGCGGACGGCGGTGGGGGTGAGGGGATCGAAGCGGCCGGCCATGCCATCGAGCGTAGCCCTACGGTGCTCAGCCCCGTACCGCGCCGCCTCGCCCCGCCCCGCCTCACCCCGCCCGCCTCGCCCGTCCTGCCCCCACGCCCGTTCCCGGTGGCCGCGCCGCGGTGCCCGAGCGTTCGCTACGGACGGCCCTGGAGCTTCGCCGAGGAGACGCGGGTCGGCGGGAGCTGGCCGTAGAGCAGCTTGCCCGGGCACTCCGTTGCGAAGCCGTCCCGGTGGCCCGAGATCACGTGCAGCTTCACGTTCGTCCCCTTCGCGAACAGGTTGGCGCCGCCCGACTTCAGCGTCGTCGTCGCCCGCGGGTCCCTGTCGAACAGACCCAGCTTCCAGGCCGTGAGCTGCGCCACCGCCTTTACCGCCGCCGCAGGGGGAGCGGTGGTCGTGTACGAGCCGATCACCGCGATGCCCATGCTGTCCGTGTTGAACCCCATGGTGTGCGCGCCTTGCACCGCCTTGGCAACGCCACCCGCCCGGCCCTCGTACACCGTGCCGCACTTGTCGACGGCGAAGTTGTAGCCGAGGTCGCGCCAGCCGCTGCTGACCACGTGGTAGCGGTACATGCTGCGCAGGACCGCCGGGGTGTCCTTGCAGGCGTAGTTGTTGCCGGAGGCGCTGTGGTGGACGAAGGCCGCCTTGACCGTGCTGGTGTAGACGAAGCCCGGCTCGCGCAGGGACTCGTCCGCGCCCCAGCCCAGCCGCGTGACGATCCGCGGCCGCGGGCCGATGTACGGGCGGGCCGCCGCGCTGAGGGAGCCCTCGCCGGCGAGGACCGCGTCAGCGGTGGAGTCCGCCTTGTTGAGCGCGCGGATCTCCTTCGCGCCGAGCGCGGCCAGCGGCACGTTGGCGGAGGAGGACTCCGCCATCTCCATCGTCATGCCCGGCAGCGTCAGGTCGCCCTTGTCGTCGCCCGGCTCGTCGTCGGAGCCGGACGCGCCGTTCTTGGCGTCGACCACCGTGACCGGGTCCGTCCCGCCCGGATCGACGAGCTCGATCCGCATGCCCGACGGGAGGCGGGCCGCCGCGCGGTCGGCGCCGGCGCCGGCTTCCGCCTGGACGCGGACCTCCACGCCGTCGGAGTCACCCACCCAGAGTGGGGCGGTGCTGCCGCGGACCCGGCCGGAGCCGCGTTCCTGCGCACCGAGGTCGGGGGCGTGTTCGCCGTTGTGGGTCTCGACGTCCTGCCAGTCGGACCAGGTCGCGGTCCGCACCGAGCGGGTGCGGACCTGGACGCGGCCGAACAGTTGCGTGCTCGCGTCGTCCCAGACGACGCCGACCAGCGAGAACCTCTTGACCTCGTGCGCGTCCAACCCCCGGGTTTCGGGCAGTCGCGGCGAAGCGCTCATGCCGGGGACGCCGGAGGACCGGTCCGCCGAAGGTCCCAACGGGACGAGTGGCAGTGACTGGGTGGACCCGGCGGGGGCCACGGGGGCGGACGCCGTGGACCCGGCCGGGGCCACGGAGGGGACCGCACCCGGGGAAGGAGCGGCCAGGGCCGGAGTGGAAAGCGCGAGCGGCAGGGCCAGGGCGGCTGCCGTCGCGACACCGATCGAGGAAGCAAGGAATCCACGCATGGAAGCGATGCTGGGCACACTCGCCACGGAGCGCCATCGGAGAACTGACGGCCCGTCCGATTTCGGCGGCGCGTCCCCTCGCCCGTACGGGGGAGCCGAGGGCCGCCGTACGGGCTAGGGCCCCGCGTAGGCTGGGGCGGGTGAACGCCACTGACCGCACCCCTGCCGACCTGCTGCGATCCGCGCTCGCCGCCGATCCGGGCCGCCCTCTCGTCACCTTCTACGACGACGCCACGGGCGAGCGCGTCGAATTGTCCGTGGCCACCTTCGCCAATTGGGTGGCCAAAACCGCCAATCTGCTCCAGGGAGATCTGGGCGCCGAGCCCGGTGACCGCCTCGCGCTGATGCTCCCCGCGCACTGGCAGAGCGCGGTGTGGCTGCTCGCCTGCGCCTCGGTCGGGGTCGTCGCCGAGGTGGGCGGGGATCCGGCCGACGCCGATCTGGTGGTCAGCGGGCCCGACACCCTGGAGGAGGCCTCGGCCTGCTCCGGCGAGCGGGTCGCGCTCGCGCTGCGACCGCTGGGCGGGCGGTTCCCGCAGCCTCCCGCCGGGTTCGCGGACTACGCGGTGGAGGTGCCGGGGCAGGGTGACCGGTTCGCCCCCTTCGCCCCTGTGGACGCGGACGGCCCGGGGCTGGTGGTCGGGGGCGAGGAGCTCTCGTACGCACAGATCGTCGAGCGTGCCCGCGAGGACGCGGTGAAGCTCGGCCTCGGCCCGGGGTCACGCCTGCTGTCCGGGCTCGGCTACGACGGTTGGGAGGGATTGTCGGCAGGGCTGTTCGCCGCGCTGGCGGCGGGCGGGTCCGTGGTGCTGTGCCGGAACCTGGACCGGCTGTCGGCGCAGGCCCTGGCGCAGCGGATCGAGAGCGAGCGGGTCACCCGTACCGCCTCCTGACCGTCACCCACTCCGCCCAACCGGAACACGGGGCGATTTGTCACCCGCACGGCCCTAGACAGGGCCCTGCCCCCGGGCCGCACCCGGGGCGCCGGGGCACGATCGGCAGAGGTCGTACCTCCACGCGTACGGCTCGCACAGGTCACCAACACAGCGTCGATGCGGTGAGGGGACGGAACGCGAGTGACGGAGAGCGCAGGCATACCGGGCGGTGCCAAAGCGGCCGGAGGCTCCTCGAAGCCTCCGCGCCGCCGGCGCCGCCTGCTGCGCTGGATCGGGCTGGGGCTGGCCCTGCTGGTACTGGCCGGGGCCGCCACCGGCTGGTGGCTCTACCGCAAGCTCGACGCGAACATCACCGAGGACACCTCTGCGGCGGCCGAGCTACGGCGCTACGAGCGGGAGCGTCCGACACATCTGGTGAGCGGCTCACAGAACATCCTGCTGATCGGCTCGGACTCACGCTCCGGCAAGGAGAACGCCCGGTACGGGCATGACCAGGGCACCCAGCGCTCGGACACCGCGATCCTGCTGCACCTGCCCGCGGACCGTCGGAGCGTGACCGCGGTCTCGATCCCCCGGGACCTGATGACCGGGATCCCGAGCTGCCTGAGCGCGGACGGGAGCCGCACCGCCGAGCGGTTGGCGCAGTTCAACTGGGCGTTCCAGTGGGGCGGGGCCGCCTGCACGATCCGTACGGTGGAGAAGTTCACCGGAATACGGATAGACCACCACATGGTGGTCGACTTCGGCGGGTTCAAGAAGATGGTCGACGTGATCGGCGGGGTGGAGGTCTGCCTCAAGCAGCCGATGAACGACGCCGAGGCCAAGCTGAAGCTCCCGGCCGGCCGGCAGACCCTGCGCGGCGAGCAGGCCCTCGGCTTCGTCCGCGCCCGCTACAGCCTGGGCAACGGCAGCGACACCGAACGGATGGAGCGCCAACAACAGTTCCTCGGCTCGCTGGTCAAGAAGGTGCAGAGCACCGGGGTACTGCTGAACCCGGGCCGGCTGTACCCGCTGCTGGACGCGGCGACCTCCTCGGTGACCACGGACCCGGGGCTGGCCTCGCTGCGCGACCTGTACGAACTGGTACGCGGCATCAGGGACATACCGACCGATCAGGTCAAGTTCCTCACGGTGCCCCGTCGCCCGTACTCCGCTGACCCGAACCGGGACGAGCTGGTACAGCCGGCGGCGGACCAACTGTTCGCGCGGCTGCGGGCGGACGCGCCGTTGACCGTGACCCCGCCGAAGGCCGAAACCGAACAGCCCGCGGCCACCGCCCGCGCCGCCGACGGCGGCACGCCCTCCCCGTCGCGGGGAACCGACTCCAGCCCGTCCCCCGTCCCCACCTTCACGGGAACCACTGCGGGGATGACCGACTGCCGGTAAAGCAATCCCAAAAGGCGGTGCTCGAACCGAAGGGGTTGTGGAGTTTGGCCCGTTATGAGGGGAGTGGAATTTGTCACCCTCATGGTTTGCACTTGACCTGGGCGGATAAGGTGAGCGATCCGGTGCCCCGGCCAGCAAAGAGGCCGTGCACCAGCAGCCGGATCGTTGACCGGGCGTCTTGGGGGAGGCGCGTCGCGAGGCACCGAC
The DNA here is from genome assembly GCF_040612395.1 of Streptomyces sp. NPDC006430. NCBI lineage: Bacteria > Bacillati > Actinomycetota > Actinomycetes > Kitasatosporales > Streptomycetaceae > Streptomyces > Streptomyces sp. NPDC006430. Next base: position 21,631 of record NZ_JBEXQA010000055.1, read on the forward strand.
GGAGGATTCGAGCAACCGTGGATGCGCAAAGCCGTGGGCGGGCAGACGAGATCGACCCCGCAGACCAGTGGGTGCTCAATCCCCGCACCGGCAACTACGAACTGCGACTGGACCGCTCCGCTGCGCAGCAGCAGCCCTCCGTCGCCGTACCCCGCAGACCCTCTTCGGGCCGTTCCGGAGCGCCGGCAGCCCCCAAGACCCCGAAGACCCCCTCGCCCTCCCCGGCCGTACCGGGACCGCGGCGCGGCGAAGCTCCCCCCGGGCGGCGCGGCGGGCGTCCCCGCAAGGGCGGCGGTGGCGGCGGTCGACGCAAGAAGGTCCTGGTCATCGCCGGTGGCACCCTCGCCTTCCTGCTGGTCGGCGGTGCGGTGGGCGGGTACCTCTACTACGACCACCTGAACGGCAACCTCAAGGTCACCGACGTCGGCGACGCGGGCACGGGCGGCTTCAAGAAGGACCAGCCCATCAACATCCTGGTCATCGGAACCGACAAGCGCAGCGGCGCCGGCAACGAGGGCTACGGGGACGCGGAGAGCGTCGGGCACGCCGACACCACGATCCTGTTCCACGTGTCCAAGGACCGCAGCAACGCCACCGCGCTGTCCATCCCGCGTGACCTGATCACGAACATCCCGGCCTGCCCGACGAAGCAGCCCAACGGTTCCACCAAGACCGTCCCCGGCGAGAAGGGGACGCGGTTCAACACAAGCCTCGGGCAGGAGGGCCGCGACCCGGGCTGCACGATGCGCACGGTCAAGGAACTCACCGGGATCACCGTCGACCACTTCATGATGGTCGACTTCAACGCGGTGAAGATCCTGAGTACGGCGGTGGGCGGGGTGCCCGTCTGCGTGGCGAAGGCAGTCGACGACGAGGACTCCAAGCTGAAGCTGGACGCCGGGGAGCACCGGCTGCAGGGCGAGGACGCCCTGGCCTTCGTCCGCACCCGGCACGCCTTCGGCGACAAGAGCGACCTCGACCGGATCAAGACGCAGCAGCAGTTCCTGGGTTCGATGATGCGCGAGATGAAGTCGAAGGAAACGCTGACCAGTCCGAAGAAGTTCTTCTCCCTGGCGGAGGCGGCCACCAAGTCGCTGAGCGTGGACTCGGGGATAGGGTCCATCGATAAACTCACCAATTTGGCTGGCGAGTTGAAGGACATGAACCTCAAGAACATCACCTTCACCACGCTCCCGGTGCTCGACAACCCGAACGAGCCGCCGAACAAGAGGGCGACCGTCATCGTCAACCACGCGCAGGCCGACCCGTTGTTGCAGATGATCCGGGGGGACGTCTCGCTCACGGAGGTCGAGCAGAAGGAGCAGGCCGCGAAGGACGCGGCCGACGCGGAGGCGAAGGGCAAGCAGGACGCTCTGCTCCAGGGCAACCGCGCACCGGCCGGCGACGTACGGGTGGACGTCTACAACGGCGGCGGCCCTGCGGGCTCCGCCTCCACCACCCTGAACTGGCTGCAGAACAGCAAGGGCGTGGCCAAGGCCAGCAATCGCGGCAACGCCCCCGCCAAGGTCGCCACGACCCAGCTGGAGTACGCGCCCAACCAGGCGGACCAAGCCCGGGCGTTGGCGGACATGATGGGCCTGCCGGCCACGGCATTGAAGATGGGCACGGCGGACGCCGCCTCCAAGACCCCGATGAAGTTGACGCTCGGCGCGGACTTCAAGGGGCCCGGGGTCTCGCTGACGGTGCCACAGAAGGCGCCGGAGGACATCCAGCGGGTCGAGGCCGACAAGGCGATCTGCGCCAAGTAGGCCGAGCAGGCCATGTGAGGCCGAGCAGGGCCGAGCGGGGCCGAACACGCAAGGGCGGCCGGGCAACCGGCCGTTGACCGACCTTGCCGGGGGGACCGGCACACCACGACATGAAGTGATCTTGAGGGGGGACGCGTGAGGCACAGCAGCGTGCGGGGGGAGGGGGCGCCCGCCCAGGCCGCCGGTGACATATCCGACGGCGGGTCGGGCGCGCCCGGCGCGGTCCCCCGACCACGGAGCGGCTCGGACTCGGGCTCCGGCCCGGGCGGCGGGCAGCTGACGCGGCGGGGCAGACGGCGCGTGCTGCGCTGGGTGTCCTCCGTGCTGTCGTTCCTCATACTCGCGACCGCGGCGGGCGGCTACCTCTACTACCGTCACCTCAACGGCAGCATCAAGACGGACGTCCTGAACCTCGGCGAGAACAAGCTGGGCGGCTCCAAGCCCAACGCCTTCGGGCAGACCCCTCTGAACATCCTCCTCATCGGCTCCGACGCCCGTGACGACGCGGCGAACCAGGCCCTCGGCGGGGCCACGGACACCTTCGACGGCCCGCCCCTCGCGGACGTGCAGATGCTGCTGCACCTGTCCGCGGACCGCAGCAACATGTCGGTGGTGTCGATGCCGCGCGACACGATGCTGATGATGCCCAAGTGCACCGAGCCGGGGGGCAAGGTCCACCAGGCCAGCAAGGGCCTCGTACAGACCAACGAGTCCCTCAGCCGGGGCGGACCGGGCTGCACGGTCGCCGCTTGGCAGGAGCTGACGCGCATCCCCATCGACCACTTCATGATGATCGACTTCAAGGGCGTGGTGACGATGGCGGACGCCATCGGCGGCGTCCCGGTCTGCGTCCAGCAGAACGTCCACTCCCGTACCAAGGACGGCAAGGGCTCCGGCCTGAAGCTGACCAAGGGCGAGAACGTCATCCAGGGCGAGCAGGCCCTGCAGTGGCTGCGCACCCGCTACGGCTTCGAGGACGGCACCGACCTCGGTCGCACCCACGCCCAGCACATGTACATGAACTCGATGGCCCGCGAGTTCCGCAAGAACGCCAAGCTCAGCAACCCGATGAAGCTCAACAGCCTGGCGCAGGCGGCCATCAAGGCGATGGTCGTCGACCCCGGTCTGAACAAGATCGACAAGCTGTACGACCTCAGCGTGGAGCTCAAGAAGGTCCCCACCGGGCGGATCACCATGACCACCATGCCGTGGGTGTACAGCACGCGCGAGGAGGGCCGGGTCGAGCCCAAGCCGGGTGAGGCCGAGGACCTGTTCCGGATGGTCCGCGAGGACATCGCGCTCGACGGCAAGGGGTCCGGTGACCCGGCCGCCTCCCCGTCGGCGCCGGCCGCCTCCGGCTCCCCCGCGGCCCCGTCCCAGCCGGCCGCCGACCCGGCCGCGCCGCCGGCGAAGATCCCGGTGTCTGTGCGCAACGCCACGGGTGGCAAGGACGGCGGCCAGGGCAGGGTGAAGAACCGGGCCAACGACGTCGCCTCGCTGCTGGTGGGCAAGGGCTTCACCAAGGCCGTGGCCGACACGACGCCCGCGGGCGAGGACACCACCGTGGTCCGCTTTTCGAGCCCGGACCAGGCCGGTGACGCGCAGGCCCTGGCCACCGCCCTCGGCCTGCCGGCCGGTGCCGTGGAGAAGTCCGAGGACGTCTCCGGGATCGTCCTGTTCGTCGGCAAGGACTGGCGCACGGGCAACGCGCCGACCCCGCCGCCGCCGGCCCCCACCAAGGCTCCGGACTCGGCCCGCCCGCTCAACGGCGACAACGACAAGGAGTGCATGGCGATCCAGGAGGGCTTCACCTGGTAGCCGGTCCACCAGTACGTGAAAAGGGGCCCGGCGGCGCCGTCGATCGACGGCGCCGCGCGGCCCCCTTAGCGGGACCGAAAGGAACTGCGCACCGCAGGACGA
>NZ_JBEXQA010000056.1:0-19437 GCF_040612395.1 Streptomyces sp. NPDC006430
TCGAACGGCTCGCACACATGGCCGTGCACCCACCAGGACCGAGAGGTCACAACCCTACCCGTGAGGGCTGCAGAAGGGATGGTCCTCTAATGAGCTCAGTGCTTGTGGCCGTACACGCTGTGGATCCGCTGACCAAGGCCGGTCTGGCCGCATGTTTGGGAAAGAGTACCCATGTCACCCTGACGGCTGTGGGGGAAGCCGAGACCGTGGTGGCCGCGGTCAGCGCGGTCGACGCCGCGGCGCTGGACCTGCTGCGCGGCCTGCCCGCACCGGCGCGGGCCCGGTTCGTGCTGGTTGCGGACGGCGGCTGGTACGCCGACCCCGCCGCAGTGGCGGAGCATCGGGTGCGAGCGGTGCTGTGGCGGGCGGAAGTCGATGTCACGACGCTGGTACGGGCGGTGCGCGCCGTGGCGGTCGGGCAGGCGTGTCTGCCGCCGGTCGTCCAGGGCCGACTGCTGGATCAGCTCGAATACGTCCAGCGTGAGGTCCTCGGCTCAAGGGGCCTGACCGCCTCCGGGCTCAGTTCCCGGGAGATCGACGTACTGCGCCTGGTCTCGGAGGGCATGACCCTCTCAGAGATCGCCGCCAAACTGAGCTATTCCGAGCGCACCATCAAGAACATCGTGTCCGCCGTCATGATCCGCCTCGGCCTGCGCAACCGGGTGCAGGCGGTGTCGTACGCCATCCGCGCCGGGCTCATATGACCGTCGGCTCCGGCTCCGCCGCCGCTGAGATTCTCCGGAGATCACCTGATGTGGCGCCGAGGGTGGGATGGATCGTTCCCTGCGCGTCATCCCGCTGTCATCGGCGCTTCCGGCGTCCCTCCGTCGCAGGCTGGTGGTCCCTTCCCCTCTCGGACAGGCACGGTGGTGCTGCCGAGGCCTGCCGGCAAGGGCGACCAACACCTTCGGGCGGGCGGACGAGGCCGCGGTGGGCTACCTCCACGCCCGTTCATGTGCCGCTCCACGACGCCCACGGGGAACCCCGGTATCCCACGTTCGGACGCCGGATTCCTGCGGTCGTGCCCGGATGGGACGTTCGGCCTTCCCATCCGGCCCCTTGCGCGGCCGACTGCTCACAGGGCCCGGGCGGGGCGCCGTACTGTGTTGTCCGTTCGGCCACCCCGGGTAACCCCCGTCTCGGGGAGGCCGTGTCGGCCCCCGCGCCCAACCCTGGCCCGGGGAGGCCCCCAGACCAAGTGGAACGTCTCGCGATCAGCATGCCGAGCGGCCGCGGCACGAGCAGCGCGGCGTGCCGGCGGGGAGGCAGAGAAGCGCACGCCTCGTCATCCCCCAGCCGTTCCTACTTCCGGCCGGTCAAGGGTGTCGCACGAGTCTGTTCCAGCAGAGGCGGGAGGGGCCGCCGAACCGCGCTGACGGAGGTGAGATGCCATGCAGAGGATGACCATCGAGTGGCTGTGCGCTGCTGCCGACAGGGCGTCTCTCCGACGTTGTGGTGATCAGCCAGCGCATCGGTTTGAAGACGTCAATGGCCATGGCCCCATGGCCGCACCAGTCAAGGAAGCACCGAACAGTGAACCGACCGCCCTTCTCCGCAGTCAACGCCCAGTCAGCACGGCAGCGTCTGGGTTTCTCACCCCAGCAGGTGTCAGATCAGATGAACGTGTTCCAGGCTCGCGTTGATCCCGAATTGGTGATCGCCTGGGAAAGCGACGCCAACCGCCCCACCGAGCAGCAACTGTTCGCTCTGGCGGACGTACTGTGGTGCAGCACCTCCGAATTGATGGGCATTGAGATGCCTCGTACTCTCGGAGAGCTTCGGTTGGCTCGACAGTTCAGCGTGGTCAGGTTGGCCCAGAGCATCGGAATGGACGCCTCTGAGTACATGCGGGCGGAAGAGCGGAACCGGTGGGCGGGCAGCCGCCGCCAAACGCTGGACCTTCTCAGCGTGTTGAACATCTCCCTGCACCAGTTGGCGGATGCCACAGGCCGGTCCCACGCCCTTGGCACCGCCTTCTCCTTCACGGCACGGATGCCGAGATGGAGTCGCCTGTGGCCGGGGAAGCCGGCCGCACCGGCAGCCGGTGCCCACGAACAGGTGGTCACGTCCGCAGAAGCCGAATGAGGGAGTCCGACGTCCCGAGCGGTGGTGGACGGGGCGAGATCGCTTGATCTCGGCGCAAGCATGGTGACGACCTCCTCGCACCGGCGGATCCGGGCGAGGCGGCCGTGTGCCTGACGGACTCGTCCTCCCGATCCAGCCGCACCGGGTCGCGCCCCGGGCTCGGCCGGGAGCGTCTCGAACTCCCGCCCGGCAAAGCCCTTGCCCACGAGGATCACCTGTCCGGTGCGCACGAGGTGACGGACGGGTTCCAGCGGCGCGGTCATCCCGTCACAGGGTCCTGGGGTCGGCCAGGCACCATGCCATCGGGCGTGGGTCGGCAGATTGGCTGCGTAGGCGAGAACGGAGAGCGTCTGTAGGGCGGTTTGAAGAACGGCTACCGAGTCCGTGGCCGAGGAACGCTCGTCAGAACCAGCAACAGTGTGCAGTGCCAGGGCGGTGACATCGCCTGCTTCCCTTCCCCCGCGAGGGTGGGATCTTCGGTCTCGCGCGGCCACGATCTCTGGTGGTGCCGTCGCCACCGGCAGAGTAGAGTGCGACTTCATTATGAAGCACGTACATAATTCTGGCCTGGCCCGTGACCCTGATGGCTTCCTCTACGACCTTGGTGTCCGGGACTCCATGCAGGCGTTCGTGGCAGGCGACGACACCCTCGCGCTGGAGACGGCCGCGGCCGTCCGGTCGGCCTCCCAGGCAGTCGACCGACTGCGTTCGCAAGGCGCGGAGGGACGTGGGCTCAGCGCGGGGGCGCTGGACGTCCTCGCACGACTGAGTACGGCCACCGACGAGGGGCTGAGCATCGGCGAACTGGCCCGCGCGGCGGGCGTGAGTTCCCGCAATGTCACCGGCCTGGTCGACACGCTCGAACGGGATGGGCTGGCGGGGCGAGTGCAGGACCAGCACGACCGCCGGTCCGTACGAGCCAGGATCACACCAGCAGGCCTCGAATGGCTGGACGCCTTCCGGCAGCCGACGCAGCGCGCCATGTCCGCCGTCTTCCAGGGCTTCACCGAAGACGAACTCGCCCGGTTCCGCGACCTGTGCCTGCGCGTGGTCGAGAACCAGCAACGCATCGAGCAGTACCTGAGCGCAGCCCGAAACAACCAGCCGCCGGCTTCTTGAACCGACAACGACGGAGCACCGCATGACCACCGACTCAGCCCAGGCAGTCACCCGACGTACCGTCAGGGCCTACCACGAGGCCCGGTTCCGGGGAGACGTGACCACGGCCGCCGCCCAGATCGGCGAAGGCTTCCGCTTCCGCAGCCCGTTCATCGCCTCCGACAACCCGACCGGCCACCTCGACGGTCTGGACGGGCTCCTGGGCATCGTCACCGGCGTGGAGCTGATCAGCGAGCTGTACGGCGAGACCGAGGCCACCCTGGTCTACAACGTCCACACCGCCCCGACCGTCGGCATCACCCAGCACACGGCCGAGCACTTCCAGCTGCGCAACGGCCGGATCACCTCGATCACCCTCGTCTTCGACTCCGCCCCCTGGCAGGCCATCATGGCCGCGGCCGGCCCGGTCCACGAGGAGGCCGTCCCCATGGCGTGACCGGCCGCCTGCCGTCACGACGCAATGCATCGACTGCACGGCCGAAGCAAGTCCCCAAGCGCTCTCGAAACTCGGTTCTGGCACAGATCTTGGGGAGTCGTCGCGGAGCGTTACCCCGATGTTCGATTGCGAGGAGACGGGTTCGCGTGAGACCGCGTACGCCTTGTCGTCCAGCGATTAGAATTGATGCTCCCTCAGGTGCCTGCTGACCGCTGCTGCGGCCGGTTGTGGGCGGTGATGGTGCTGGTCATGCAGACCGGTGCACCGTTCTGGGACTCGCTGGTGTTCGAGGGGATCCACGAGGTGGATGTCGAGGCGGTTACGGCCGCGTTCGGCACGGTCGAGGTGGTGGCGAGAGGCCGCGCTGCCGGTTGTGCATGTCCGGATTGCGGCCGCTTCTCGGACCGAGTCCACGACCGATACCAGCGCAGGCTGAAGGACCTTCCGCTCGGAGCAGGGCTTTGTGATCCGGCTGGCGGTCCGGCGCTTCATCGCGGAGCGGCGAACTGCCCACGCCGGACGTTCGCCGAGCCGTTCTCGCGGCTCGCCACCCCGCACGCACGGGTCACCACGCGGCTCAACCGCGCCCTGGAGCGTGTGGGTCTCGCGCTGGCCGGGCGGGCCGGAGCTCGGCTGGCTGCCCAGCTGGGCTTCGGCGCGGGACGTATGACGTTGTTACGCAGGGTCATGACATTACCCGATCCACGGTTCAGCACGCCGCGAGTGCTGGGCGTGGACGACTTCGCGATCCGCCGCGGCCAGACCTACTCCACCGTCTTGACCAGCGTCGAAGACCATCGCGTGGTCGATGTGCTCCCGACCCGCGAAGCTGGACCACTGGCCGCCTGGCTGGTCCGCCACCCCGGCGTGGAGATCATCTGTTGGGACAGGGAGGGCGCCTACGCCGAGGGTGCCCGACGCGGCGCCCCGACGCTCTGCAGGTCGCCGACCGGTTCCACCTGTGGCAGGGCCTCAGCCGAGCCGGGAAGACCTGCGTCGCCGCCCATCGCGACTGCCTGCGCAATCCTTCGCCCAGCAGCATGTTGCCGCAGGCCACCCAACTGGCCTCCGGCCGGCCGCAGGGCGACTCGGCTCCCGTCGGCCGGCGGGCCGAGCAGAAGAAGGCAGCACATGCCCTGGTCCACGAGCTCCTCGCCCAAGGTCACTCACACCCGGCGATCGCCCGGCACCTGGGCTGATGCCTCAACACCGTGCTCCGGTACGCGAACGCCGCACGCTGGCAGGACACCATCCGAGACAACCGGCCCCGACCCAGCAGGCTGGACCCCTACGAGCCAGCCCTACCTGGAGCGGCGATTCGGCGAGGGATGCACCAGTGTCACCCGACTGCACGGCGAGCTGGTTGCCGAGCACGCTCCCGTCACCTACGGCATGGTCCGCGCGCACATCGCCACGTTGCGCGGGGCTCCGTCCGAGGCGCCGCCCCGGCCGCCGACGGTGCGGCAGGTGACCGGCTGGCTCACCCGTCACCCCACGACCCTGACCGAGGAAGACCGCACCGCTCTGAAGGACGTCCTGGCCCGCTGCCCCGCACTGACACTGCCGCCGGACACGTCCGCGACTTCGGCGAGACACTCACCGACCGCCTCGGCGCCACACTCCCCGCCTGGATCGACGCAGTCGACGCCAGCCAACTGCCCGGCCTCACCGGCTTCGCACTCCACCTGCTCCGAGACCACGACGCTGTGACAGCCGGGCTCACCCTGGACTGGAGCTCCGGCAGCATCGAGGGCGCCGTGAACCGCATCAAGAGCCTGTTCCTCCCAGTGAAAGCGGTCATCCTCGTCCGGCCACACGACTGGCGCACAGGGGAGGCGGCAGCTGCGTCACGCTTTGGCGCCGGCCATGCCGCTGGTGACGACGATCGCGGCCACGTCTCCGTTCTTGGTCCGTCCCAACCAGACGACGCCGCCCGACTGCGCCGTGAACGTAACCAGATCGGCTTGTTGCAACTCGTCGCTTATCCGCTCGCACCCATCCGGCAGTTGTCCAGCTCCACGCGGCGCCCAACGGCCATCCGCACATGTGCGAAATGGCGCGGACAAGGTCGTCCACGCGCTGGCGTCGGCGAAGCAGCCAACATTGTGGTCGGCGCCGAACTGGGGTTGCTCGCCCGGCAGAAGCCGGTCGATATCGTCGTCGACACCCAGGCCCATCTCCCACCCGATCACAGGGGCGTCGCTGATGCGCAGGCGCGTCGCGGCGCACTCGACGCCATCGAAGTGCTCGCCGAAGAACTCGTACGGGCCCGCCGTCCACGCGATCTCTACTCGGTAGACGCCTGGGGGAATGCGCACCGCCAGCCCCCGCGGGGGCCGAGTCGGTACCCCTTGCTTGTATTTCAAGGTGTCGTCGTCGTCCCACGGCGCATCGACAACAAGACGGCCGCTGGGTACACGCATGGTGGTCACCTCCTCGATGCTGGTCACGACGACGGGCGTTGTCGGATCGTCGTACACCGTCCCCAGGTGAGCGCCGGGCGTGAAAGCCGTCTCCAGGTACCAGGTGGCCTCAGACCCGGCCGCCAGCCGCTCGCCCCCGACCCACTTCATGTCTCACCCCTCCTCGCCGCCCGGTCGGGCGGTCAACCAAAACGTACGTGGGCCCGCTGGCATCGGCACTTCGCGCATCGTTCTCGAGCGCAGGCTGCCGGGCCGATCAACCTGCTGCGCAGCTAGAGAAGAGGGCAGCGCGGTAGTAATCCTGGGGAACTGGGATGAGCGACTCTGAGGCCATGCGAGCACGGGGTGGGTCGGAGCTCGCGAGCACCTTCACAATCGAACGATATCATCACGCTCCGTGATCGATCCCCAAGATCTGTGCCAGAACCTGCAACTCATCAACTGGGGGCCGGCCGGGGCAGGGCAGTACGTATGTCGTCCGGTGTCTCCGGTGCAGACACCAGCTCCGGGCAGGAAGCGGTGCCAGCTCAGGGACACCGGTTGCCAGGTGCCGAGCGGGCCGCTCGCCGAGCCGGCCGCGCCGCGCGCTCCGGCGACTCGTCCGTCGCCACGCGCACGCGGATCTACAGCCGTTGGCGACAGCCTGCCCGACCGAGATCCCCTCCCCCGCGCAGGCGGAGTCCATCAAGATGTGAAGGTCCGTCAGGACGGTGCGGTTTAATGCCGAAGCAGGGCGAACGCACGCTCCCGGTCGGTGCCGCACCGGTACAGGCGACCACCAGCAGCAGATCCATATCGGCGGCCTGGACAACCGCCCGCAACCGGTCGGCCCTCGGGCGGGACGTCCGCGGCGAACTCAAGAAGGTTCGTGGCGGGGTACCGAGCGGGCGCGCCGCGAAGCCGGCCGGAACCCGGCTCACCTCGCCGCAGGCTGGTCGCCCCGAGCTCCGCACCCGGTGACCGCGGTCTCCCATCTGGGCTGCGGATAGAGTGTGCTGGCGCCCTCGACGGACAGACGTCCGTGAAAACGGCCAGACCCGCCGGGATCAGGGGGCTGCGCCACGGCCCGCGGGGCGAGGGCGCGCCCTCCTGGTAGCGCCCCCACCGGGGCGCGGGTGCGGCGATGCCGGCCGATCCTGCTCCGAGCAACGCGGGCTCCCCGGGCGCCGACGCAGAGACGTCTCGGCGGCCTCGACGAGGTCCGGCAGCGCGTATCGCCGGCGCTGCCGGGGGCCCGCCCTCTCGCGGGGGGCTTCACATTCAGCCAGGGGTCTATGTCAGGACCGGAACCCGCGCTACGGCCTCACCACTTGCTCGACACTTCTCCGAGAGGAACCGCCCTCTGCCCGACGCCTCGCCTCCCACTGGGCGGACCCGACACCCTCGGCGTCGGGCAGCAGGCACTTGGAGTACTGCGCGACGCGTCGGCGGCAGACGGCTGTTGCCGGTCCGCCGTGCACGCTCAGGACGCGTCCGACGTATCCGGCGTATCCGGCGCGGAGGGTTTCATGAGGTCGTGCGCCAACCTCAGCACGGCGTCGACATCGGTGTTGTCGGGATCGGCGAGCCATGCCAGAACGAGTCCGTCGAAGAGAGCGGTGATGAACTGCCCGACGACGGGTACGTCGGCAGGCAACTGTGCTCCGGTGGCGTTCACCCAGGAAGAAATGGTCTCGGTCCCCAACGCGCGGTAGGCCGCGTACTGCTTCCTCGCCACATGGACGAACTCGGGCTTCCGCAGCGCCCACGTCGTCATCTCGTACGGAAGGATCTGGCGGCCGCGGTCGTCCTGCTCAATGACGTGGAAGGCCGCACGGAGGCGGTCGAGCAAGTCGTCCCCGGTATCGGCCGCCTCAGTGACGGCGGTCGAGATGGTGTCGAGGTCGGCGAGGAGAACCTCTTGGAGGAGCTCGTCCTTGTCCGCGAACCAGTAGTGGACGAGGCCGCCGGGCACCCCCGCCTCCTCCGTGATCCGGCGGATGGTCGCCGCCGCAATACCGTCCCTGGCGATGACGCGGGCGGCAGCTTGGATGAGTTGGGTGCGCCGACCATCGTCGCGACGTCGGCTCGGGTTGCGTGTCTCGACCACGGCCCCAGTGTCGCACATACCGAATTAACGATTTGAACCACTTGGCGCGCTTGCCCTGATTCGGAATCACCGTCGGCCGGCACAGGAAATATGCGGTGGCGGGCGGGACCGGCGGCGGCGAGCACTGTCCCGCCCGGTGGCGAAAGTACCGCACCGCCGATCCGCTCCCGCCGCTGCGCACCGCGTCCAACCGCATCCGTCGCGCTCAGCACAGGCGCTGGTCGACCAGCGAACGATCTTGCCGCTGCGGGGGTTGACCTCGAGGTCCTCTGCCGCAACGTACTCGACCCGCGGCGGGAGGATCAGTCCGGCGCGGACGTGTTCGGCGAACATGGGGCGCCGTTCCTCGAAACGCTCGATCACGGAGCCGGCCAACCGGCCGGCGTCACTGATCTCGCCCGCGATCCGCAGCACCAGTTCGTCGTTGCAGTCACGGCGGCGCTGCACCGCCTGTATTCCCGCGATGAGCTGGTCGCCCCACACCTCCTCCACCACCGACCGCGCCGCCCGGCAAAGCCTGCTGTTGCGGGTGAAGACCTTCATCGACGCCCACCTGGCGGATCCGGCTCTCTCGGCGGAGGCGATCGCCGCCGCACACCACGTGTCCGTACGGCATCCGCAACGGCTCTTCCGGGCGGAGAACACGACAGTGAGCGGATGGATCCGGGGTCGGCGTCTCGAGGAGTGCCACCGGGAACTCGGCCGCCCACGCCGGACCAGACCGGCCGTGTCCGCCGTCGCGCACCGATGGGGATTCGTCAGCCCGGCCCACTTCAGCCGTGCCTTCCGTGCCACACACGGCATGCCCCCGTGCGAATGGCAGTCACGGGCGGACGAGACCGCCGGCCTGCCACCTGGTCGGCTGACGTCGGCCCCATCCGGTCCGGCTTCAGCTGCGCTGTTCGGCGGTGACGCGCTTTCGGGCCCCGCCCGGTCGGCGAGCACGCCCCAACGGCGGCTCATATGACGCGAGTTCGAGTCGCCCCCAATGACACGGCGGCCTCGCCGACCCCGGTGGCGCGGGCATTCCAGCCTGATACCAGCATGGCCGATCGCCCGGGCCTCCGCTCCCCATGAGGAAGCTCTGCTTGGTTATGCCGGCAACAGCCTCCCACCGTGATCCCATCGCACCCGCGGGTTATGTGAGTCACCAGGCTACGAGGTCCACCTGGTGCGCGCACGCAACGCTGTTCTTATGGGACTTACTGTTGCCCGTTCATACCCCTCCGCATGCTCACCTGTGGAGGGGTGGCGGAGAGGCCGCTTGATGCCATTGACGGCGTGACCAGCACGAACCCGTCTACATCGAAGACAGGATGCCCCGGCGAACCCGGCGGAAGAGCACCTTGATCACCTGGGCGGGTATGCGAAACTCCCGTCACAGCGAAGCCTACGCGCGGGGGCAGAGTTCGTGCCGCGCTGTCTGGACAGCGGGCGGCCGGTGTAAGGAGGGACGGCGGGGTTCGGACCCCTGGTCATCTTCGACGGCCGATGCGAAGCCTGCGACCAGTGTGACAACGTCCGCTCCCACCTGTCGGCCGGCCAGGGACCGGCACCACCGCGGGCAGGTGTGCCCGCCCCGCGCGCGTGCGGCCGTGGCGTCGTCGTAACGGCCCGCTGCCCGGCAGCCACGACCGCACGACCGTACGCAGCAGCACCCACCGAGCCCGGAACCTGGCAGAGGCACCAGGTGACCGCCGCGTACCCCATGGACTTCGGCCTCGCCACCGTCACGGCCGTCGGCCAGCGCGGCCGAGCCCCTGAGCCCCGCTCGCGCCCACCATCGTAGAAAGCGTAGAAGGCACCTCATGCACCTAACCGTGTCCACGTCCCGCCCTGCCGACAGCCAGCAGCACATCACGCTGGACGGCCACCGCCTCACCCTCGACGATGTCCGCGCCACCGCGACCGGCACCGACCGGCGCACCATCGCCCTGAGCGAGGAGGCGCGCACCCGCATGGCCGCGTCGGTGCGGGCCAAAGAGGAGCTGATCGCCTCGGGCGCCGCCCTGTACGGCGTGACGACCGGGTTCGGCGACAGCAGCGACCGACAGATCTCAGCCGCCAAGACGGAGGCGCTCCAACGCAACCTGCTGCGCTTTCTACGGGTCGGTGTCGGCCCCTACGCCGCCGCCGACGTCGTCCGCGCCACCATGCTCATCCGCGCCAACTGCTCCGCCCGCGGTAACTCCGCCATCCGGGAAGAGCCCGTTGCGCTGCTGCTCGACCTGCTCCGCACCGACCTGCTCCCGCGCATCCCCGAACGCGGTTCGGTCGGCGCCAGCGGCGACTTGGCCCCCCTCAGCTACCTGGCCGCGGCCCTCACCGGCGAAGGCACCCTGCTCCACAAGGACCGGGAGCTGCCCGCAGCCGAGGCCCTGCGGATGCACGGCCTGAAACCCGTGCGCCTGCAGGCCAAGGAGGCGCTCGCCCTGGTCAACGGCACTTCCTTCATGGCCGCCTACGCCGCCCTGGCCCACGCCGAGGCCCGCGAACTGGCCCGGGCAGCGGAGCTGTGCACGGCCCTGACCGCCGAACTGCGCTGCGGTCCCGCCGAGCAATTCGCGCCCTTCCCCCATGACCACAAGCCTCACCCGGGCCAGGCGAACAGCGCTGCCCGTATCCACGGCCTGCTCACCGGCTCCCGGCTCACCGCTCCCCCGGTGAGCGCCGACACCTCCCACAGCGGCTACGTCGAACTCGACCGCCACATCCAGGACCCGTACTCCATCCGCTGCGCACCTCACGTCATCGGCGTCCTGCACGACACCCTGGAGTGGACCGGCCGCTGGCTGACCATCGAGATCAACTCCTCCAACGACAACCCGCTCTTCGACGCCGACACCACCACCGTCCACAACAGCGGCAACTTCTACGGCGGCCATGTCGCACACGCCGCCCAGGCTCTCACCAGCGCCGTCGCCTCCGTCGCCGACCTCCTCGACCGCCAGCTCCAGCTGCTGGTCGACGACCGCTACAGCCACGGACTGCCCGCCAATCTCGCACCGCTCGGCGGCCCCGACGAAGCGGGCCTGCACCACGGCTTCAAGGGCGCCCAGATCGCCGCCTCGGCCCTCACCGCCGAGGCCCTGCACCTGAGCATGCCCGCCGGGTCCTTCTCTCGTTCCACCGAATCCCACAATCAGGACAAGGTCAGCATGGGCACCATCGCCGCCCGGCACGCCCACACCGCGACCCGCCTCGCGACCCACGTCGCCGGTATTCACCTGCTCGCCCTGGCCCAGGCCGCCGATCTACGCGGCCCTGACCTGCTGGCACCCGCCACCCGCGCCGCCCACACCACGCTCCGTCGGCACTGTGCTGTCCTCGACAGCGACCGGCCCCTCGACGAGGACATCAGCCGCATAGCCGCACTCATCCACACCGGAACGCTTCACACGCAGGCCGAGGACTGCTGAGGCCATCCCTTGACGGGGACACAGCCCTCACCGTCCCCGCCCCCAGCGGATCGCAGCGGCGCCAGCGTAGTCCCCGGCGTGGGCGAATCCGGCCAGCACCACGAGGTCCCCCTCCTTGATCTGCTGGGAGCGGATCGCGTCGTCGAGGGTGACGGGCATCGCCGCGCCGAAGAGGTTGCCGCATCGATCGAAGGTGTCGGGGTGACGCTCGGCGGGCAGGCCCAGCGCCTGTCGCCAGTTGTGCAGGAAGGTGCGGTTGGGTTGGTTGGTGATCAGACAGTCAATGTCGGTGACGTCCATGTCCATTCGGCGGCACAGATCCCGCACGACCTGCGGTACGAGGCGGTTGCCCCGCTCCAGCACGTTCACGACTGCGGTCTCGGTGAACCCGATGCGCACCTGGGCGTCGCCCTCTTCCCAGTACTTGCGCCCGTCGTCGCGCACCATGGTCATGTCGCCGGCGTAGTCGGCGTTGTGCCGGCTCTCGATCCCCAGGACGGGGGCGTGTCCGGAGGCCGTCACGTAGCCGACTCCGGCGCCGTCGCCCGGGATGGCGGCCTGGGACAGACCGCGGACCTGTGACTGGGTGAACAGCTGGCCCGCTGCGCTCTGGGCGTTGCATACCAGGGCGGTACGGGCGTCGCCACTGAGCAGGATCTGCCGGGCCAGTTCGAGCATGTGCACGAAGGAGGCACAGCCGGCGTTGGCCACGTCGATCAGCCACCGGGGGGACAGGCCCAGCCGGCGCGCCACTTCGGTGCCGGCGCCCACGAAGGGCTGGTCCGGCAGCTGGCTGTGCACGAGCAGGACGTCCACGCGGCGGATCTCCGCTCGGCCGTGTCGTTCGATCAGCGGCTGGACGGCACGCTCGATCATGTCCGCGTTGGTCTCGTCGGGGGCCACATGGTGGCGGTACGGCGGGACTTTGAACATCGGGCTGTCGCGCAGCTTGTCCTCCGCCGCCGGGTGCTCGGTGAAGAAGGCGGCGGGGACGGGCTCGCCGGGCAGATAGGCGGAGACGTCGGTCAGACTCACCTGCGTCATCGCGCCACCCGCTCTGCCGGGGCGCTGCTGATGGGCAGACCGCTCCGGTGCCGGTACTCGAGAATCGCCTTGAGATTACGCATCTCCAGGGTGTGGCCGGCGTAGAACAGGTCCCAGTAGTCACCCACCCAGCGCCGGTCGGGGTGCGGTGCCAGGTCCGGGCGCGGGTTGTTCCGGTAGTACGGGTGACGGCAGTTGGTCCAGGTGATCAACGACCCGGGGCGGCCGAGGACGAGCGCGGCCGGGACCACCCGCATCAGGTAGACCATCCACAGCTCGTCGCTCTGGTCCCAGGCGCAGTGGTAGTCGACCGTCATGGCGTCGGGGTGGGCCTCGACCCGGCAGTAGATCCGGGTGCCTTTCTCCAGCCGGTCGTGGCCCACCCACAGCCCCGGAGTGCCGGCGGGCTCGAACCCCCGCAGGCTGCACGTCCACTCCTCCAGGTGGTGGCCGCGGCTGAGATAGTCGTACGCCGCCTCCGGCGGGCAGTCGACGTACTCCTGGATGGGGCAGTACTCGCCGTAGACCTGCTGGTGCGGGTAGGCGTCCGAGGTCATCTCCCGGCAGAGGGAGGCCAGTTCCTCGGGGCTGGTGTTCTCCACTCGGACCAGGCCCGGGATGTCAGCCAACGTGGATCGGTTGGTCATGCGCGTGCTCCTGCTCGTTGATGGGGTGGCGGCCGGGCGCGGTGGCGCCCGAACCGGCTCGGGAAGATGCCGAGGCGGTCAGGAAGGGCTGGAACGGTGGTATCCCGCGGTGGTCGAAGTCCATCGCCACCAGGGCGGGGCCGCCGCCGTCGTTGCTGCCCCGCAACGCGCTGCGCAACTGCGCCGGGTTGTCGGCCGAGGTGACGCGCAGCCGGGGAAACATCGCCGCCATGCCGGCGGCTATGTGGGAGGGGTGGAAGACGTTCTCGGGGCGGGCGCCGCCCTGGAAGAACTCCTCCCGCATGACGCACATGGCGTGCGCGTTGTTGTTCAGGATGACGAAGGTGACCGGCGCGCCGTACTCGATGGCGGTGTGCACCTCCATGCCGTGCATGAAGAACGCCCCGTCACCGGCCACCACGTAGGTGCGCCGGCCGGTGGCCAGCGCGGCGCCGATCCCGGCGCCGAAGGTGTAGCCCATGCCGCCCATGCCCGCCGCCACCACGAAGCGGCCGTCGCGGGGGGCCGGCAGGGCGTGGATGGCGGCGGCCCCCGCGTTGCCGGCGTCCACGAAGACATGGGCGTCCTGCGGCAGTGCCTCGGCGATCGCGGCAACCGCCGAGGCGTAGTCGGTGGCCGCGCCGGAAACCGGGGGGAGGCCCGTGAGGGAGGGGGAATGGTGGGCCGAGCAGGCCGACGGCCGCGGCCGGACACGGCGCGCCAGCGTCCGTAGCGTGTCGGCCACTCCTGCGAGCAGGGCGATGCCCGGAACGAACGGCGGCTCGGGATCGACGCAGACCACGGGCATCCCGGTGAGCAGCGGCTCCAGCGTGCCCCGCGCCAGGACGGGCAGGCGCGTGCCCACCAGCAGGCAGGCATCGGCCCGGCGCAGACAGTCCTCGACCTCGCGGTGGCCCATCACCCCTGTCACGCCCACGAACCGGGGACTGCGGTTGTCGTAGACGTCCTTGGCGTCCGGGGTCACGGCCACGCAGGCGCCCAGACGCCGCACCAGTGCGGCCAACTCCCCGCGGGCCTCGGTTCCGGCCGCCCCTTCCCCGGCGATCACCATGATGCGGGAGGCGTCCTGCAGCGCGGCGACGGCCGCGGCCAGGGAGGCGGGATCCGGCCGGGGAACCGCCGGCACGCGCGAGGTTCCTGCTGCTGCCGCCTGTGCCGCGTCCGCCCGTACACGTGCCGCTGCCGCGGGGTCCGCGGTGCCCGCAGGAACCGCGGCTCCTGCCATCGCCGGTACGTCGATGCGGGCCTGCTGGACGTCCTTGGGCAGGAGCAGTACGGCGGGACCGCGCGGCTCGGTCTGCGCCACGGTGATCGCCTGGGCCAGCGCCCCGGCGATCGCGGCGGGTTCGGACACCCGGACGCAGAACCGCGAGACGGGTGCGAAGACGTCGCGGGCGTCGAAGGAGCCCGCCTTACCGCTGGAGTCCTGGAAGGCGCCCCGGCCCTCCTGACCGGTGGGCGGCTGTCCCACCAGGGCGAGCAGGGGGATCCGCGAGGCGTGCGCCTCGGCCAGTCCCGGAACCAGGTTCATCGCGCCCCCGCCCGACGTGGCGGCGACGACACCGAGGCGCGCGGTGGTCCGGGCGTACCCGTCCGCCATGGTGACCGCGGAGAACTCGTGTTTGGCGACGACGCCGCGGATCGGGCCGGGGGCGCGGTGCACCGCGTCGTACAGGTCCTCGATGTTGGCGCCGCCCACCCCGAACACGTACCGGACCCCGATCCGGTGCAACTCCGCGGCCACGTGGTCCACCAGCCGCATCCGGTGCGTCATGCCGACCGCCCTTCGGCCCAGGCCGGCTCGACGACCAGGCCGGAGGGGGTGTGGAGTTGGAAGTGCCTGCGGTATTGGACGGGGGTGAGTCCGACGACGGCGAAGAACGCGCGCAGGAACGTTTCGACAGCGGTGAATCCACACCGCATCGCGATCTGGCCGACCAATAGATCCGTGGCTTCCAGTAGCTGGCGGGCCCTGGTGATGCGCAACTGCCGGATGTACTGCCCCGGCGTCATCCCCACCGCATGACGGAAGACCCGGGCGAAGTGACGCGGGCTCATGCTCGCCCGACGGGCGAGTTCGGACACCGGCAGCGCGCGATGGAGGTTCTCCTGGATCCAGGTCTGCACAAGCCGGATCGGCTCCTGTTCGGCGAGTTGTGCGTCCAGGACCATGCTGAACTGCGTCTGGCCGCCGGGCCGTTTGAAGTACAGCACCAGGAACTTCGCCACCTCCAGGGCGGACGCCGCCCCGTGGTCGTCCTCCACCAGGGCCAAGGCCATGTCGATGCCGGTGGACACGCCCGCTGAGGTGATGTACGGGCCGTCCCAGACGAAGATCGGCTCGGGATCCACGGTCACCTCGGGGTACCGGCGGGCCATTTGCTCGCAGAACGCCCAGTGCGTGGTGGCCCTGCGTCCGTCGAGGAGGCCGGCCTCGGCCAGCAGGAAGACCCCGCCGCACACGGAGGCCACACGCCGGGACCGTGCCGCGGCGCCCCTGATCCACGCGATGAGAGAGGGATTCAGTAAGGCCTCCTTCAGACCTGGCCCGCCGGGAACGAGGAGGGTGTCGATCGCCCCCTCGGCCGCCTCCAGCGGCTCCGCCTGCACGACCAGGCCAGCGGAGGTGCGCACTGATGGGGCGTCAAGGGAGACGCATTGCAGGCGGTAGGCGCCTCCCGGCTCGGCTAACAGCCGGTTCGCGGTGTCGAAGACTTCTAGGGGGCCGCTGACGTCCAGCGTCTGGGCGCCGGGGTAGAGCAGGTTCACAACATGTCGTTGTCTCACCGTCACAGCCTGTGCCCAGCGGTGGCGCGTCCACAATGACAGCTTGTTGACGATTCCTGCCACGCAGTCGGGCTCGCCCCCGCTGACCAGCCAAAAGACCTCGACCGGGTGCCGAGTGAAACAGATCACAGGCGAGCTGAACACCTAAGGAACCAGCTGAGAACAGGGCCGACGGCAGGGTGCGCTCCGCCCACCCGATCCGGCTCAGCTCCGTTGTGTCAGTCCCGAGCAGGTCCGGTGGGCAGGCAGCCGTGCGGGCGAGGAGGCGGCGGCACGGACCGCGCTGCCTCCGGTGAGGGCAACAGCTCCCGGGAGGAAGCGCCGCCACTCCGGGGCCACCGGCTGCCACGTGCCGGGCAGGCCGTTCCCCGCGCGCTCCAGCGACTCGCCCGTCGCCACGCGAAAGCGGACCTGGAGCCGGTCGGCGAGGGCCTGGCCGAACGAGCGTCCTTCCCCGTCGCAGACGGAGTGCGTCACGACGTGACGTTCCGTCAGCAGCGGGGTGGTGAACTGCCGCAGCAGGGCGATCACGCGCTCCCGTTCGGCGCTGCGCCGCGCGTCGCCGTCCGCCGGCACAGTGACGCCCCGCGGTCGGGGGCAAGCCTGGCGGCCGGCCCGGGGCGCGTGGCGCCCGCGCAGGTGGAGGCCGGCCGGGGCGTGACGGCCGCGTGCCCTCCGCCAGCCCGGCCCCACCTGCCTGAGCAGCCGCCCCCGACTGGGCGACGGGCAGGGCTGCGCCGCCGCACGACCCGCGAAGGCGAGGTCGGACCGGAAGCGGCCGTGAATGACTGCCCGGTTGACGTGGCCGGTGAACTCCGCCTCAACCGGCGCGGGGACACGCCTTCACACTGTCGTGCTGTGCCGGATCAGCTGCTGCTCCACTTCTGGTTGTCCCGGCCGTTGCATTCCCACAACTGCAGGCGGGTGCCGTTGCCGGTCTGCCGGTCCTTCACGTCGACACACTTGTTCGCCTGCGGATTGACCAGGTCGTGCGCGGAATTCAGCCGGAACTGCTGGGCGGGATTGCCGCTGCACTTGGCCAGTTGGATCACCGCTCCGTTACCGGTGGCGCCCCAGGCGACGTCCATGCACAACCCCAGCGCCCGCACCGTCCCGTCATTCATGAAGCGCCAACTCTGCTGCGCCAGTCGGTTACAGTCCCATATCTGCAGCGGCGTGCCGTCGCCCTTGCCTCCCGTGACATCGATACAACGCCCCGAGGCATGGCTACGGATGGAGACACCGGCGACCTGTGTGAGACCTTCCGGCGCCGCGTTCGGGGCGGGGGACGCCTTCCGCAGTACCGGCGGCGCAGCCGCCGCCGTCTTCTGCGGAGCGGGCGAGCCATCGCCCTCGCGCTCCACCGGGCCCGCAGGCGTCCCGCCACCGCTCAGGAAAGGGACCGCGCCGGTATCCGCGCTCGCGCCGCCGGCGGCGGGGCCGCCCGGTGTCGGGAACTCCCCACCCGGCCCGCCCGGGCCAACGGTGCCGCCAGGGGTCGGCGAGGCCGATCCGACGGCACCAACGGGGAGGCTCCCGTCCCCCGGAGAACCCAGCACCGTACCGGGCGCCGCACCAGCTGGAGCCGCATGAGGATCCTCACCCTCACCACCCACCAGGAACGGTACGGTCATCAACAGCGCCCCCACAATGGCCGCTCCAGCCAGCAGGCTCTTGTGCGGCCGCCCGGGCGGAGCAACCGGCTCGGCCTCGGCCATGCCCTCAGGCGCTTCTTCCGCCTCCTCCACGTCGACGGCCGTGGCGGCCTCCGGCTCCGCCTCACCACCTTCGGAGGCGACGGTGTCCCCTGCCGCCTCCGGCTCCCACGCCGCTCCCGCGACCGGCGACACGTGCTCCACGTCGTGAGCCGGCTGTGCCGCGCGCTCGGCGGACGACACAGTCCCCGCCGCTCCCTCGACGGCGGCCACTTCCGCCTCGGGTGAACTCACCACCTCTCCGGCACGGGGCACCGTCATACCCGCTTCCGGTTCCGCAGCCTGGGGAGATGCCTGCCGAGGGCCCTGAGCCTCTGATGAGCTCATGGTGTCCTTTCCAAGGATCAAAGGGGCATGATGCACGATAATGTTCAAACCGTCCGGTACCGGCCACGACGGCTGCGCGGTGTCCCACAGGACCGGGGCCGCGTCTGTGAGGGGCGACCGCCTGTCGGGGGCGGCTGGAGGTTCACAGCGGGCGAGTCACGTCCGGCTGCTGCACCGGCACGGAACAGCTGCGCATACCGGACGTGACTAGTCAGGCAGCGAGCCGCCCTCCTCCTCGCCGGTCAGCCGGGCCAGGATCTCCTGCACCTCTGCCGGGAAGAGCTCCGGGTGTCCGAGCAGCGCACTCGCACGGTCCTCCCGATCGAGCGTATCGCCCAGCGGCAGTTCCGTGCCGGGTGCGAGCGCCCAAGTAGCCGCAGCTGACGGTGACCACGGCAGTCCTTCCACGTGGTCGGGCCGCACACGAGTGTCCAGCACCGCCGGGGAGTCGAGCAGCTCATCAAGTCCGGTCCTGCCCTGGCCAAGAGTGCTGTCCTCCCCCAGCCAAACATCAAAGGCCTGAGTGTCCCCAGCCGCCTCCGCCAGCCGGACCGGCCCGCCCGGCAGAGACAGCGGCTGCCCCGGCTGCCCCAGGCGGTCGTCCACCGCCGGCTCCGCACCAGACCCGGCCCCAACCCGCCGCGCCGCCGACCGCGCGCGGACCCACTCCCTCGCATCGAACAACTCACCCCGCTCCAGCCGCCGCAGCAACTCCAACCGCAACGGCTCGTACTCAGCCTCGTACCGCCCCCGCGTCTTAGTCGGTCCAGTCCCGTTGCGCACATATCGAGTCACTAGATCTCGATGGGATCCGGTCACCGCGGCCACTGCGACACCCGTACCCAGGACGGCATGCAGCTTCTGCACAAGCACCGGAGCGGAAGCTTCAACCCCAGACGGCCACTCGTCCACTTTGAGTGCCCTTAGTGCACCACCGGAGAAGATCACGGAGCCTTTGACCGGCTCCCGCTGCGCCACCCGCCCGTCAACCCACTCCTTCGCATCGAACGACTCGCCCAGCTGCCGCAGCCGCAGCAACTCCAACCGCAACGCCTCGTACTCAGCCCTGAACCGCCCCGATATCTCAGCGCCCGGTCTACGCCCTCCTACTCGGTAGCGATACGCTCCCTGTTCTTTCCTAACTCCGATCACCCTGGCCACTGCGTCATCCTCAGTACCCAGGACGGCATGCAGCTTCTGCACAAGCATCGGGAGGGAAACGGCCTTCGCAGACGGCCACTTATCCACATTGAACGCTTCAGCCACGTCCCCCTGCTGCGACCACTGCTCGCGGACAGACTCCCCGGAGCCGGACCCACCATCCA
>NZ_JBEXQA010000056.1:19532-24378 GCF_040612395.1 Streptomyces sp. NPDC006430
ACATCAGACAACACCGGCTGCCCCAGGCGGACGTCCACCGCCGGCTCCGCACCAGACCCGGCCCCAACCCGCCGCGCCGCCGACCGCGCGCGGACCCACTCCCTCGCATCGAACGACTCGCCCAGCTGCCGCAGCCGCAGCAACTCCAACCGCAACGCCTCGTACTCAGCCCTGAACCGCCCCACGCTCCTAAAACCCGGTCCAGTCTTTTCGCGCACATATCGAGTCACTAGATCGTGATGGGATCCGGTCACCCCGGCCACTGCGACACCCGTACCCAGGACGGCATGCAGCTTCTGCACAAGCACCGGAGCGGAAGCGTCAGCCCCAGACGGCCACTCATCCGCCCTGGACGCCTCCAATTCAGCCTTGGACAATCTGGCCCTGAAGCCTGCGCTCGGATCCCGCTGCCCTGAACCGACGCTCCCCGCGCCCGCATCGACGTCGGGCTCTTCACCCGGCAGTAGCTCCCCCAGGTTCGGCAGGGCCCCGTCCGCGGACTCCACGAGAGCGCCAAGAGATCGAGGGCTGCCATTGGCGGGACCGGCCCCGGCGGAAGCGGCGTTCGACCCGTCCGGATCGTTCGGCTCCAACAGCCGCTGTCTCCTGGCCGCGGGCTGCCCGTCCCCCACGGACTCCACCCGGGCATCAACGGCACGAGTGCTGCGGGTGGCATCAGGACCGGCCCCGGCAAAAGCACCCGCGACAGACGCCTGCGCCACATCGGCGCCCCCAGTCCCCGCACCCGGCGTACGGACCCCGCCAACCGCCCCAATCGGCCGAGGCGTTTCCAACAGCGCCGCGGCCACGGCCGCGGCCGACCCGATCGCTTCCCACCCCTCTGCGTGCCCCTGGTCCGCTGCCACACCCTCCATCTCCCAAGACGACAAGCCCAGATCGTCCACCATCTCCTCGTCCATCACGGACGGCTCGCTGCGCGTCCCGTCCTGGGAACCCGAGCCGGGAGACAGGCCGAACACCTCTGCCGAAAGGTCCAGCTCGTACATGTCGAACTGCCCGCCGTCCGGCGCCGCCATGCCCGCCGCGGCCGGCGTCGGCCCCGCTTCGGACCCAGCAGGCGGTGTCAGGGGAGAGGTGGAGCTTTCGTCGGTGTTCACCGGCGAGTCGTCGCGGGCCGTCGGGTCGGGTTCACTGAGCGTGGTGGGCTGGCTGAGCGGATCCGCCAGGCTCAGGGCGTGTGTGATGGCTGCTGCCCCCCTCACCGGGTCGGCATCCCAGGGCACCGCCCATGCGCCGATCCGCGGGGCGGCGCTGTCCAACACTTGGGCGAAGTCGCGGAACTCGCCGGTGTCCGGCCGCACGCCCAAAAGGAGCGACAGGCCGTCCACGGTCTCCTGGTCGGTCTTCGGATCCGGCCGGACCGGAACCACGTGGTGCGCCGCCCTGGAATCCTCGACCCGGGTCAACGACACCCGGACCAGCGGCGCCCCATTCGCGCGCGCCACGCCGCCGTAGACTTCGGCCACTGTCGCCCGCAAGCGATTCCAGAGTTCGCTCACCCGGGCGGGGACGGTGCCGGGCTCGGCTTCCAGGCGGATCCGGACCGAGACGTCAAAGCCCCGCTGTCCATTGGCCAACAGCACGTGCCGGACATCGAAGCCGTACTGCCGCCCGCCGCGGGTGAACGTTAGCGGCACGGCGGCCGTCTCGCCGGTCGGCTTCTCCTGAGGCCATCCGCGGTGGGGCCGCACCTGCAGGTTGAGGGCCTGATCGATGGCCGCCCGCCCCTCCACCGGGTCGGCGCCCCGGGGCAGCAGCCATTCGCCCGCAGGCATCCCCTGCTCCAACCCCCGGGCGAAGTCCTTGAGCGCGTCGGGGCTCGTCGGCAGGCCCAGGAGAGCCGGCAGGCCGTCCACGATTCCGTTCAGGTTCTCCGGGGTCGCGTCCTTCGGCTTCAGGTCCACGGGGACCACGTGGTGCGCTGCCCGGGAGTCCTCGACGCGGGCCAACCGGACCAGCGGTGTCCCGTACCCGCGCGTGATGCCGGCGTAGACAAACTCCGCCTTCGCCTTCAGGAACAGCCAGAGAAGGTTCGTCACGGCGGGTGTGGTGCCAGGCGCGGCGGCCAGGTAGATCCGGGCCGTGAGGTCGAGACCCCGTTGCCCGTCGGCGAACAGCACACGCCGGACGTCGACACCGTGCTGGGGCCCGCCGCTACCGAACGTTACCGGCACGGCGGCCGTTTCTCCGATCGGCCTCTGCTGGGGCCATCGGAGGTGGGGCTGTACCTGCGTGGGCCGGTAGGCGACATGCTGGCCGTCCCGGACCAGGCCCTCGATGCGGATACCCCCGGCCTCGCCCACCCAGTGGTGGGTGCGGTCACGGCCGGGCAGTTCCTGGTACGTACCCGCAGCGACGGCCGCGGCGTGCGCCTGCTCCACGGCCTTCAGCAGAGTGCTCGGTGACCACACATTGGGGAACATGACGTGCTCGGACCCGTCCCGGTGCAGGATCCAACGGGTGGGATCGCTCCCCCGTGGGTCGCCATAACGCAGCGCCGGATCGAGGAACCAGACATCGGCCTGGTACGTGCCGTTGTCGTGCTCCTCGCCGGGCTCGATGTGCATCCCGTGGTAGTACTCCTGGCCCGGCTTGGGCGCGTGGTGGGCGCCGGTGCGGGTGCGGCGGTCGCCGTACCTGGCCACGTCCTCGACCCGCTGGCCGAAGCCCGGGCTCGAGCCCGGGCCCGCCTTGGGAGCCGACACCGGTGCCGGCACGTAGGCCGGGGCGGGCTGGTCAGGCTGATCGTCGGAGGGCCGGAATCCGGTGAACGAGCCGTGGCGCAGTTCCCCCTCGATCCGCACACCGGCGTACTCGCCGACCCAGTAGTAGACACCGCGCCCGCCCACGATGGGGGGGGTGGGAGGCTTCTTCTCGGACAGGGGATGCCGGCGCGGGGTCCGGGTGAGCATGTCGTGCTCGCGCAGGGCATGCAGGTACGCCTGCTCGGCCGCGTAGACGGCGTCATCCTCGGTCCAATAAACGGGGAACATCATCTGTCCCCGCTCCGGCTGCTTCGGCCGAACGTGCAGATCGCCAGCCGCGGAGTCCAGCCGGTCCGCCGGCGCGACCGCCCGCGACAGGCTGCCCGGCTCCCGCCCCGGGGCCAGACTCTCGTACTCGGCACGGTACGTCCCGTTGGGATTGGCCTCCTCCAGCCCGACCGGCCGCACACGATCCGATATGCCACTCGGCGGCAAATAGCCACCGCCCCCGACGCCGGGCTCCCCGTACAACACCGCTGTACGGGTGTCCACAGGGAAATGGGCACGAGCCGGCAGCCCGTCCTCCCGTGAAAGCGTGTCATCGGCATAGAAGGCCGCCCCGCCGTCAACCCGGAGACGTGCCGTGCCCTGAAGAGACTCCACCGCAGCCCCCAGCTGGCGCAGATGACGGGGCGGAAGCCACCACCGGTCCGGGCCGGTGCTCGGGTCAAGGCTGGGATGGTCGACGTCCAGGTCCGGACGTCCCCTGCCGTCCACCTTCATAGGGCCGGTCATCAAAGCCCCGTCCTGATAGATCGGGCGCGCGCCGAAGGCGTGGCTCTCGCGGTACTCGTCGTCCAAACCCAGCAGATGCCCCACCTCGTGGGCCAGCACATCGGGGCTGAGATCGGGATGCCAGTTCTCGTAGTTTGCCCGCCTGGAGGTGGCGTGCACATGGACGACGTGGTGAGCGGCGGCATGGGGATCCGACACCATTTCCAGATCGACCCGGAACAGGTCTCCGTTGGGAAGCCGGGAGCCGCCGTTGTACCGCTCGTCGACACCGCTCTGGGCTCTCTGAAACAGCTGGCTGAACTGTTCCTCGGTGACCGACGCGCCGTCCGCGGGCACCAACCGTATGCGGACCACCAGCCGGGTTCCGAACTCCCCCAACGGCAACCGGTACCGCCGCGCCTCGAAACGCCTGTGGCAGAGCGGGGACATGTAGCCGTCAAACTGGGGCACCAGCTTCCGCCCCTCCTCATGGTTCCAACGGGGGAGCTCGTCCTTCTCGTAGTAATTCGACCAGTCCTTCGGCCACTCCACCAGCTCCTGCGGAGGCTTCACCTCGCCGCGCCAGATCTCAACCCCACCGGCAAGCGCCCACCCGCCAGGGCGAGACGGCGGCGTCCCCAGCTCGCCGCCATCCACCGCGTCCATATTGTTCGTGTCGGTAAACTCACCCTGTGGCCGCGGTCGCTCGCCGGGGACGTCGGCGATGTCTTCCATGTCGGAGCCGGATGCCGCCTCCTGCACCTCGACCCTCGTGTGCTGCCCGCGAACACCGTCATCCCGCCTACGCTTGGGCGCCGGCCGGCCACTGTTCGACGCCTGAGCCATCGAGACCATCAAGCCATCGGAGGCACCGGCAGCCAAAGCGGCCACATCCGCGGCAAACGGCAAAGCTGCCGCCCGTCCCTCCAGCGTGCCCGTCGCGCCCGCGCCAGGACCCGCCGGTCCCCGGCCAACAGATTCGATCGGTTCCGCCGTGGCGGACCCGGCAACCCGCGGCGCCACACCCCCCGCCCCGTCAGCCGGCGCCGCTTCAGACTCCGGCTCAACGTCCTCGATATAGAAGCTCGCCGCAGGCCGCACGTCGGGGTCCACCGGTTCCCCTGCCTCCTCGACCCCCTCCATGGAACCCATGGACACGCCCTGGGCCGTGGCCGCCGCGGTCGTGTCCACCGTCTGGATCGGCTCCACGAACCGCTGTGCTCCGGTCGCCTCGTCCGTCTCCAGACGCTGCTGACGATCGGACTCCGGATCGTCAGAGGTGTTCCGAACGGGCCGAGATGTGGTGGCGGGGCCGGGCGTGGTGGCCGGCTGCGGGGCAGCCGTAC
>NZ_JBEXQA010000057.1:0-24137 GCF_040612395.1 Streptomyces sp. NPDC006430
CTGGCCCCGGTACTTACGAACCCTCCGCTGTTGCGGACCGACACCCATCACTCCACCTCCACCACGAGGTGTTGCAACGATCAGTTGAATCCACCTTCCGACCCGCGGTCGCTGTGGATGACGCAGCCAGGCGTTCGCCGCCGCGTGCGATGCGGTGGCCGCCGCAGGTCACCAGCGGAGGGTTTGCACTGCTGCGGATCACTCCCCGCTGGTATCCGGGGCCCAGACGTTCGGTCCGCCGCCGCGCCACTCGATCAGCGGCGCGTCGTCCAGGTGGACGTCGTCGGGGTCGAGGCCGGCCCGGCGCAGGAGCTCCAGAAGGTCGTCGGGGCCGGTGGCGCGGCTGAGGATTTCCCCGTGCACGCGGCCACGGCGCCCGCCCTCGGCATCCGGGGATAAACGATCACGCGCAGGGCAGTCCGCGTGATGCTGGCTTTCCATGAACGCTGGCTTCGGCACCGCTCGACGGGCAGGGTCGGGCCGTGCCGCCTGCGGACTGCCGTTCTGCCCCTGGCTGCCCGGGCGTTCCTGGCCTGCGTCGCGTCGCGTCGCGTCGTGCGGGCGGGGGCGGAGCAGTGTCCAGCACACGGTCGGGGGTGGTGGCTGCACAGTGCGCGTACATCGCCGCGATTGGCCACAGTCGCCCGGCACAGTCCGCGTACGCCGCCAGGACCAGTGGGTCCGCACTGCACCGGCCCGTCAACGGCGACGGCCGCCCCTCCCGGGTGGGAGGGGCGGCCGTCGTCATGTTGTGGCTGTGATGGCGCGGGTGGTGTCGGTGGGTCAGGGTGTCGCGTCGAGGCTGGGTAGGGGCAGCGGTGCGGTGCCCAGGGTCATGATGGTCCAGCGCTGGGCGTTGGAGGGGTTGCAGTCGTAGAGCCAGAGCTGTCGGCCCGGGGTGGTGTCGAAGTTGCCGAGGTCCATGCAGCGGCCGGAGACCGGGTTGTAGATCGAGCCGTCGGCGCGGGGCAGGAACTTCTGTGCCGGGGCACCGCTGCAGGTACTCAGTTCGAGCAGGGTGAGGTTGGCGGTGTCGGCGTTGGCCGCATTGACGCACTTGCCTTGGATCCGCAGGGATCCGTCGGCCTGTACATCGAAGTTTTGGGCGGCGGTGCCGTTGCAGCCCGCGATCTGGATCTTGTTGCCGTCCTGGGTGCTGGCGAAGTCGTTGTCCGCACACAGGTCCGGGGCTGCGGTGAGCGAGATCCGGCCTGTGGTTGCGGGGGCGGTGGGGGCGGCGGCGTAGGGGTAGGCGGCGAAGTTACTGAGGCCGCTCTTGAAGGCGTCTGGGGCCGCTCCGGACACCTTGTACCGGCCGGAAGACGATCGGACCGCTGGGAGCGGGGCTGGTTGCGGCTGCGTGATGTCCGGTGCTGGCGAGGACGCCGTTGACGTAGAGGCTCATCAAGCCGCTGCCGGCGTTGTAGACGGCGGTCAGGCGGGTCCAGGCGTCGGGAGCGAATCGGGCCGCCTGATTGGCCACGCTGGTGTAGTCGAAGGGCCAGCCACCACCTTGGGCATTGGCCATGGCGAAGTGCCACTGACCGGTGTGGATGTCGGCGTAGATGACGTTGCCACCGAAGAGGAAATGCCGAGGGGTCCCGCTCGATCTTCCGATCGGACAGGACCCCTTGGTGTGTTCAGGGACGGAGCCTCAGAACGTGAAGTAGCCGTTCAGGTCGGCGATCACGTCGACGGAGCCCGTGTTGTTGAAGAACGTCACCCGCCCGTCCACCACCGGGACCACCACCAGGTTGGCGACGGTCAGGCCGGGCGTGTAGTTGAGGTTCGACACGTTGGGACGCGCGACCCCGTGCGGGTGGACGATCACGTGGCCGGCCTCGGTGGGGTTGGTGACCGTGACGTTCAGGACGACGGCTGTCACACCCTCCGCGGGCACGCCCGCGACCCCGGCCACCCGGAGACTGACGAAGCTGCCCGGACCCACGGCGCCCGTCCGGGCACCGGTGCCGTCACGGGTGTCGAGCAAACGGACCGGGCCCGCCGCTGCGAAGGTGGAACCCGTGGCCGCGTAGTAGCCGGTGACGTCGGCGATCAGGTCCACCGAACCGGCGTTGTTGCGCAGGTCTACCTTCCCGTTGACCACAGGCACGGTCACCAGGTTCGGCACGATCTGTCCGGGTGCGAAGTTGAGGTTCGACACGTTGGGCGCCGCCTGGCCGTTCGGGTACACCGTGACGTGGCCGGCCTCGGTCGGGTTGACCGCGGTCACGTTCATGACGACCGCGGTCACTCCTGTGGCGGGAATGCCCTTCATCCCGGCTACCTGGAGGGTGACGACCCCGCCCGGACCGACGTGCTGCTTCATCCCACCGGTGCCGTCACGCGTGTCCAGGAACCGCGACGGCGTGATCGAGTTCAGTGCGGAGCCGACCCCGGCCTGGTCGGTGTAGTAGCCGGTGACGTCGGCGATCAGGTCCACCGAACCGGCGTTGTTGCGCAGGTCTACCTTCCCGTTGACCACAGGCACGGTCACCAGGTTCGGCACGATCTGTCCGGGTGCGAAGTTGAGGTTCGACACGTTGGGCGCCGCCTGGCCGTTCGGGTACACCGTGACGTGGCCGGCCTCGGTCGGGTTGACCGCGGTCACGTTCATGACGACCGCGGTCACTCCTGTGGCGGGAATGCCCTTCATCCCGGCTACCTGGAGGGTGACGACCCCGCCCGGACCGACGTGCTGCTTCATCCCACCGGTGCCGTCACGCGTGTCCAGGAACCGCGACGGTCCGGTCGGCACGAACCGGCTGCCCTCCCGCTCGGGCGTGGGGGCGGTGACGGTGTACGCCTTGGTGATCCGGTGACCCACGATGTAGGGCCCCACGTCGTACAGACCCGGCTTGAGCCCGTTGGTGTCGACGAGCACGTTCATCGACGTGCCATCAGGGCTCACTGAGAGTGTTTTCAGGACGGTCCCCTGCGCGAACGGGTCGTCGCTCGGCATCAGCCTCATTTCGGTGTTCATACGCAGCCCGATGCCGTGGACGACAGCCTGGTTGTGGGTACCGGCGGGCCCGGACGAGGGGCTGATCCCACTCAGCCAGGAGTCGGGGGCGATCTTGCAGTCGGCGGAGCAGGCTCCTTGCATGCTGTACTCGACCGGTGTGTCAGCCTTGCCGGCGCTCAGCAGCAGCACGGCGTCGCCGGCTTGGGCACTGCTGGAAGCCGAGCAGAGCGAGGTGCACCCGTATCCGGATTCGGCAGCGGACTGCGTCCAGCCCGGGCCGCTGTGCAGGCTCACGTCCATGGATCCGGCTTCCTCGCGCAGGTCGTTCGCCGTTGTCGTCAGGCTGACCCCGAAAGAGTGGGAGGGCTTCATTGCCACCACGGCGCAGTGAGCCGTGACCTGCTCGGTGAGCACACCACTGCGGACGACCGACGAGTCGTTCGACACGCGGTCGGCCGTGCACTCCGGCGCCCAGCCTGCCGCCGTGCCGACCTTCCAGGAGTCCACGTTGGCACGAATGGGCTTGCCCTGGTACCGCGAGACGGTCACGACGGCGATGTACGAGGTCGAGCCGGAGGCCCGGCACGAGGGCCCTTGCTCCTGTCGGCAGGCGATCCGGCCGACGGCGTCGACGGCTGTCACCGTAGTGGCGGCA
The DNA here is from genome assembly GCF_040612395.1 of Streptomyces sp. NPDC006430. Classification (NCBI taxonomy): domain Bacteria; kingdom Bacillati; phylum Actinomycetota; class Actinomycetes; order Kitasatosporales; family Streptomycetaceae; genus Streptomyces; species Streptomyces sp. NPDC006430. Next base: position 3,621 of record NZ_JBEXQA010000057.1, read on the forward strand.
GGGGTGTAGCGGTCGACGGGCGTGCGCGCACCGAACCAAAGCTTGTCCGAGGCGGCCGCGCTGACCCTGATGCAGCGGGCGTCCAGGGCAGATGTGAGATCGAAGGAGAGGGACGGTCCGCCGACCTTGGTGGAGGCCGGAGCCGCGCATGACGCACTCGGCGAGACGTTGCGCCGGGCCAGCTCGTACGTATCGGCGTAGTGCCCGACCACCATCGCCGTGTACGGCACACCGGCAGACAGAACGCAGGTGTCGGACGTACACACAGCACCGGAAGGGTCAGCCAGATAGAGCGCCGTTCTCGTGCCGGTGGAGAGGGCTGCCTGACCGATCATCTCCACAGTGGAGTGCTGATCCGCGGGCACGCTCAAACAGGCCTGACTCACGGTGTCGGACAACGAGACCTTCGCGCCCGCAGTGTTGTCGAATCCGGTCTGCCGCCAGGGGGCGCATCCTGCGGCTTCACCGGTCCGGTGGACCACCAGCCCGTATGCCTTGGCCGGTGCGCCGCCCAGGACAGCGCGGAACGGGGCCGTTCCGGTCAGCCGGCAGACGGGGTTCACGTACCGCTCGACCTTGCACTGCTGTACTCCTGAGGCGTCGTAGACCGTTGCCACGACGTCGGTACCGCCGGCGGGCGGGCGGTTGAGCAGGTAGAGGCCCTTGCCGGAGGACGTCGGCAGGGTCAGGCAGAACTCCTGCCCCGGCCCTGAGAAGGCTCCGGTCGACGGGCCGGCCACCAGGCCGTTGTCGTTGCTCGGGGTGCAGCCCCGGGTTTCCCTCGTGGAGTGGAAGGACATGCCGAACGCACCGGCGTCGTCGATGTCCGCCCTGACGACCCATGTGTGGTCGCCGGCCGCCAGGGTGCAGGGACCACTGCGATACGAGCAGCCCGGGGTTCCGTCCGGCAGGTACAGCTCACCGGGCCATGTGTCGCCGGCGGAGACCGGGGCGATGGTGTACGGGCCGGCCTGCGCGACACGCAGGGTGCGGCAGCGCACCGTGGAGTTCACTTCCGGAGAGGCCCCGTATGCCTGCGGCTCCACCACCGGGCAGCCCTCGGGCCTGGACAGCCGTGCCATGGTGAGGTCGTAGCCACCGGACCCGGCCAGTACGGACGCGCGGTACGGCCCGGTGCCGGTGAGTTTGCAATCGAGGGGCGCGAAGGTGCTGCCCCCTGAGGTGCACACCTGCTTGCCGTTGGCGTCGTAGACCAGCCTCAGGAACCGGTACTCCGTGACGAGATGGCTGCGCAGCACATCCCCCGAGGCAAGGTCCAGCGTGTAGCAGTCACCTGCCGAGAAGGCCGGCAGCGAGCCGTGGAACACGGTGGGTGCGCCGAGCCTGAGATCGGTGACGCCCGCCACCTTGCAGGCGGTGGTGGAGAGCAGCGGAACGTACGACAGCCCGATGTCGGTCTGGCTTCCGTCGCCGCTCTTCACCTCCAGCGTGTACGTCCCCGCCTGACTGATGGGGCACTGCAGCGGTGTGTACGTTTCGGCGGCGCCGTAGACACTCTCGCACGGCACGGAGGCGCCGCCCGGACCGATCAGCTTGCCGACGGTCTGACTGGAGATCTCGAGCAGCACCACGTCCTTCTGCTGGGGCATGGTGAGGGAGAAGGAAGCGATTTTGTTCGCCTCGAGCGTGCAGCTGACCACGACGTGCGGCGCCAGGGCCGTCGGGCAGGTGCTCGCGACCCCGGTCGCTTGGAGCGCCTGCACTTCGGCTGTCTTCGCCGCCTCCCGCGCGGCCCTGGGGTCGGCCTTCGGCGGGGCCTGCGGCCCGGACTTCGAAACGACCGCAGGCGTCGCGGCAGCGGTTGCTGCCGGCGCCGCTGCCGCGGTAGCGCTCGGGCCCGCGAGCGGGGCCAGCAGCGCGAGCATCAGGGCGCCCGAGGCGGCGATCGCGCCACCCCGCCCCCGTCTGCTCCGTCCTCTTCTGCCGATCGGCAGCAATTTCATGTACCCCCCACTTTGTATGGCCCCGGTACCTGTGACCTGCGCAGGCCCCGGGCAGGCGGAGTGTAGCGCCCGCCCCGAAGAGCCCGAAGGGCGGGACGCCCGACCGCGCCCCACCCCCCCGGGGACGAAGCTTCGAGAACGCCGCGGCGCAAGGGCCGGCCCTGCTCGTGGGTGAGGGTCGGCAGTGGCACGGGGGAGCGCCTCGAAGATCGGCACGAAGCCTCCTCCAGAAAGCACGCAGCCCTCGTACCGGAGGGCGGGCGCACGGAAGGGCGTACGCGGCGAACTCGGGTCACCGATGCGCATGGTCGTACTCGATCGCGTTCAGCAAGGTTGGGTGTGCTGAGTGAGGCCGGGCGGGTGGTGACCGGATCGGTGACTCACCAGGGGCCGGTGAGTGGTGACCGGATCGGTGAGTCACCGGGGTGCGGGAGTCGCGGGGCAGTTCCAGCCAGCCGAACTGGATCTCCTAGCCCGGTGGGGGCGCGATTACGCGACGTCCCGGCTTGTCGCAGCCTGGCTGCGATGTGCCGGTTTGGTGTCAGTGGGGGTTGTCAGTGACAGGCCCGTCGGGTGTGGGTGCCGCCCGGCTGTCGGTTGACCCGGGATCGATCGAAGACGCCACACCCGTTTGGGGCCATGGCCTGCTTGCCCTGACCGCATGCGGCCGCGAACACGGCCACCCCGCCGGTGCCCTTCCCGTCTGACGCTGCGCAGTTTCGCCGGTCGGCGACGGGCTGACGTCCCAGGAGGAAGCCCTACTGAGTCTCCTGGCAGACGGGATGACCGACGAGTCCGCAGGAAGGCAGCTGAGGATCTCGCTACGCAGCGTACGGCGTCTCACGGCCGACCTGAGTGGGCGTTAAGTCCGATCTTCATGGGTTCGTGATCGCTCGATCGTGGTACTGATCGTCACGCCAACCACATGCTGGGCATGTCCATGCCGAGATGCAGGGTGTGGAGCGAGAGCCATACCCCAGCGACTTATCGGACGAGCAGTGGCTGTTGATCGAGCCGATGATCACTGCCTGGAAGCAGGACCGGGTGGCGCGGTCGGCGACCGGGGACCCCGGGGCCTGTGACCTGCGGGAGGTCGTGAACGCGATCTTTTACCAGAACCGGACGGGCTGCCAGTGGCGCTATCTGCCCCACGACCTGCCGGTCTGGTCAGCGGTGTTCTACTACTTCGGGCTGTGGCGCCAGGACGGTCTCGACCAGCGGATCCAGGAACTCCTGCGCTGCCAGGTGCGCGAGAGAGCCCGCCGATTAGAGGACCCGTCCCTCGTGATCATCGACACCCAGTCCGTCCGCGCGGCCGCCGGTGTTCCGAAGAGCACGACGGGACTGGACGCCAACAAGAAGGTGTCGGGCCGCAAACGGGGACTGGCTGTGGACGTCCTGGGGCTGGTCATCGGCGTCGTCGTGCTGGCCGCCTCCGCCCACGACAATACCGCCGGCACCGCCCTGCTCGACCAGGCAGCCGAGCGGTGCGGCAACCGCCTGGAGAAGGCCCTGGTGGACCAGGGCTTCAAAGACCAGGTCATCATCCACGGGGCCCTGCTGGACATCGACGTCGAGATCGTCCGCCGCAACCCCAAAGACCAGGGCAAAGGCTTCATCCCGCAGCCGAAGCGATGGATTGTCGAGCAGGTCAACGGCACGTTGATGCTGCACCGCCGCCTGGCCCGCGAGTACGACCACCGCCCCGACACCTCCACCTCGCGCGTCTACTGGGCCTCCATCGCGAACATGACCCGCCGACTCACCACACCGAGTCCCGCCTGGCGCGACACCCTCGGGCTGGCCGCGTGAACGTCACCGACCTCCTGGCCGACCTCCAGGCCCAGCACGACGAGACCACCGCCCGGGCCGGTGAACTGCGCGACCAGATCGAGCACCTGACCACTGCCCTGGCCGAGACCGAAGCGCGACTCGCGGACCTGGCCACCACCCGGAAGATCATCGCCGAACTCGCACCGACTGGAGGCCAACCCACACCGCCCGAGACGAACACCGCCTACCAGGCCATCGTGAACACCTTCAACCAGCACCCCGACCAGGAGTTCCGAGCCCGTGAGCTGCATGAACTCCTCGGCATGCCCACCGACGAGGCATCCGTCAACATCACCCGCAGCCGTCTCGGACGCCTCACCCGCCAAGGCTTCCTCACCCAGCCCGGACGAGGCCGCTACCAGAAACGGACTTAACGCCCTCTGAGAGCACTTGTTGATCTCGCAGTGCGAGAGTGTCGGTCAGAAGTAGCAACGCTCGCCGCGCTGGTGTTGCTCTTCGGCAAGTGCCTGTTCCCGTCGGCTTCGTCCAGGCCGTGGTTCCCACCCGGCTGAGCCGTATCCTCAACCGATGTTTCGGGCGGAGGGGTAAGTAGTTGGGCAGGCAGGAGATGCGGCGGAAGGTCTATGGGCCGCTGTGGCGGGCGGGCCTGGAAGTGATCGAGGGCGGGATTCCGGAGAATCCGTTGCCGGTATTCGCGGTGGGTATGGCGGCTAGCTGCGGCAAGGAGACGGGCCGGCGGGACGCCTACTTCGACTACGACGACCCGTACCTGATCGAGCACGCCAACCAGGGCTGGTACGACCTGGCGACCTCTGTCGGTCTGTTCGGCGCCGACCGCGAGTTCCTGCTCGCTCTCCCCGCCTACCGCTACAGCCAGCGGGCGGCCTCCCGGCACCGGAAGTCCGTCTGGCGCCGGGTACGTCTGCTTGACCACTGGGACGTGATGGGCGCCGCGTGCGCGATCCGTCTGGGGATGACCGAGCACGGATACCCCGAGCACCTGCTCGGCTCACGCGCCGGGCGCCCGGAGTTCGCGATGCTCTCCCTCGACAGCACCGTCGCCCTGCTCGGGACGACTTGGCAGACCGGCATCAGCTCCCTGGCCGTGCCCAGCCCCGGCGACACTGAGCCCGTACGCAGCATGCTCAACTCGGCGGCGAACAAAGTGTGGGACCCCCGCGAGGAGTGGTTCATGGGGGACCCTCGCTCAGAACGCTCCGAGGCACTCGAATGGCTGCAGCTCAACGAGCCGACCACCGCAAATCGGGGGTGACCACGGGGCCCAGCGGCCCGCGCGGTTCATGGTTGTCCCGTCTCAGTTGATTTTGTCGGTGGCCAAGGCTGCTACCTGCGGTGATGAAAGAACAGGTGAGACGCGTCTTCGCCCGGGTCTCATTTGATCCTGCCGCTCAGCACCATTCCCGCAGGGTTGTCTCAGTTGATATTGCCGGTCAGCGGTCGGAGAGGGCTGACCGACAGCGGTGCTCGGTCTGCTTGCAGCGCCCCGAGCAGAAGCGAGCGTCAGAACGGCGCTCCTCCTCGTCGCTCACCACAGGGCGCATCCTCGCAGCCGGGTCGAGCCGGGGTGCTGCGTGCGGCGCGGGAGCGTTCGGTGAGGCTCCCCGCTCGTGGATTCAGGACGAAGGCATGTACATCATGACAGGTCAGCGCCGTTTTTCGTAGGACGGAACGCACAGTTCGCGAGGCTTGTCCGGTCCGTTCCCCGTCTCTCAGAATCTCCTTCGTGCGTCATCCGGAGACAGGGGGAATGGTGACGATCGATCACGACGCGGTGCTTCGGGCCCGCGTGCTGCTGCTGGGGTCCGGCCGGCCGAGTCGGGCCGAACTGGTCGGCGCGTACCGGGTTCTGGCCGAGGTAAGTCCGAAGGCGTACGTGCCGAAGCTGGTCGACGCCCTGCTCGCCCTGCGCTACGAGAGCCGGGATCCGCAGGCGGACGTCGCGCTGGCCGCCGAGGCATCCCGGGCCGCTCGCAGGATAGAGGTCGGGGCGCCGAACCGGGCGGAGCGGTTGCGCCGGGCCTTGGACGCCCACCAGGCTTCCTTGTTCGCCCTCGGGCGCAGGGCGGAAGGACGCGCGATCTGTGAGGAGCTGGCCGAGGCCGGCCGAAGCGAGCCCCTGGCTAGCGTTCTGGCCGAGGAGGGGCGCTTCAGGGAGGCCGCGGAGCTCGACAAAGAGGCCGCCCGGAACGGGATCCCGGAGCACTCATTCTGGAACATGGTGCGGTGGGCAGCGAACCTGGAGGGCGCCGGGCTGCACGACGCCGCATCGACCGTCTTCCGCGAGCTCCTTGAGGAGACCCGGCGCGGGGCAGCCGAACAGCGCACCGCTCTGGCGATACTCACCTGGGAGTTGGTTCACTTCTCCCGGATGCGGGAGACCGTCGGGGATGGGGCGAGTGCTGCGGCCGCCCGACGAGAGGCCCTGAGTGTCCTGGAGGAGCTCGCGAACACGGGCGAGCCGAAGAACTGGAGCTGCATCCTCGGGTGGTGGAGGACGCTCTTCGTCCTGTCGGGGCGGGCAGCCGAACCCGCCGCGAGCCCCGAGTCCCCGATGCCGCCGTTCGGCACGGAGCTCGGATGGTCGCGCGACGTGCGGGACGGCTTTCTTGGCATGCTGCCGGGCCTCGAAGCGGAGGCGGCGAGACTGCGCGAGGCCGACCGGATGCCCGAGCTGGTCGACGTCCAACGCAGAATCGGCATCCGCGCGGCCGTCCGCGAAGGCGACCACCCCTACCTGTTCGAGGAGCGGTTCGCGCCATACTTCGACAAGGGTGTGACGCTCGCCCGCCGCCTGCCCGACAACCCCGCACGCCTCGCCCGCGCCCTCACCGACCGGTCGATGTTCCTCGTCGCGGCACGATCCTTCGAACCCGCGCATGCCGACTTCGCCGAAGCGGTTGCCCTTCTCCACGATCGCTGATCGCGCCGCCCGGTCGCCGCGTCCCCGTGCTGGGCACGAGGACGTGGGCCAGGCCGTGGTGCCACCGGTACCGGGCTCGGACTACAGCAGCCGATCCCAGCCCCGTTGAAGGCTGGGATCGGCTGCTTGACCTCCGAGTCCGTGTGCCCCGAAAAGACTGAGACTGCCCCGACTTGTGGGGAGGCAGGACACCCACTGAGACTTGGCAGGACCTGCTGAGACGAACAGATCCGACCGGCAACATCAACTGAGACGCCAGATCGCTGGCCTGCCGTTCACCGGCAACATCACCCGAGACCAGACCCGAATCCACCAAGATCCAGTGAGACAACGGCAACGTCACGCGAGACAGGACAATGGTGCCCATCAGCTTGTTTTTTAACCTGCTGCGCCCTCAAGGGGTGCGTGGTGTACTGGTCGGCCGTCCGGCTTGTTGATGAAGGCGGCGTGAGACAGAGCGCTACGGAGTGAGCATGTGGGACGGCCCCTTCTACCGAGTCAGACGTGACGGATACGAGATCTGCTTCGTGCCCGGTGCCGGGGAGGACCTCGACGAGGTCTGCAATGTGGACATGTGGGTCATCCGTGATGACGGCGATCGCTGGTCCGGAACCGTGTTCACTCTCGATGAGGTGCACCGGATCATGGACCGTCAGCGGCAGGCTGGCGAACCAGAGGGCGACTACTGGTGGTGCTGGGATGGCCTCATCGTGCGTGACGCGGGTGTGCCGTCGATGGTCAAGGTCATCGACGGGCTCGTCGCCGCAGGCGAGTACGAGACAGTCCTTCGCCACGTTGGGCCCGAAGAGATCGCTTGATCTCGTTGACTCCCCGTCTGACCGAACGATGCCCCGAACGTGATCGCTCGTACGGGGATTCCGGGGACGTAAACACGGCCCCCGCATGATCCTGTGCTCCGACCAAGAAGGCACTTGACCAGCGAAGGCCGTGGGGAATGAGTCTGTTGCACCACGATGGCCGGGACGAGGCATTCGACTTCACCTCCCACTTTCGGGAGGACTTCTACGGATGTCTGACCCGGCGCGCTGACACGCTGTTCGAGCTCTGCGACGCGATGCTCTGTGAGGACGGCCCGGTGACCTCGCCGGTCGATTTGACGTTGCTGGCCGAGCACCGGCGTGGGCACGGCGCGTTGTACGACGCGCTCAACCAGGGCTGCATCGACGCGGACAGGCTGCGTAAGGCACTGGCCGTGCTGCCGCAGCCGAAGGCCGCCGACGGGCGCCTGGTCCTGGCGGTCGATGTCTCGCCGTGGCTGCGTCCGGACGCGCCGACCAGCCCGGACCGCCTGTTCTGCCACGTCTACGGACGCTCAGGACGCTCCAGTGGCCAGTTCATCCCCGGCTGGCCATACTCGTTCGTCGCCGCGCTGGAGACAGGCCGCACCTCGTGGTGCCAACTGCTGGACGCCATCCGTCTCGGCCCCCACGACGATGTCGCCGAGGTCACCGCCCGGCAGGTCCGCCGCGTGGTGAACGACTTGATCGGCCAGGGCCAGTGGGAGGACGGCGACCCGGACATCCTGGTCGTGTTCGACGCCGGCTACGACGCCCCGCGCATGGCCTACCTCCTTACCGGCCTGCCCATCGAGGTGCTCGGACGGATGCGCTCGGACCGGGTCATGCGCCGTCCGACACCTACGCAACTGGAGTACGCCCTGGCCTACCCCCAGGGCGGGCGGCCGCCGAAGCACGGCAAGGAGTTCCGCTTCGCCAAACCGGACACGTGGGGCGAGCCCGACGCGGAGACCGTGCAGGTCACCGGCCGCTATGGCACCGTCCAGGTGATGGCCTGGGACCGTATCCACCCCCGGCTCACCACCCGATCCGCGTGGATCGACCACGACGGCGAACTCCCCATCATCGAGGGCACCCTGATCCGCCTGACGGTGGACCATCTGCCCGGCGGCGGCGACCCACTGCCCGTCTGGCTGTGGTCCTCCAAGACCGGCATGACCAGCGAAGAAGTCGACCTGCGGTGGCAAGCGTTCTTGAGGCGCTTCGATCTTGAACACACTTTCCGTTTCGTAAAGCAGACGCTCGGCTGGACCCGTCCCAAGCTCCGCAGCCCCGAGGCCGCGGACCGGTGGACGTGGCTCGTCATCGCAGCGCATACCCAGCTGAGGCTCACCCGCGAGGCCGCCGCCGATCTCCGCCGCCCCTGGGAGAAACCGGCCGAGCCCGCCCGGCTCACCCCAGCCCGCGTCCGCCGCGGGTTCAGGAACCTCCGCCCCCACCTCCACAGCCCGGCCCGTGCGCCCAAACCCTCAACACCCGGCCCAGGCCGTCCACTCGGCTCGAAGAACCAACGACCGGCCACCCGCTACGACGTGGGCAAATCAACCAGACGCCCTGAAAGCATCGCCGAACGTAATCAACTCAAAGCTCGCAAACCATAAAAAACAAGCTCAGCACAACCGCGACTTCGTGGCAAGCACCCGAGTGCTCTCGGAACTCGGCGACATGGATTCTTCGCGGAGTGGGGTGCTCTCGCCGCCGAGCAACAACTGCTCTCGCTACTCGTGTGCAAAGCCAGTGGGGGTACCGTCCAAGGTGTCGACCTGAGAAGGGAGTTCCGGATGCTTGAGGAGCAAGAGGCTATCGGGCAGCGGATCCGCCGGCAGCGCTTGAGCGTGGGCCAGACGCAGGCAGATCTGGCGGCCGCGGTCGGCAAAACCCAAGCCTGGGTTTCCCGGGTCGAGAAAGGCCAAATCGAGCTCGACCGCGCCACCTTGATCAACGCCCTGGCAGCCGCGTTGCACTGCCACCCGAACACGCTCATACAGCGCCCATACAGCATTGCACCGGGGACCGAGCCTGATGTGGGCTGGCACGCGGCCGCCGCGTCCATCATGCGGGAGCTGCGCCGCTACGACCTTGCCCCAGTCTTCGACGGCGCCCCGCGCCCCTCAGCCGCCCTGTGGCAGGAGATGCGTCGCCTGCACCGTCTGCGCGATGCAGCGGCGAACTCGGCGATCCTGCGAGAGGTCCCGGACCTGCTACGCGAGTCCCGAGCGCTAGCAGAGGTCACCGCTGGCCGGGAGCGCGAGGAAGCGTTCGCGGTGTACGCGGTCGCCTGCAAGTTCACTCACACCGCCGCGCACGCCCTTGGCCAGCCCGAGTTGGTGGCCTTGGCTTGCGAGCGGGCCGTATGGGCCGCGCAACGCTCCGGGGACCCGCTCCTGCCGGCCGTGGCCGACTGGATGCGGGTGTGGGACATGTGGGCCACCGCCGACTACGGCGACGCCCTCGCTCTGGCGGACAAGGCACTGGCAGGTGTCCAGGAGCTGTACGACGGCGGTGACCCGCTGGCCCTGCGGGTGTGGGGTTCGCTGCAGCTGCGGTCGGCGGTGTCCGCCGCGCGGGACGGGAACGCCGATGAGACCCGGGCACGGATGCGGCACGCTGTCGAAGCCGCCGACCGGGTCGATGCCCATGTGGGCCCCACCCCCTTTGACCGGCACTCGCTCACGTTCTCCATGGGCAACGTGCAGATCCACGAGATCAACGTGGCACTGGAGATGTCCAACCAGCGCGAGGCCCTGCGCCTGAACCGGGACGCCGATCCGGGCCACATCGCCGCTCTGCCGAAGTCCAGGCAGGGCCACCACCACATGGACCTCGCCCGCGCATGGCTGTGGGACGGCAACCGTTCCAAGGCTCTGACAGAACTGGAGACGGCGGAAGCCCTGGCCCCCCAACTGGTGCGCAACCACCCCATCGCCCGTGCCACCCTCCGGCAGCTCGTATACGCCGAGCGGCAGCTGACCCGTCAGAAGCTGCGGGGCATGTCGGAGCGATTTTCGCTGGATGACCTGTAGGTATACGCCGGATTCATATCGGCCCGTATACGGGCCCTTACGGTCTGCCCATGCCTGAGCGACCGACCATCGACCAGGCCGCACCCCGCCGCTCCTTACGCGCGGCGGGCGACTGGCGGCCCCAGCGCGGCGACCTCGCCACCGACACCACCCGCTGCCGCACCGGCGTGGTGGTGTCCCTCCCGGAGGACACCGGCACCCGCGTCTACCACCTGAGGCCCGAAGGCGGCGGCACTGACTGGACCGCCCACCGGGCCAGTCTCACCCCCGCCACCGAGAGCCTTGGCAGGGAGGTGACCGGGTGAGCCGCGCGCATGACACCGGACACCCCCCGCTCCCGCCCCCGCCAGCCGGGCCCAGCCGGGAACTCCAGGCCCGCGCCCAGGAAGGCATGGCCCGCTTCCTGGCCAGTGTGCCGGCGCACGACGACATCCGGCCCGACGCGGCCGGCAGGCCACAGGAGGGGCGGTGACCACCATGGCCGCACCGCGTCGCACTGCGCCGTACCGGGTCGGCGATCTGGTCACCGGCACCTCGTACGTGGCCCCGCAGAACCGCGGGCGCGAGATGCCGGAGCCGATCACCGGCCGCGTGGTACAGGTGGGATCGGGGTGGGACGGAATCGATGCCGACCAGGCTTATGTGTGGGTACGGCTTCCCTCCGGCCGCGAGCGACAGGCCCTGATACGGGACATCCAGAAAGCGCCCCTGTGATCAGGCGCCGGGGCAAGCCCCGGATGCAGTGCGTCCGGGCCCCAACGACGCCGGTCGCCGGACACGCCGTGTCACCGCGCATACCGATGACATCGTCGGCTGCGTACCGGTGCGGCGGCTGCACCCCCTTGTAGGCCCCCCGTACTGTCGCCGACCCCGCGGCGCAGAGCAGACCGTCGCACCGCGACTGAGTCTCAGACTTCCCGTCCCGACCAGGGCGGGCAGGCAGGTCCGGCCGGGCGAGCAACGCACCGGGCCCGCATCACCACCGGTACGGGCAGCCGGCCCGCACCGTCGGATTCGGCAAGAGGAGAAGAATCATGGAGCAGTCCAAGTCTGGTATCGCCGCCGCCAGCACCTCGGCATCGGTGGAGGGCACCGAGACCATCACCCAGCCCATCGTGGTCGCCGTCGACGTGGAGGACGAGGAGTAATCCCCGCCCGCCCGTAGCCCCCTGACACGGGCGCCCCTCCCGTTCCGTATGCCCTCGTGGGCCCAGGGAGGGGCGCCCTTGGCACTTCACCGCGGAGGCGCAGTGATTCACCTCTACACCGGGCCGACGCTCTCGGCGTCCGAGCCCGCACTTGCAGCGCCCGGCCTGCGGGTGCTGCCCCCGGCACGGCATGGCGACCTGTTCGACACCGCAATCGGCGCCGGCGACACTGTCGTACTCATCGACGGGCTGTACCACCAGGCACCCGCGCTCCGGCACAAGGAAATCCCCGCGATGGGCCGGGGCGTCACGGTGCTGGGGGCGGCGAGCATCGGCGCGCTGCGGGCGGCCGAGCTGGGCCCGTACGGCATGGTCGGCGTCGGCAGCATCTACACCGCCTACGTCCGCGGCGACATCGACGGAGACGACGAGGTCGCGGCCGGGCAGGCCCCCGACGGCGCGTTCGCTGCGCTGACCTGGCCGCTGGTCAACCTCCGCCATGTCCTGGCCATGGCGGTCGACGCCGGGGTCCTCGACGGCGTACGGGCCGCCGGGCTACTGGCGGCGCTGCGCTCGGTCTACTACCCGCAGCGCACCGGGGCCGCCGTGCGCGCCGTGTGCCGTCGCGAGGGCGAGGAGGAGTTCGCCTGGTGGCTGACCCGGCAGCGCGAGCAGGACCCGCACTTCGGCGACCTCAAGCGGGCCGACGCGCTCGCCGCGGTACGCGCCGCGCTCGCCGGGACTGCTGCGGCGCGGGCGGCCACCGGGCTGCCGGTGGGGGAGACGACGTACTTCCGACGCTGGTCGAATGCCGCCGTGCGTGAACGCGTGGACGGCGTGGAGCTGTCCACCGAGGACCGCGTGGTCTACCAGCAGGTCTTCGACCCCGCCTTCCATATGCGGTGGGCCGCCTACCTCGAACACCTTTCCCGGCATCCCGCCGACGGAGAACCGGGGATGCCGCTCGCCGTACGCCTGGCCCGCGCGACGGGCGGTCACCTGAGCGCCGACCGGGTGTTCCACCCGGTGCTCGACCTGCGGGATGCGCAGACGGTGACTCTGCTGCTGGCGGGCGAGAGCGCAGAAGACCGGCGCGCCGTCGCCCATTACGCCGAGGTTCTCGCGGGTGCCCGCCGCAACCGCCCAGGGTTCTGCGCGGACGCGGTTCGCGACGACCTGGCCCAAGACCTGCTGCTGCGGGTGTGGGGCTGCGCCGATCACGAGCTCGATGCGCAGGCCTCTGCCCGCGGACTGGTCCGGGCGGCCGGCGCGGTGGAGGCGGCCAAGCGGCTCGTGCCCGGATTCCTGGAGGAGTCGAAGAGGACGGAGGCGGCCCATGCCGGGCGTTGAGGAGCCGGTGGCGCTGGCGGGCACCGTGCGGGCGCGGACGGCGGAGCAGACCTGGGCGGCGGTGGCTGACCACCTGCCGGGGTTCGGCATCACCCGGGTCGCGGACCTGACCGGCCTGGACGTGATCGGGCTGCCGGTGTGGACGGCGATCCGGCCCGCCTCGAAGACCCTGAGCACGTCGCAGGGCAAGGGCGCCACACCTCTGCTGGCGAAGCTGTCCGCGGTGATGGAGGCGATCGAACTGTGGCACGCCGAGCAGCCGCTGCCCGCCGCCGCGGTGGGGCCGGCCGCCGAGGTCGCCCCCCATTGTCCGGTGACTGCGCTGCCGCTGACCGCCTCCTTTCCTGCGGACGCCCTGGCCCAGGTGGTGTGCGAGTGGACGGCTGGCACCACGCTGGTGAGCGGGGAGAAGACGCTGCTGCCGCTCGACTTGGTCCGGCGCCGTGGCCAGCGTCCTGCGTGGACCCCGGACGTGTGGCGCGCGACCAGTACCGGACTCGCGTGCGGCAACACCCGTGACGAGGCGCTGCTGCACGCCCTGTTCGAGGTGGCCGAGCGCGACGTGCTCTACCGGGACGGGCAGGAGCACGGACGGCTACGCACGCTGATCGACCCGCGCACGGTCGACGACCCGCACGGCCGGGAGGTGATCGACCGGCTCCGTGCCGCGGGCATGGCGCTGGAGGTGTCGCTGGTCGACGGCCCGTACGGGCTGCCGGTCGCCTTGGCCTACCTGTGGTCGGAGGACTACCCGGTCGTCTTCGCCGGCGGCGGGTGCCACAGCGTCCCGGGCATCGCCTTGACGCGGGCCGTGACCGAGGCCGCGCAGTCCAGGCTCGCCGCCATTGCCGGAACTCGCGACGACCTCCCCACAGCCCCGCCCGTCTTCGACACCCCCTCCTTCCCGCAACCGAAGCCCGCCGCCCGGCTTGAGCCGTGGCCGGAGGTTGTGGCCCGCTTCAGGCCGCCCGGCGGCGGCTTCGCCGATCAGGTCCGCGCTGTGGCCCGGCGCTTCGAGTCCGTCACCGGACACCAGCCCGTCGCCCTGGACCTGTCCGGCCCGCACTGCCCGGTCCATGCCGTGCAGGTCCTGTGCCCCGGCACCCGCTCTCGGATCAGAAGGTCGATGCCCCGATGAACACCCCTGCCCCCGCGAGGTCGGCCGAGTACGACGCCTTCCACGCCGCCCGCGCCCGCACCGACGTAGTGGCCCGCCTGTACGCCGAGGCGATGGGCGAGGACTACCCCGCCGAGGTCGCCGCATCCAGCTCCTGCGACTGGTCCCTGCTCGGGCTGATGGCCGCCCGGCTGCGGATGCGTCCCGGCCAACTGCTTGTGGACGCCGGATGCGGCGCCGGCGGCATCGGCCTGTGGCTGGCCCGCGCCCTCACCGTCCGTCTGCATGGCTTCGACCTCTCGCCCGTCGCCGCCGCCCAGGCAACCGCCCGCCGCGCCCACTTCCTCGGCCCGCACGCCCGCCGCGCCGTCTTTCACGTCGCCGAACTGGAGGACACCGGCCTGCCGGATGGCTGCGCCCACGGCATCGTCTGCGTGGACGCCCTCGGGCGCGCCGGCGACCGCGGGGCGGCGCTGCGCGAGCTCGGTCGCCTCCTGACCCCGGGCGGCGCGCTGGTCGTCACCCGTGCACTACGGCGCGGCGCCGACCCAGGGTGGCACCACGAGCACTGTCGCCGGGCTGACGCAGGAGTACGTGGATGAGCGGCCCCGTGAACCTGAGATGTGGGGGCGGCTCTACCGCCTGTGGATCGCCCACGCCGATCAGCTGCGCCGCGAGCTGGGCGAGACGGCCGCCGAGAACATGCTCCGCGAGGCGCGGCAGGTGCTCCCCACTCTGGGCGGCCGGCGGGCTGTCCTGCTGACGCTGCGTCGCCTCCCGGACACCCCTGCCGTACCGGAAGCGGCCGATAGGATGCGCGAGGGCGGCCGCCGGAGCGGCGACAGGCCCGTGCCCGCCGAGAGGACCCCGCAGTGAACCAGAACCATGTCCGCGCGGCGGTGTTCTCGGCCGGTTCCTGGGGCACCGCCGTAGGCAAGATCATGGCCGACGCGGGCACCCGCGTCCTCATGCACGCCCGGCGAGCAGAGATCGCCGACGCGATCAACACGACGCACCACAACCCCGGCTACTTCCCCGACGTCGAGCTCCCGCACACGGTGACCGCCACCACCGATCCGGCCACCGCGCTGGACGGCGCCGACTTCCTCGTACTGTCCATCCCCGCGCAGTCCCTGCGCACGAGCCTGGCGGCCTGGGCCCCACACATCGGTCCGGACACAGTGATCGTGTCGCTGATGAAGGGCATCGAGATCGGCTCCGGCCTGCGGGCCAGCCAGGTCATCACCGAAGTGACCGGCATCGCCGCCGAGCGGGTCGCGGTGCTGTCCGGCCCGAACCTGGCCCGCGAGATCATGGACGGCCAGCCCGCCGCCGCCACCATCGCCTGCCCCGACGAAGCCGCCGCCCACCGCGTCCAGCGGGCCTGCCACACCCCATACTTCCGCCCCTACACCTCCGCCGACGTCATCGGCTGCGAACTGGGCGGCGCGGTGAAGAACGTCATCGCCCTCGCCGTCGGCATCGCCTCCGGCATGGGGCTGGGCCACAACGCGCAGGCCATGCTCATCACCCGCGGCCTCGCCGAAACCACCCGCCTTGCCACAGCCATGGGCGCCCACCCCTCCACCCTCGCCGGACTCGCCGGACTCGCCGGACTCGGAGACCTGGTGGCCACCTGCTCCTCCCCGCTCTCCCGCAACCGCACCTTCGGCCACCACCTCGGCCAGGGCATGACGATGGCCGAAGCCACCGCCGCCACCCGCCAGACCACCGAAGGCGTCAAGAGCGCCCAGGCGATCCTCGCCCTGGCCGACACCCACGACATCGAGATGCCGATCACGGACGTCATCTCCGCCCTTCTGCACGAGAAGGTCACCCTTGATCAGGCTGCGGCCGCGCTGATGCAGCGGCCCCCCAAGCCCGAGTAGTGACCCCCGCGGCGCCCCGCACCCCGGGGCCCGCCGCTCCTCACCCTCACCCTCCCGATACGGAGGTCCCTGACCCATGCGTGAATCCGTGCTGCCCGCCGTCCAGATCGCCACCACCCTTGCCCTCGTAGCCTGGATGATCACCGGCTTCACCCCCCAGCCCGGCCGCTGGCTGCGCTGGAAAATGTTCTGCCGCGCCACCTTCACGATCATCGAGCTCACCGGCACCACCAAGAACGGCGCCACCGAGGCGGTCAACGTCTACGACCACCTCTCACCCGGCTCCTTCATCCTGGGGCCGCCCCAACTCCAGGCGATCCTCAACCACCTCACCGCGAGCGGCCGCTACGAACGCATCGACGGCACCGGACGCGTCTTGTCCGCCCGCGGCGAGCAGCCCGTAAAGGTGGTGGCTGGCCGTGTGGTTCTTTGACGCGCTCCTCTCCGGCTTCACCCGCCCCACCGACCCAGGCAGGCTCCAGCTGTTCCGGATCATCTTCGCCACCGTGCTCACCGCCCGGTTCACGCTCGCCCTCGGCCAAGGCGGCTGGGACCGCCTCACCCCCGGCTCACTCAGCCTCCACCTCGCCGAACAGCGCTTCGGACCCCGACGGGCCGGGCTCCTCGCGAGCGTGTACCGGCCCGCGCTGATCCTGCGCACGCTCGCCGCCCTCACCCTGGCCGCCGGGTACGCCCCCCGTCTCGCGCTGCTGGCCGTCCTGGCCGGCGCCGCCATGGAACTGCTCTACCTCCGCAGCCCCAACGCCGTCCGCTACACCCTGCTGACCGGCGCATGCCTCGCCGTCGGCGGCAACCTCGGCCACAGCCTGACCATCGAGCACACCCCGAGCACCGCGAACACGTGGGCCCTGTGCCTGCTCGTGCTGATCACCACAGACATCTACTGGAACTCCGCCTGGCAGAAACTCCGCTCGCCCCAGTTCCGAAGCGGTCTCTACCTCGCCCAGTGGATTCACACCTACGCCCAGGTAAGGGACCGGCTGCCCTACAGGGGCCAGCACGCCGTCCCCGGCCTCGTCCGCCGCCACGCAGGCAACCTCACCGCCCGCGACATCCGCCTCTGGCACGCGGCCGCCGTCGCCGTCATCACGGCGGAGATCGCACTCCCGCCCGCGCTGCTCATCGAGCAGACGATGCCGTACGCGGTCGTCGCCGGCATCGCCATGCACGCCGCCTTCAGCTGCCTCAAACCCCGCCAGCTCATCACCTTCTCCGGCCTCACCCTCGGCACGTACGTGGCTTTCGGGGTCTGACTGTCCCGCTTGATGGCCACGCGCGCGGAGAGAAGAGCCGGGCGACTGAGGGGGATAGTGAGGGGGAATCTGAGGGGGGTGTATGACGGGGGAATCTGAGGGGGAGTCTGAGGGGGAAACCGGTGCAACGGGGGTCTTGCATTTTTGCTGGTCAGTGCGGGTCTCAGTGCTGGTGACTGGTCAGACTTAGTTATAGGGGGAGGGATGGGTTCGGGTTTGGTGGGGTGGAGTCTGTTCCGGGTGGCTGGGGTGGGCTTGGGGGTTGATGGGGTGGCTGTAGAGGTTGGCGAGTGGGCTGGGCATGTGGCTTGCGAGGGGTGGTGTGCTGGGGTGGAAAGAGAGGGGGAGGAGGGCAGGTCGGAGGGGAGGGATGGGGGTGGGGCGTGGGTGAAAGAGATGTGGCCGGCGCCCACTTCCGCCGAGGGCGGGTGGCAAGGGCGCCGGCCTACCGAAGAACACACCTTGGGAGAAACCCACATGCGTCTCAGAGCCGAGCATAGCGCTCGGGCAATCCATGGGCACACCATGCCGCTCGGATGCGGTACCTTTTTCATGCATGCGTGATCAGCGCCTTGGCGGATCCGAGTGCATTGGCGTGCCCTGCACGTCTCGCCTATCGGGAGGTCGGAAGTCGTGATCCGTGCTGGACGAACTGCGGTGGGGCGTCGTGAGCTTGCCGACGTCCTCGGGCTGAAGTGGTCCACCTTCGACCGTTCGAAGCCGCATACAGCTGCCGGTTTCCCGCCGCCGGTCAGCTCCGAAGGCGCACTTGTCCTCCTGTGGGACTTGGAGCAGGTGGAGGCTCACCGCGACGGCCGGCCGCGACCGGTCATCCCGGCGGTCGACCGTGAAGAGGACCTTCTCGACCGCCGTGAGGCGGCGCTCCTGCTCGGTGTGAAGCCGCGCAGCATGGACAGCTACAAGACCGACCCTGGCCTTGCCGACCATGTCGTCGTCGTGGGCGGGGTCGAGCACTGGCCGCGCGCTGCGGTGCTCGCGTACGCGGCCGGCCGCGGCGCCATGAGCGCTCCCAGCGGCCGGCCGAAGGGATCGGGCGACATGGTCCCCCGGGACCTGCTGCCCGGCCGCATTGCCGAACTCCTTGACGCCAACCCCGCGGTGACCGCGTCGCACGCCGTTGATGTCCTCGGTATTTCGACCCCTGCCGCCCAGCGGCATCTGCAGCATGAGCGCGCGGTGCGCATCGTCGCGCTGATGCGCACCGAAGCGGGTCTCGATGTCGTAGGGGCGGCTGAGCGCCTCGGCTATCCGCCGGCGGTCCGCCGGGCGGCACTGAAGGCCGCTCAGGAGCTCTACAACGCCTCCTAGGGCGTGTATCGAATGTGCTGGTCACAGCCACTCATTGATGGCCGCGATGAGGACGGTGGCTTCGTATCGGACCGCAAGCTTGTCGTACTCGTGGCCACGGCGCGGTGTCGCTTGAGGCGGTTGATGGCGCACTCAACCGCGTGGCGTTCGCGGTAGTCGGTCTTGTCGAATTTCGGCGGCCGGCCACCGTGCGAGCCGAGGTTCTTGCGGTTCCGGGCCTGGTCCGCCTTGTCTGGGATCGTGCAGCGGATGCCGCGCCTGCGCAGGTAGGCGCGGTTCTTCCGGGAGGCGTATGCCTTGTCGGCGCGGACCCGGTTCGGACGGGTGCGTGGCCTGCCCTGACCGGGACGCGCGACGTGGATCTTCTCCAGGACGGGTTCGAACTGTGGAGAGTCCGCTCGCTGTCCGGCAGTGATCACGATCGACATCGGCTTCTGGCCCTGCTCGACGGCCAGATGCAGTTTGGTCGTCAGACCGCCGCGTGAGCGTCCAAGGCCGTGGTCGTCCGGCTCGGTGCCGACACCGCCGGGCGGCTCCTTTTGCAGATCCCCCTTTTCCGCGCCCCGGCGGCGTGCTGGTGGGCTCGGCATACGGTGGAGTCGACGTTGATGTCCCAGATGATGAGTTCCTCGGCATCCGCCTGGACCTGCAGTTCGGCAAAGATGCTCCGCCATGTCCCGTCCCGCTGCCAGCGGCGGAACAAGTCGTACACCCGGCCCCAAGGGCCGTACCGCTCCGGAACGTCACGCCACGGGACGCCGGTGCGGGTCCGAAACCGTATTCCGTCGATCAGCTGCCGCCTGGTCCATATCGGCGGACGTCCCGGCTTCTTGCCTCCGGGCAACAACGGTTCCAGCCGCTCCCACTGGATATCCGTCAGATCTCCATGCGCCATCTGGCGATCATCGCAGAGGCTGATCGACTTCAGAGATGCACGCCAGACCAGTCACGGACAGGATCGCTTCGACTGTCTCTTCAACCGTCTGCGCAGCATTGTCGATCCAGGTTCCCTGCTGCGCGAGCTCGGAGCGCATCGCCTCATCCAGTGGCGACCAGTCCGTGGCCAGGGCCTTCTCCCGAGCCTGGTTGCGCCGCCACGCCTCTGCCGGGCCGGGAGCCAGGATGACGATGTGGAGCGGCACGGCCGCCAGCGTGGTGCGGTAGAAGTCAAGGTGGGAACGGCGGACTACGACATCATCGAGCACCGGGATGAAACCGGCCCGCGCGAAGCTGTCCGCTAGAAGGCACGCGTTGCGGGCCCGCAGGAAAATCTGCCGGTCGGCTTCCGCGTTCACGGCCGGTGAGGGCCACTGCCCACCACTGACGATCATCGCCTGGAGTGCGTCAACCTCGATGTGGGCCGACATCCGGAGTGTGGCGGCCAGCGCAGCTGCCACCGTGGACTTCCCACTCCCGGGGATGCCCGTCAGCAGGACAGCCCCGGCGGCCGGCTCGCGGTCAACGGGCATCAGATCCAAGCTCATACGACTCCTCCAAGCGCAAACGATCAGGGCCTTGAGGGTACGTGCTGCCCCTGATTCGCTGAGTCGACGACCGCTTGGTCCACTTTCAACACACGCCCTAGCACCCCAAAAACTCCGACCTGCCCTTTGAGGGGGCCGCAGCTGTCCGGCTGTGGCCCCCTCAAGGCATTTCAGCCCGGCGGGGGGCGGGCGTTGCGGGTCCGGCGCCGGCCCGGGGATGAGCGGCTTCGCCGCTCATCCCCTTGGCCGCGGGCGGTCGTGAGGTCCCGACCGGCTCCGCTGCGCTGCGCCGGCCGTGCCCACACGACCGCCCGCGCTGCGGGGTGTGGTGGCGGGTGGAAAAGGCAGGGGTGCGCGCTGCCGCGCGCAGAATACCCCTGCCTTTT
>NZ_JBEXQA010000058.1:0-21792 GCF_040612395.1 Streptomyces sp. NPDC006430
CGCCGACCTCATCACCTCCCGCGCCACCCTCACCGGCGAACACCTCGCCACCTACACCACCACCTGACCCCACCCCCGCCACACAGAAGGGGACGCCGAGTACCCACGAGCGGCGCGCCGCGCTGCTCGTGGGGTTTTCCCCGCGCGCCCACTCCGTCGAGCGGCATGCTGTCCTCGGTCTGCTCGCTACGGAGACGCAGTGGCGACCGGTGGCACCGTGCCGACGGGTGGGACCGCGGGGCCGGCCGGCATGAGTGCCGTGGTCACGAAGGCGACCACGGCGGCGATGATCGCCACCGGTATCATCGCCGTGCTGCCGAGCACCAGGACGACGAGCAGCACGCTGCTGACCGGCAGCCGCAATGCGGCCGTGGCGGCGGCGGCCATGCCGGCCGCGAGTCCGGGCACGATGCTCAGGCCCGGCAGCGGTGCGAGGAGGACGCCTGCCGCGGCGCCGAGGAAGAGAGCCGGGAAGATCGGGCCACCGCGCAGGCTTCCCAGGCACAGGGAGTAGCCGATGCCCTTCCAGACGAGGACGGCGACCAGTGCGCCCACGCTCCAAGCGTGCGGATCGGCCGCGAGCTCGGCCAGGGTGGCCTGGCCCGAGGAGGCCACGTCCACGGGGGTACGGTCGGTGATCAAGGTGTAGGCGGCGGCGCACACGCCGGTCGCGAGCCCGCACACGGCCGTGACGATCAGGGGCCGCTTCGCCACGCGGACGGCGGTCAGCCGGCCCCCGTACTGGATCAGGTGCACCCCCACGGCGACGGCCGCGCCCAACAGGAAGGACCAGAGCACGTCACCGCTGTCCAGGCGGGGGGCCGGCACGCCCAACTTCATCGACAGGCTGCCGGTCCCCAGACCGGTCCAGCGGTCGAAGCCGGTGAACACGAGTGAACCGATGCCGCTCGACAGCAGTGCGGGGAGCATGACGGTGAACAGCCGGGGCCCGCCCACACCCGCGAGTTCCATGAGCAGGATGGCGCCGACCAGCGGATTGCCGAAGATCGCGGAGACCGCCGCGGCAGCTCCGGCCGCACCCAGCAGAACAGCGCTGAGCGGTGTCTCCGGTGACCCTGCGAGGTGCCGGAACAGGATCGCGAGACCGCCGCCCAGCGCGATGAGCGGGGCCTCGGGGCCGAGGACGGCGCCGAGCGGCAGGCTGAACACGGCCGCCAGGACCACTCCGGGCAAGGCAGCGGAGCCGAGACCGCCCGCGTGCAGGCCGGAGGCGGGGATGTGCCCGCCCGCGCCCGGGAAGCGCGTGACGATCTGCCCGACGCACACGCCCGCGACGAGCAGCAGGGGGAGCGGCCACCACCACGGGGGAGTGTCGTGGCCGAGGGCCTGGGGGAGGTCCGCCCACATCAGGCGCTCCAGCGAATGGAGCCCGGCGAGGAACCAGAACGCGGCCAGGGAGACCGGTACCCCGACGAGCCCGCAGAACAGCAGCGTCTTGAGGTAGCCGGGGGTCCGCAGTAGATCGCGGAGCTTCTCGGCCTCCTCCGGCTGCGCTGTTGCCCCACCGGCGGGCGGAGGTCCCGGCCGCCCCGGCTGTCCCGGCTGCTGCTGGGGCTGCGGCTGCTGACTCGGCTGTGTCATGGGGCCGTTCCTTCCCGTCCCCGGTCCCCCACCGGTGTGTCCCGTGCACGGTCAGCTGATCCGCCGCGCCCTCACGCTCCGGCAGGTGGGTTCTCCACGGCGTCCAAGGACGCGAGCAGCGCCTGTACGGGAATCCGCCCGGCCGCGACCAATTGCGCACCTCCGTGGCGCAGGGCGCGGGCGAGCGGCGCCGCCCAGGTGTTCTCGTACACGAGGATCCCGGCCGAGTTCCCGGGTTCCAGAGCCGTCCCGGCTTCGTCGATGTCGTCCTGGTCCAGCAGTCCGGAAGAAGCCCCCTCGAAGACCGAGAGGTCGACTTCGTCGCCGAAGTCCTGGAGTTCCACCGCCCTCACCGATCCGTCGTCGTCCTTGCGGACGAAGACCAGATCGAGGATGCGGATGACGCCCCGGTCGACGAGATCGACGAGGAGGGGAAGCCCCTCGCCCGTCATGCGGCTGCCCGGGAACTCGATCACGAGGTAATCCACGGGGCCCATGTCCTCGATGTCGCTGAGCCCGGTACGTTCCGCGGCCTCGCTGCTCATGGCTGCTCCTGTCGGTCTGGGGAGGGCGTCGCCGTCGGCCGCTGATGCGGGCGGGGCTCCGCGCGGTGGGCGGGAGCCGACGTCACCTAAGGCCATTCCAGCACTGCCGGGGTACCTCCGCACATCAGGAGCGGACGGGACGGGCCGGGTGGGAGTGCGACGCCTCGTCAAGCGGTCAGTTGGTAGAGGCTCTTCCCGGCCAGCCACAGGCCGAGCACCAGGCAGATGACGACGATCGCCTTCTGCTCACGGTTTTCCAACCACCCGCGCAGCCGCAGCAACCGCTCCTGGGCGACCTCGGGTGAGAACACGCGCCCCCATCGTGTGACGACATACGACGTTACGCAGTGCATGGACCGATGACATCTTTCGCCCGGACGTCGTGGGAGCGGACACCGTTCGAGATGCCGCGCCCAGGCGCGTCCTCCAACCTGGACGCACACGAAGGAGACCGCCATGGCGACGACTGCTTCACCACTGGTGTCATGCGGTTCGAGCCGTCCGCATCCCACACCGCCGTCCTCCGCCACGGTGCGCTGATGCCATCCGACGGGCGCATGCGCAGCGTCTTCCACGCCGCCTGGTGGCGCACCCGCTCACAGCGGACCACGCTGGCGGCCCAGCGCCTTCAGCGCCGGGCCGAGAGCCGGTTCCCAGTGATCACCCGTGGCGCCGAACGCATGGTGGCGGTGAACATCTTCGACTCGGCGACGCGACTGGCCGCCCAGTGCTTCCTGACGGCCGTGCCCCTCCTCTTCGTCTTCGCGTCGTTCGCCCCGCAGCCCGTACGGGATCAACTGCTTTCCTCGGTACGCGCGGTGTTCGGGCTCCACGGCCCGGCGAGCGAACAACTGAACGAGATCTTCAGTAGCTCCGAGGGGGATTTCCAGAACGCGGTGGGCCTGGTGGGTGCGCTGATGGTCCTGCTGTCCGCGACCGCCGTGAGCCGCGCCATGCAGCGGCTGTGCAAGCGCGCCTGGCAGATTCCGCGTTCCGGAGTGCGGATCGCGATCTGGCGCTGGGTCGTGTGGATCGCCGTCTGGCTCTGTCTCCTGACGCTGCAGGGGCCGATCCGCACGGGGTTCGGCGTCGGACTGTGGCTGGGCGTTCCCCTGACACTGGTCTTCCAGACGGCGGTGTGGTGGTGGAGCCAGCACCTGCTGCTGGGCGCGCTCATTCCCTGGCTCCCCCTGTTGCCGGGCGCGGTGCTCACCGCCGCGGGTGTCACCACCCTCTCGCTCACCGCACGCATTTACATGCCCCGTGCCCTCAACCGGGCCCTGAGTGAATTCGGTTCAGCCGGCTCGGTGTTCGTCCTGCTGTCGTGGCTGATCGTGCTGTGCGTGGCCATCGCCGTCGGTGTCACCGCGGGCGCCGTCCTGGCGCAGGAGCCGTACATCGCACGGCGACTGGGCAGCCGAGCTGCGCTGCGGGAGCGTACGGAGCGCAGCTGAGCGCGGAGCGGTCTGAGCGGGCTCGGGGAAGTCAGGCACGCCCCACTACCCCAAGACCGCTTAGCGGGTGCTGCTCGTCCGGTTCTCGGTGGGTTCGATGGGTCCGCCCGTCCCTTCCTCCTCGGCGAGGAAGTCCGTCAGGGCGAGCGCGAAGAGGAGCGCGAGGGCGAGGCCCACGACGACCCAGCCGGTCGGATAGGACCACAGGACGTAGGCGAGTACGGCTGCCGCCACCAGGATCCAGTTGATCCAGTCGTGGTAACGGCCGACGAACGTGCCCACGGGGCCGGTGCGCAGGCCCGCACGGCCCGCCGCGGTCCGGGTGGCCGTGATCCCGGAGTGCCACACCTGGCGGATCACGGTCGGGTAGTGCCCCGGCCCGGAGAGCCAGGCGGCGAGGGCGAGCACCACGCCCAGGCTGATGACCATGCGGATCGTGACGCGCAGTAGGCGGACCAGCGCGTCGTAGACGGAGGAAGCGGCCGGCTGGGAGACGTCGTCGGGGAGGGCGTTGAGGTAGACCGTACGGAAGACCGTCAGGGCGATGGCGAGGACGAGCGTCGCGGCGGCGAAGCCGAGCGCCGTCGTGATCAGGGTGCGGCGCCGGTGGGTGGAGAGCAGGACGCCGACCGCCGCGAGGACGACGGCGAGGATCGGCAGCCACAGGCCGACGAGTTCGAGCAGTCGGAAGCCGGTCTTGACCCGGCCGATGTTGTC
This sequence comes from Streptomyces sp. NPDC006430, assembly GCF_040612395.1. Lineage (NCBI taxonomy): Bacteria > Bacillati > Actinomycetota > Actinomycetes > Kitasatosporales > Streptomycetaceae > Streptomyces > Streptomyces sp. NPDC006430. The sequence continues at coordinate 4,319 of NZ_JBEXQA010000058.1, forward strand.
CGCCCGAAGGATGGTGAAGTCGGTGTGGACGTCGGGGATCTTGCTGGCGATGCTGAGCCCCGAGTCCACGAGCCGGGTCTTGACCTGTTCGATCACGGGAGCGAGGTCGAGCGTCACCGAGTCGTTCTTGATCTCCACTGCCCCGTCACCGCTGCCGGTCAGGGCGCGTACGAACGCGGTGTGGATCGTGCGGTTCGCTTGGGTCCAGACGGTCTCGAAGGCGTCCGATGCGACGACGTCCTGCGCCTTGTCGTGGACGAAGCTGCGGACCGCCCCTTCGAGCGAGTCGCCCAGCTTCCCCAATGCCTTCTCCAGCAAGGGACGTTGGTCCGGTGCTGCGTCTTCGAGCAGAGCCTTCAGGTCGATGTGCTCCATGACCGCGTTCGTGACGCGGTTCGCGACGGCAGCCTGCACGTCGGGGTCGGAGGCGAGCGGGGCGACGGTGGCCACGTAGCGGTCGGTGTTGCCCACCAGGTCGGCCGTCCAGGCAGCGACGATGCCCAGCGGGGCCAGCACGCAGCCGACGACGATCAACACCGCGGACAGGAAGGAGCGCAACCGGTGCCGGGGTGGTCGGCGTTTCGCGGCCTCCGACTCCAGTGTGGCGACCCGAGCCCGCAGGGCTTCCAGTTCGCCTTGGCCATGGTCGTCCGCCATTGCTGCCCTCCTAGGGATCAGGTTCCAGACAACCCCGACCCCTAGGAGCGGGCGAGCGGAGGAGATCCGTTCGGGTGAGCCGCACGATGCGGGCCCATGGACCGCGGTGCGGGCCGACCGGCAGGGCGGTTGCGCCGCTCGGTGGGCCGGGAAAGTCCCTGCCGGAGTCCGTTCGACGTGCGGAACGCGGGAGCCGAGCCAATACTGCAGATCGCGGGCATCCGGTCCGCAGTCAAGGAGGCGTCCATGGACGACTACCCCCTTCTGAGCGTGTTCTGGACCATGCTCTGGTTCTTCCTCTGGATCATGTGGCTGTTCCTGCTGTTCAAGATCGTGACCGATATCTTCCGGGACCACGAGATGAGCGGCTGGGGCAAGACGGGCTGGCTCATCTTCGTCATCCTGCTGCCCTTCCTCGGCGTACTGGTCTACGTCATCGCGCGGGGCAAGAGCATGACCCAGCGCGACATCAAGCAGGCACAAGCGAACGAAGCGGCCATGCAGGACTACATCCGCAGGACGGCCGGAACGGCCCCGTCCAGCCGGAGCAGCGTCGACGAGCTGTCCAGGCTTACCGAGCTGAAGAACAAGGGCGCGCTCACGGAGGACGAGTTCCAGAGGGCCAAGACGAAGCTGCTGGCCTGACGGGAGACGGCGCCGGGATCGCTGCCGCCACGTTGCGGGCCGCGACCCCGGCCGTCACGTGCCACCCGCTAGCAACGGTTCGAAGGACCGCTCTGGCGGGTGAGGTTGTCGTTGGACATCCAGCCGGAGGCGTCCGGGTTGGCCGTGCGGACGAAAGTCCACTTGTGGCCGTACGCGTTGACCACGTAGCAGTGGTACGAGACCTTCGTACCCGACTTGACCAGGGCCACGGCGGGACACGACTGGTACGGGCCGGTCACCATGTGGTAGCTGCCGGACATGTAGCCGTAACCGCCCGGGCTGCGCTCCTGGTGCGCCCAGCCGGTGCAACCCGTGGGCACGGGACTGGGTTTGGTGGCGGGGGAAGCCGGTGCCGCCGTGGCCGTGCCACCGGCGGTGCCGCTCGGCTTGGTGGAGGGGGTCGCAGAGCCCTTGCCGGGAGTGCCGGACGGCTTGCGCCGGGGGCCTTCCGTCGAGGAGGGCTTGGGTGCAGCAGCTTGAGGCTGCTTGGCGTGCGCCTGGCCGCCGCTCTTGTCGCCGCGCCCGCCCACCGTTGCGTAGGCGATGCCTCCGCCGGCCAGGACGACGGCGACGGCCGCTGCGATGACCGTACGGCTGCTGCGCCGTCGGGGCCGTACGCCGCCCGGACCGCCTTGGCCGAAGCCGTGGCCGGCGGCGGAGGGCCCGGTGTGCGGGGCAGTGCTCGGTAGGCCGGGCGCCGGATGACCCGGGTATGCCGCGGGCGCCGGGGCGGGGTGGGGATACGGCGTCGGCGCCGGGCCGTACCCGTACGGAGGCGGCGGAACGGCGACGGGCGCACTCGTAGGGGGTGCAGCCGCGGGCGCCTGGTGCACGGTCCTCTCCGCAGCCACCGATTCCAGCATCTCGCGCGCCCGGGCCGCGTCGGGCCGGTCCTCCGGCTCCTTCGCCATGAGCGCCTGTAGCACCGGTGCGAGGGGCCCGGCCCGCCGGCACGGCGGCAGCGGTTCGGCGACGATCGCCGACAGCGTGGACCAAGCGGACGTGCGGCGGAACGGCGACGTGCCCTCCACGGCCGCGTACAGCGTCATGCCCAGCGACCAGATGTCGGACGCCGGGCCGGGTTCCTTGCCCTGCGCGCGCTCGGGAGGGAGGTAGTCGAGGGAACCGATCAGTTCACCGCTGCGGGTCAGTTTGGCCACGGCCTCGTCGCCCGAAGACTCCAACGTGGCGATGCCGAAATCCGTCAGCACCACCCGACCGTCGCGCTCCAGCAGCACGTTGGCCGGCTTGACGTCGCGGTGCAGGACCCCTGCGCGGTGTGCCGCGTCGAGCGCGTCCATCAACTTGGCGCCGATCGCTGCGGCCTCGCGCGCCTCGATCGGGCCGTGCTCGGCCAGCACGTCGTCGAGCGAGGGACCGTCGACGAGTTCCATGACGATCACGGGCAGCCCCTGCTCCTCGGTCACGTCGTGCACCGTGACCACTCCGGGGTGCCGGATCCGGGCGGCAGCCTGGGCCTCCCGTTGCATCCGGGTGCGCAGGTCGGCCAGTTCCGCACCGGAGGCGTCGGTGTAGGCCCGCATGATCTTGACGGCGACCTCGCGGCCCAGCAGCTCGTCCACGGCCCGGCCGACCACGCCCATGCCGCCGCGTCCGATCAGCGAGGTCACCCGGTACCGCCCGCCGAGTACCCTGCCCACCAGCTCCGCGCCGTTCGCCTCCCCCGCCGTCACTGCACACTCCACTCGTAACCGTTCGTCAATTCATGGCGGGCCCCAGCGTAAAGGCAAGCAGGCTCAGGCGTGCTCCCCGAGGCGGTCGCGCTGGATCCGGTGGGCGAGGGTGCGACGTACGGAAGCCGTTGTGGTGGTGGCGGCGGTGCCGGTGTTCTTCAGGGGGACGTCGAGGCCGCGGCTGATCCGGTCGTACGCGTCGCGGTAACTACCAGGCAGATCTGCTCGATGCAGTCTCAGGTCCTCCTCGACCAGGCGCCGCAGTTCGTCGACGGTCCGAGGCGTGAAGTGCTTCTTCCCCCGGGCGACGGCCTCGACGTGGTGCGTGCAGCGGGCGGCACCGTGAAGGGTCTCGGAGATCTGCTCGGCGAGGCCCCACAGGCGCCCTTCCAGCCAGGGCGCGTCGTACTGGTCGAGGGAGAAGGTCGTCGGGGACGGCGGGGCGGCGTCACCCCCGGACTTGGTCACCTGCTTGGACACGGCGGGCTGACTCACACCGGTGAGTCGGGCGATCTTCTCCTGGGTCCAGCCGAACCCGGCGAACAGCTTGATCATCTCGGTGCGCACCTTCCGCATCTCCTCGCCCGCACGGATGATCTCGTTCATGCCGGCGAGCATCCGCCCGGCCTGCTCCTCGGTGAACTCCTCGTCTGCCATGACTCGGTTATACACGCAGGCCGCAATGTTCATAACCTGCTTGTATAGCCGGGTTATGGACTGGCAAGGTCGCGGCATGCCCACCTTCTTCGCTTCCGATGGCACCCAGCTCGGCTACCGCACGATCGGAGACGGCGCCCCGCTCGTCTGCATCCCGGGTGGCCCCACCGACTCCCGTTACCTCGGCGACCTCGGTGGCCTGTCGGCCCACCGCCGACTGATCGTCCTGGACCTCCGCGGCACGGGTACGTCCGCGATCCCCCGGGATACCGCCTCCTACCGTTGTGACCGCCTGGTCGAGGACGTCGAGGCGCTGCGCGACCATCTGGGGCTTCCCCGGATGGACCTGCTCGGCCACTCCGCCGGTGCCAACATCGCGACGCAGTACGTGGCCCGGTACCCGAAGAACCTCGACAGGCTCGCCCTGGTCGGCCCCGGAACGAGAGCCGTCGGCATCGAAGTCGCGGGGGAGGCGCGACGCCGGCTCGCCCAACTCCGGCGCCACGAACCGTGGTTCCCGAGCGCGTACGCCGCCTTGGAGGCGATCATCGAGGGCACGGGCGGCGACGGGGAGGCCATCGCGCCCTTCTTCTACGGCAGGTGGGACCCCGCGGCGCAGGAACACCACGCGGTCGGCCGGCCGAGCAATCCGGAAGCCGTCGCCCTCTTCGCGGCCGACGGCGCCTTCGATCCCGACGCCACGCGCGCGGCGCTGGCCACATGTCGGGCCCCCGTGCTGTTGCTGGCCGGGGAGTACGACCTGAACAGCCCCCCTCGGTCGGCGGCCGAGTTCGCGGGGCTGTTTCCGGACGCCGCGCTCGTCGTCCAGCCGGGGGCGGGCCACTACCCCTGGCTCGACGACGCCGAACGGTTCCTGGCCGCCACCGTGACCTTCCTCGGCTGAGCACCTTCGAGCCGCTGGAGCCGGGTCCCGGTCGTCAGCCGGGTCCCGGTCGTCACGGACCAGGGGGGACCTCCCCCTCAGGGTGCCAGTGGAGCGCACCCGTTCCCAGGGCGATCGTGGCGCGTTGCCTCATGGGTTCGTCGCCGCGGCGGGACAGCAGCACGATCTCGCTGACCTCCGCCGGCATGCTGCCGAGCCGGGCGGCGCACTCTGCGGCCAGGCCCCGCGGATCGTGGGTGCGGCCCAGTGACAGGTGGGGCGTGAAGTTCGGGAACCGCCCCACGCAGCGGGGAAAGGGCTCGGCCAGGGCGCGCTGGAGCGCGGTCCAGGGGGCGAGGCCGGCCGCGGCGGGGTCGAGCCAGACGGTGGAGTACGTGCGGTGCCGGAAGCCGTGCACCCCGCTGAGGCGGACGGCGAACGGCTCCCTACTGGCGGCTGCGGCGGCCAGCAGGGGAGCGGCGGCCGGGAAGTCCGGCTCCGGGACGAAGCCGAAGACCAGGTTCACATGGGGCGGCCAGCGGCGGATCTGGGGGTCGTGGGTAGCACGGATGGCCTGGATGGCCGGCCACAACCCGGCCGGGGGAAGCCATACGACGGCTGTCCGCGGTGTGGGAGCCGCCTCCATGAATCCCGGGACACCATTACCGCGGGGGAAGTGCGGGGGTGGGGGCGGGGGCTGGTTCACATGGCCATGATGGCCTTGCCGCGGCCCCCTCACACACGCTGCCAACGCGGCCGGCCGGCGCTCGGGGGAGCGGGCTCGGGCGTCGGCTCCGCACCGCGCAGGTGCAGGTTCCGCACGGTGGTTTCGGTCTCGTGCCGGAAATGCTCCCAGGACACCAGTCGCCGCCAGGCCGGATCCGGCTGGCCCGGAACGGTCGCCCCGCGCGCCGCCCACTCGCGGGCGAGCTCGTCGAACAGCGGCGCGCCGCCCGCGGCGTGGGCCGGCTGCCGGGGGACGCGCGTGGCGCGGACCCAGTCGTCCGGGGCGCGGTGCCGCGCCGTGACGGTGAACGTGGAACGCGTGGTCGTCATACCGGCGCAAACGATTTCCAGCCCGGCCGGACACGCATCCGCCCGGGGCGGCACGCCGTGCCACTCGGCCCGGAGCCCTGCCGGCGCCGACTGACGACGGCGTTCGGCCCGGGCCGCGGAGGGGGGTCCGCTGCCCGGGCCGGGTCGTCGCTGACCGCAGGGGGGCGGTGTGGATACGCGATGCGACGGACAGATAAACGATTCATCGCCCGTCGGGTCACGGTCTTCCCCGGCCCGGTGTTCCGCCGTCCGTGCGCTGCGTGCAGCACGCCTCGGTCCGCGGAGCGGCTGGTGGCCGGAGCCGCCCCGGGAGGGCGGGTGGATGGCCGGATCGGATCGGTCCGCTCCGCACGGAGCGCCCTCGATCGCCCCGCGGCAGCTGCACGCGACGACCCCGCCCCGCGCGTGCGGGCCCCGCCGCGCACGGGCCTGCCGCGTGCGGGCCCGCCGCGCAGGCTGCGTGTCGGGGCGCGCCCGTCGCAGAGCGCGGCCCCGGTGACGGTGCGTGCCGCCCGGGGGACGGGCGATCCGGGCGGCGAAGGTCGTCGCCGGCCATTCGGTCACGGCCGCGGACCGGTGCGGCGGGGCGTCGTCGCCCGGGCCGGACCCGCCCGGGACCCCCGCGACGTGGAGTGACCCCTGTCACTTCGAGTGACGAAGGGACATGCGTCGAGAGGTACCGGGCAAGCGCGCTGAATGCAAGATCACCGCGGGTGGACCGCGGTGTCGGAAAGCGGAGGTACAGCGCGTCGTGTCGGAGCAGAAGACCATCCACATCGCCGGGACCTGGCGGTCAGCCGTCTCAGGAGCCACCCGAGAGGTCCTGGACCCGGCGGACGCCACTGTCCTGGCCGTCGTCGCCGAGGGCGCCACGGCGGACACCGATGCGGCCGTCGGCGCCGCCCGGGCGGCCTTCGACGGCGGGGAGTGGCCCGGGACCCCGGTCTCGGAGCGTGCCGCGCTCCTGCGGCGCACCGCCGACCTGCTCCAGCGTGACCGCGAGCGCATCGGGCTCATGGAGAGTCGGGACGCGGGCAAGACGCTGGAGGAGGGCCGCGTCGACGTGGACTGCGTCAGCGACGCCTTCCGTTACTTCGCCGACCTCGTCACGGGGGAGGGCGCGGGGCGCGTGGTCGATGCCGGATCCCCAGAGATCCACAGCGTCGTCGTCCATGAGCCGGTCGGCGTCTGCGCCCTGATCACCCCTTGGAACTACCCGCTCCTCCAGGCCAGCTGGAAGATCGCACCGGCCCTCGCGGCGGGCAACACCTTCGTCGTCAAGCCCAGCGAGATCACCCCGCTGTCCACGGTGGCGCTCATAGGCCTGCTGGTGGAGGCCGGCCTACCGGCCGGCGTCGCCAACCTGGTGACCGGCGCGGGCGATCCGGTCGGCGCCCGCCTCGCCGCCCACCCCGACGTGGACCTCGTCTCCTTCACCGGCGGCCTCAGCAGCGGTACGAAGGTCATGCGCGCAGCCGCCGACTCCGTGAAGAAGGTCGCCCTCGAACTCGGCGGCAAGAACCCCAACGTCGTCTTCGCCGATGCCTGCGCCACCGAGGACGACTTCGACACCGCCGTCGACCAGGCCCTCAACGCGGCCTTCATGCACAGTGGTCAGGTCTGTTCCGCCGGCTCCCGGCTCATCGTCGAGGAGCCCGTCGCCGAGCGTTTCGTCGCCGAACTCGCCCGTCGCGCCGACCGGATCCGCCTCGGCCGCGGCACGACACCCGGAGTCGAATGCGGCCCGCTGGTGTCCGCGGCCCAGCTCGCGCGGACCGAGGCGTACGTCGCCTCCGCCCTCGCCGAGGGCGCCGTACCGCGGTCCGGCGCCGTACGGCCCGACGGGCCCGGCTACTTCTACCGGCCGACCGTCCTCGACCGCTGCCACCGCGGGATGCGCGTCGTACGGGAGGAGGTCTTCGGGCCGGTCCTGACCGTCGAGACCTTCCGTACCGAGGAAGAGGCCGTCGCCCTCGCCAACGACACCGAGTACGGGCTCGCCGGCGCGGTGTGGACCGCGGACCCGGGGCGCGCCCGTCGCGTGGCGGGCCGGCTGCGCCACGGCACCGTGTGGATCAACGACTTCCACCCCTACCTGCCGCAGGCTGAGTGGGGCGGCTTCGGGAAGTCGGGCATCGGTCGCGAACTGGGCCCGGCGGGCCTGGCCGAGTACCGCGAGACCAAGCACGTCTACCAGAACCTCGCTCCGCGCCCCGTGCGCTGGTTCGCGGGCTGAAGGAGGAGGACCATGACCACGCACACGCACACGCACACGCACACGAGCGCCGGCCCGCAGGAGTACGACTACGTGGTCGTCGGCGGCGGCACCGCCGGTTCGGTGATCGCCTCCCGCCTGACCGAGGACCCCGGTACCACCGTTGCCGTCATCGAGGGCGGCCCCAGCGACGTCCACCGGCCCGACGTGCTCACCCTGCGCCGCTGGATGGGCCTGCTCGGCGGCGAACTCGACTACGACTACCCCACCACCGAACAGCCGCGGGGCAACTCCCACATCCGCCACAGCCGGGCCCGCGTCCTCGGCGGTTGCTCCTCGCACAACACCCTCATCGCCTTCAAACCGCTCCCGTCCGACTGGGACGAGTGGTCGCAGGCGGGCGCTGAGGGGTGGCACGCCGCTGCCATGGACCCGTACTTCGACGTGCTCCTCAACCACATCGTTCCGGTGGCCGAGAAGGACCGCAACGCCATCGCCCGTGACTTCGTGTACGCCGCCCGGTCCGCCCTGGGCGTCCCCCGCGTCGAGGGCTTCAACCGCAAGCCGTTCCACGACGGGGTCGGCTTCTTCGACCTGGCCTACCACCCGGAGGACAACAAGCGCTCCTCCGCCTCGGTGGCCTACCTCCACCCGGTGATGGACGAACGCCCCAACCTCCACATCCTGCTGGAGACGTGGGCCTACCGACTGGAACTCGACGGCAGCCGGGCCCGCGGGGTCCACGTACGGGCCCAGGACGGCACGCGATCCCTGATCACCGCTCGTCGCGAGGTACTGGTGTGCGCCGGCGCCGTCGACACCCCGCGGCTGCTGCTGCACTCCGGCATCGGACCGCGTGCGGACCTGGAAGCCCTCGGCATACCCCCGGTGCACGATCTGCCCGGCGTGGGGGAGAACCTGCTCGACCACCCCGAGTCGGTGATCGTCTGGGAGACCGACGGGCCGATCCCGGAGAACTCCGCGATGGACAGTGACGCGGGACTGTTCGTCCGGCGCGACCCCGAATCCCAGGGGCCCGACCTGATGTTCCACTTCTACCAGGTCCCCTTCACCGACAATCCGGAGCGCATCGGATACGAACGCCCCTCGCACGGCGTCTCGTTGACCCCCAACATCCCCAAGCCCCGTAGCCGCGGCCGTCTCTACCTGACCAGTGCGGACCCCGATGTCAAACCGGCCCTGGACTTCCGCTACTTCACCGACGAGGACGACTACGACGGCCGGACCCTGGTGGACGGCATCAAGATCGCCCGCGAGATCGCTGCGACCGAACCCCTCGCAGGATGGCTGAAGCGGGAGGTCTGCCCCGGTCCGGAGATCACCGACGACGAGGCCCTGAGCGCCTACGCACGTTCGGTCGCCCACACCGTCTACCACCCCGCGGGCACCTGCAAGATGGGCGCCGCCGAAGACCCCTACGCCGTCGTGGGACCCGACCTGAAGGTCCGCGGCCTCGACGGCATCCGGATCGCGGACGCCTCCGTCTTCCCGACAATGCCCGCGGTCAACCCGATGATCGGAGTCCTCATGGTGGGCGAAAAGGCCGCCGAACTGCTGAAGCGGGAGGGCGGTACCCGATGAACGCCCCGCGCCCCACCCCGCGCCCCACGCCCGCCTCCACCCCGGCCCCGGCCCCGGCCCCGGCCCCGCACCCGACGCCCGCATCCGGCGCGGCCCCCGACGCACCCGTCTTCTCGGTCGGCGGCCTCTGGAAGGTCTTCGGGCCCGAGGGCGAGGCCGTCAAGGTCCCCGGCTCCGTACAGGCTGAACTGCCCGCCGCCGAGCTGCGCGCACGTACCGGCTGCACCGCTGCCGTACGCGACGTCACCTTCGACGTCCGCAAGGGCGAGGTCTTCGTCGTGATGGGTCTGTCCGGCTCCGGCAAGTCCACCCTCGTACGCTGTCTGACGCGGCTGATCGAGCCCACGGCCGGGACCTTGGCCATCGACGGCGAGGACGTCCTCGCCATGGACGCCACCCGGCTGCGGGCCCTGCGCCGCCACCGCGCCGCCATGGTGTTCCAGCACTTCGGCCTGCTGCCGCACCGCAGCGTCCTCGACAACGTCGCCTACGGGCTGGAGATCCAGGGCGTCAACCGCGTGGAGCGCCGCGCGAAGGCGGCCGAGATGACCGCCAAGGTGGGCCTCGAAGGCCTTGAGAACCGCCGCCCCGGACAGCTCTCCGGCGGCCAGCAGCAGCGCGTCGGGCTCGCCCGAGCCCTCGCCGCCGACCCGGAAGTGCTGCTGTTCGACGAGCCGTTCAGCGCCCTCGACCCGCTCATCCGCCGCGAGATGCAGGAAGAGGTCGCCCGGCTCCACCACGAAGAGGGCCGCACCATGGTCTTCATCACGCACGACCTCGCCGAGGCCCTGCGCCTGGGCGACCGCATCGCGCTGATGCGCGACGGCCGCATCGTGCAGCTCGGTACCCCCGAGGAGATCGTCGGCTCACCCGCCGACGACTACGTACGCGACTTCGTCCGCGACGTGCCCCGGGAGCAGGTGCTCACCGTCCGCACCGCGATGCGCCCCGCCACGGCCGCCGAGGCCGAGCACGGTCCCGCGCTCACCCCCGCCACGACCGTGGTGGAGGCCATCGAGGCGGTCGCCCGGAGCGGCGGCCCGGTCCGGGTCGTCGACCACGGCAGGTGCCTGGGCGTCGTCGACGACGCCGGGCTGCTCGCAGTCGTGGCTGGACTCCCGGGCACGACCGCGCGGGAGGTGGCCGCATGACCTGCACCGCCCGTCCCACGTCCGCTGTCCCCGGCACCAGGAGGTGGGGCGGATGACCGCGGCCACAGCCCCCACCCGCACCTCCGCCGCGTCGGGGGCCCCGCAGTCTCCCGAACGGCCCGTGCTCCCGGACGGCTCCCGTGCCGCGTCCGCGCCGCCGGACCGCCTCCGCAGATTCCTGCCCGGCAGCGTCTTCCTGGCCGGCCGCCGCACCGGTCGCCGGCTCCTGCTGCCGCTCGCCGTCACCGCCGCCGTTTTGGTCCCGCTCGCCGTCGTCTTCCCGGGCGCCGGCGGTTGGCCCGCGGCCCTGGCCGTCGACCTGGCCGGCCCGCTCGGCCGCGCCGGTGACTGGATCATCGACCACCGCGACAGCCACCCGCTGTTCCTCTACTTCTTCGGGCACGTCAGCAATGCCGTGGTGATCTCCGTCCGCGCCGTGTACGTCGTCCTGCTCGCCGCGGGCTGGACCGGGGTCACCGCCCTGGCCGCGTTGGTTGCCTGGCGCCTCGCGGACATCCGGCTCGCCCTGACCTGCACCGCCGCGTTCGCCGCCTGCGGACTGCTCGGCATGTGGGTGCCGACCATGCAGACCCTCGCGCTGATGGTCGTGGCCGTCGCCGCCTCCGTAGTCGTCGGCGCCCTGCTCGGCCTCGCCGCCGGGCTCTCCCCGCGCACCCATCGCGCCCTGCGCCCCGTACTCGACACCATGCAGGTCCTGCCGGCCTTCGCGTACCTGCTACCGATGGTGCTCGTGTTCGGCATCGGCGTGCCCGCCGCCGTCCTGGCCACCGTGATCTACGCGGCCCCGCCGATGGCCCGGCTCACCGCCCTCGGCCTGCGCGAGGCCGACGCGGGAGTGCTGGAGGCCGCGAAGTCCCTCGGCGCCACCGGACGCCAGCGGCTGCTCACCGCCCGCCTCCCGCTCGCCCGTCGCCAACTCATGCTCGGCGTCAACCAGACCATCATGACGGGCCTGTCCATGGCCGTCATCGCGTCCGTGATCGGCGCCGGCGGCCTCGGCGACCGCGTCTACCAGGCCCTCGCCTCCGTGGACGTCGGCGCCGCCCTGGCCGCAGGCATCCCCATCGTGTTGCTCGCCGTCGTCCTCGACCGCACCGCCGACGCCGCGGGCCGCCGGATCGGCACGGCCCCCGACCCCGCCCGCGAACCACACCTGCTGCGCAGGGTGTTCGCCGGCTGGTACGGACGCCTGCTCACGGTCCTCGCGGCGGTCGCCGCCGCCATCGCCGGCCGGATCGCCGGCACCTCCCTGTGGCCCGCCTCCTGGACGGTGCCCCTCGCGGAGCCCGTGAACGCGGCCGTCGCCTGGATGACCGCCCACCTCTACTCCGGAGTGCCCCTCGTCGGCGGCACCGCGGACTGGGCCGCCGGCTTCACCGGCTGGATCCTCGACCCCCTGCGCAGCGGTCTCCAGGCCGCGCCCTGGTGGTTGCTCCTGCTGCTGGCCGCAGCGCTCGCCCTGTACGTCGGCACCTGGCGCACCGCGCTCACCGCCGTCCTCGCCCTGGCCGCCGTCGGCGTGCTCGGTGTGTGGGAAGCCTCCCTCGACACGCTCTCCCAGGTACTGGCCGCCGTCGCCGTCACCCTCGTACTCGGTTTCGCGATCGCCGTCGGTGCCGCGCGCAGCGCCCGGACACAGCGTCTGCTGCGCCCGGTGCTCGACGTGTGCCAGACCCTGCCGCAGTTCGTCTACCTCATCCCCGTGGTCGCGCTGTTCGGCGTCGGTCGTGCACCGGCCGCGGCTGCCGCCGTCGTGTACGCGCTCCCCGCCGTCGTCCGGATCACCGTCCAGGGCCTGCGCGAGGTGGACCCGGCCGTCACGGAAGCCGCCCGCTCCCTCGGCGCGACCCGCGCACAGCAACTGTGGCAGGTCCAACTTCCGCTCGCTCGGCCCGCATTGCTGCTGGCCGTCAACCAGGCCGTGGTCCTGGTCCTGGCCGTCGTGATCATCGGTGGCCTGGTCGGTGGTGGCGCACTCGGCTACGACGTCGTCCTCGGCCTCGCCCAGGGCGACCTGGCCACCGGTCTGGTGGCCGGCGCCGCGATCGTCTGCCTCGGCCTGCTGCTCGACCGCGTCACCCAGCCCACGAAGGAGGCCTGACGTGCCGCGCGCACACCGCCCCAGCCGCCGCAGCCTGGCCGTACTCGCCGCCGCGACCGGCCTCGCCGTGCTCACCGGCTGCGGAGCCGCCGACATGACCCGCCAGTCCTCGCCCTACGCCGCCGCACGGGGCGCGAAGACCGTCACCCTGTCCGTCCAGTCCTGGGTCGGCGCCCAGGCGAACACCGCCGTCGCCGCCTACCTCCTCGAACACGAGCTGGGATACCGCGTGGACACGGTCCAGGTGGACGAGGTCCCCGCCTGGGACGCCCTCAGCCAGGGGCGCGTGGACGCGATCCTGGAGGACTGGGGCCACCCCGAGCAGGAGAAGCGGTACGTCGAGGGCAAGAAGACCGTCACCCCGGGCGGTGACCTCGGGGTGACGGGCCACATCGGCTGGTTCGTCCCCACGTACTTCGCCGAGGCCCACCCCGACGTCACCGACTGGAAGAACCTCGACGCCTACGCCGACCAGTTGCGCACCGCCGAGAGCCGGGGCAAGGGTCAGCTGATGGACGGCTCCCCGTCCTACGTCACCAACGACAAGGCGCTCGTGAAGAATCTGGGCCTGGACTTCGAGGTCGTCTTCGCGGGCTCCGAGGCAGCACAGATCACCCAGATCAAGCAGTTCGCCAAGGAGCACAAGCCCTTCCTGACGTACTGGTACGAGCCGCAGTGGCTCTTCGAACGCGTCCCGATGACCGAGGTGAAGCTCCCCGAGTACACCGAGGGCTGCGCGGACGATCCGCAGAAGGTCGCTTGCGCCTACCCGCACACGCCGCTACAGAAGTACCTGAACACGCGCTTCGCCGAGTCGGGAGGGAAGGCGGCCGACTTCCTGAAGAAGTTCCACTGGACCGAGGCGGACCAGAACGAGGTGGCCCTGATGATCGCCGAGGAGAAACTGTCGCCGCAGCAGGCGGCGAAGCGGTGGGTGGAAAGGCACGAGAACGTGTGGGGCCCCTGGGCGCACTGACCCGGTTGGCCGGCCGCCCGCTGCGGGGAGCACGGAACTCCCCGCAGCGGGGGCCTCCCGCTGCGGGGCGGGTCAGTTGGCACGTGAGTAGCGGGCCTTTCCGCTCCAGATGCGCTCCAGCCGTACGCGGGTACCCGGCCGGGGCGCGTGCCAGATCCTGTCGTGACCGGCGTAGATGCCCACATGGCCTATGCTCGCGCCCGTGGGGAAGAAGACGAGATCGCCCGGCGCGCGGTGAACGCGGGAAATATGATGGGTGCGTCGGTATTGCTCTTCGGCGGTTCGGGGGAGTGCGCGGCCGGCTCTTCGGAAGGCGTAGAGCGTGAGGCCCGAGCAATCGAATGCCCTCGGCCCCGTCGCGCCGAATACGTAAGGTGCACCCCGTTTGGAAGCGGCGATGGCGACGGCCTTGATGCCATAGGGGGAGGCGGCCTCGGCCTCGCTGATGGGGCCGGTCACGCCAATCAAGGAGAGTATGAGGAAGGTCGTGAACGCCGTGGCGATGCGGCGGCCGGTCAGGTGGACGGTCGAGCGTTTTCCGTCCTCCGTCGTGAACGAATGCAATCGTGATACCTCCGCATTTCGATGCAGAAACAGTTCCATGTGAGGTTCTGTGTCGGTGACATGCGTACCGGCTCTCGATGGCTGACCAGTTTTCTCCGACGGCCCGGACTTCCGGCCATCAGACACGCGGCCTCAAGTGTCTCGGTTGGGCAAAATAATCCGAGATGGTATGCATGGCTTATGTTCTTTAAAGGGAGAAGGGCAAGTTGGGGCGGCGTCGGCGCCCGTCCGGGGCAACCCCGGCTCTGACATGCGGCCGTCGCCCTCGACCCCGGCCCCGAACGGCGAACTGACCCGATTGCGCGGCATCTTCGCACGCGACGTGGTGTTCGAACGCTACGAGGAGTACGACCAGGACGTGAAGGGGATCGCCCGGGTGACCCCCGGCCCCGCGATCGCCTGGTTCAAGGACCCGGCCGGCAACATCCTCTCCGTGCTCCAGCAGAACGCGCGGCAAGAAGTCGGCCATTCGTGCGCGGAATCGGCCACTTCTCCAGGGCGCCGACGCGCCGGCCGCCGAACTGGAACGGACCGAGCACGGTGTGCTGCCCCACCGGCTGCCCACCAAGGCCCATTTGCGCTCAGGTTCACCGGTCTGCCCGACCGGGTGAAGGACCCCTCCTGTGCCCCATCCACGAGGGCACCCCCGGACCCAGCGCCCCGGACCTCAGCAACCTCAGCGCCGGAAAACTGCAGTTCCGGGCCGCGGGCGACCCCGCGGAGCGCGCAGCCGGGAAGCTCACCCGCGGCGTCATCCGCGGGGAACTAGCCCGCATCGTGGAGCAGCGGACAGCCGATGACCCCCAGTTGCACCACCTTGACGGCCGACGCCTCTACGGCGAGGCCGACTTCGCCGAGCTGCCGCTGCCCGACCAACTCCACCCCGACACCGCCACGCACCGTCGTATCGGGGAACGCTTCGCCGACCTGGCCTTCGGCGCAGGCGGACCGTCACCGCCACGCGCGCCAGAACCTTCGGGACACCGGCCGCCCGGTGGACTCCAGGGACCACCCGGGTGAGGGCGCTCTGCCGCGCCTAGGCTGAGGCCTCGTGAATCGAACGGACAGGTTGTACGCCCTGGTCGAGGAGCTGCGTGCAGTGGCGCCCCGACCTCGCAGCGCGCGCTGGCTGGCCCAGCGCTTCGAGGTGAGCACCCGCACCATCGAACGGGACCTGCGCTCCCTCCAGGAATCCGGCGTGCCGGTCTACGCCGAGACCGGCCGGACCGGCGGGTACGTCCTGGACCGCAGCCGGAGCCTTCCGCCGCTGTCCATCACCGCTGCTGAGGCGACGGCCCTGGCGGCGGGCCTGCACGCGCTGGCCGGAACGCCCTTCACGGAGGCCGCCCGGTCCGCGCTGCACAAGGTGCTCGCCGTCATGCCGCCCCAGGAACAGGAACGGGCAGCCGACTTCGCCGCCCGGGTCCAGCTGATCGACTCCGGAACACCCGCCGTCTCGGTGCCGCGCGTGCTCCAAGACGCGCTGGCCGACGGACGGGTGGTCCGGCTGCGGTACGCGGATCGTCACGGCGCCGCCACCGACCGGCTGGTCGAGCCCTTGGGATTCCTGGGTGGAGAACACTGGTACCTGATCGCCTGGTGCCGGCTCAGGGGCGCGACCCGCGGCTTCCGGTTCGACCGCATACGGCAGGCCCAAGTCCTTCCCGAGCAGGCTCCCCGGCGGCAGGTGGACCTCGCCGCGCTGGACGTCCTCGGCCGCGAACTCACCGGCCTGGACAGCCTGGACGGCCTGGGCGGTCCGGGAAAGCGGATGTGACCGTAAACACCGACAGGACGGTGTCGCGGCAAGCGGAGAGCCTTGGAGCCACGGGCGGCCGGCACCGGCCCGCCCGACGGCGCACGAGCGCAGAACAAGAAGTGAGGCACTCCGTATGAGCACGAACATCCTGAACACGCCGTCCGCCGACTTCCAGTCCCTGGGCGTACGGCTCTTCGAGCAGTGGACCGCGCTGTGGAACGGCGATCTGGCTCTCGCCGACCGGATTGTCGCTCCCGGCTTCCGGGTCTCCTTCGCCAACGCCGCCGAGTCCGCCGCCACCGACGACCTGCGCGGCCCGGACGACCTGGCACGCTTCGTCGCCGCGCACCGCGAGTCCATCCCCGGTCTGCACTACTCCTTGAGCGGCACGCCGGTGGTGGACGCGGTCACCGGGCAGATAGCGGCCCGGTGGACCGTCACGTTCCCCGACGCGTCGGGGTCCACGGTGGGCAAGAGCGGCATCGACATCCTGGCGGTCACGGACGGACGCATCACGGAGGTCTGGTCCGTTACGGGCCTGCGTGCCTTCGCCTCCGCAGGCTGAGGGCCCACCAGCGGTTCCCGGACCGGGGCCGAGCGCCCCGCCGGGGCCCCGTCCGGGGGGCGGCCTTCCGGAGAGCCCGTCCGTGCCCCTAGCGTGGTGGCATGACGACGAAGCCGGCCGGGGCGAGCGGGCCGAAGGTGCCGCCCTCCTACCCGCCCAGGACGCCTCCACCCCAGAAGAAGCCCGTCGAGGCGCCGCGGCCCCGGCCCGCCACCAAGCAGGGCGCCAGAACGGGCTTGCGCTGAGGCTCCCGTGCAGGCGCCGGGCGAGGCCGGTGCTACGCCGGACCGGTCAGTACGGCCCGCCAATCGTTGCTCGTGTGCCAGTGGCCGGGCGGGTACTCGAACTCGGATTCACCGAGGAGCTCGAACCCCGCGGTGCGGCACACGCCGTTGGACGCCGGGTGGTCCACGGACGGGAAGGCGTGCAGGTGGCGGCGGGTGCCGTGCGTGCTCGCGTGGGAGATGAGCGCGCGGGCCGCGATCGCGGCGAGGCCCCGCCCCTGGAACTCGGGGAGGATGCCCCAGCCGGTCTCGTAGACGTCCTCGCCCTTCCAGGTGCGTTCCCAGAAGCCGATCGTTCCCACGGTCCGGTCCTCGGCCACGATGCGGAACATGCGTCCTGCCGCGGGCTCGCGGGCGCTCAGCGCCAGATAGCGCTGATGGCGGTCCTTGAGCTTGGCATCGGTTTCCGGACCGCCGAGGTGCTCGGTCATGAGCGGTTCGTTCTTGCGCAGCAAGAGCCAGAAGTCGTCCTCGGCCCACGGTACGAGTCGCACGTCGATGTCCATGCCGTCACGGTAGGTGCAGGGTCTGACATTGATACTCGTAGCGGGTTCCGGTGGTCGTGGCTCAGGGTCTGACTGACGTCCTGCTGGACTGTCCTGCGACTGTTCTGTCCGGCTACC
>NZ_JBEXQA010000059.1:0-20862 GCF_040612395.1 Streptomyces sp. NPDC006430
ATCGAATGCCCGGCCAGGAAGTCGGGGCGCACACCCCAGGACTCGACGAGTCGGAACAGGGCCGTCTCGATCGCGAAGAGGGCGGGCTGCGTGTATGCGGTGCTGTTGAGCAGGGCCTCGTCCTCGCCCCACATCACCTCGTACAACGGCGTGCCCAGATGCGCATCGAGGGCGGCGACCACGGCATCGAGGGCCTGGGCGAACACCGGGAACGCCGCGTGCAGTTCACGACCCATCCCCAGACGCTGCGCACCCTGACCCGTGAACAGGAACGCCGACTTGCCCTCCCGGACCGTACCGGTCACCACTCCCGCGGCCGTGCCGCCCTCCGCGAGGGCGGTCAGACCAGAGAGGAGTTCCTCACGGTCCATGCCGAGAACCACCGCGCGGTGCTCGTGGGCCGTACGTGTGGTGGCCGAGGAGAAGGCGAGGTCGGTCGGTGACACGTCCTGGTGCGCCGTGACGTGGGCGTGCAGGCGCCGGGCTTGGTCGGTCAGGGCCTGGGCGGAGCGACCCGACAGGACGACCGGCACCACCGGCAGTTCGCGGCCTTCGGCCTCGGCGGACTCGGTGGCGGGGGCTTCCTCCAGGATGACGTGCGCGTTCGTACCGCTGAGGCCGAACGAGGAGACTGCGGCGCGGCGCGGGCGTTCGCCCGCCGGCCAGGCGACCGGCTCGGTGAGCAGCTTGACGTTGCCCGTCTCCCAATCCACGTGCGGGGTCGGGTCCTGCGCGTGGAGGGTTTTGGGCAGGAGGCCGTGGCGCAGCGCCTGGATCATCTTGATCACGCCGCCGACTCCGGCCGCGGCCTGGGTGTGCGCCAGGTTCGACTTGAGGGAGCCCAGCCACAACGGCTTGTCATCGTCGCGGCCCTGACCGTACGTCGCCAGTAGGGCCTGTGCTTCGATCGGGTCGCCGAGCCGGGTGCCGGTGCCGTGTGCTTCCACGGCGTCGACATCGGTGACGGTCAGGCCGGCGTTCTCCAGGGCGCTGCGGATCACCCGCTGCTGGGAGGGGCCGTTGGGGGCGGTCATGCTGCTGGACGCGCCGTCCTGGTTGACCGCGCTGCCGCGCATGACGGCCAGGACCTGGTGGCCGTTGCGGCGGGCGTCGGAGAGGCGTTCCAGCACGATGACGCCGACGCCCTCCGAGCAGCCGGTCCCGTCGGCCGCGGCTGCGAAGGGCTTACAGCGGCCGTCTGCGGCCATGCCGCGTTGGTGGCTGAAGTAGAGGAACATGTCCGGCTCGGTCATCACCGTGACACCACCGGCCAGGGCGAGCGTGGACTCGCCCGACCGCAGGGACTGCGCCGCCAGGTGCATCGCGACCAGCGAGGACGAGCACGCCGTGTCGACGGTCACTGCCGGGCCCTCCAGGCCCAGGCTGAACGCCACCCGGCCGGTGATGAGGCTGCCGCCGGTGGTCGCGGCGGCTTCCGTACCCAGTGCGTAGTCGTGGTACATCACGCCGCCGAAGACGCCGGTCCGGCTGCCCTTGAGGGTGTGCGGGGCGATGCCGGCGTTCTCGATGGCCTCCCAGGAGGCCTCCAGGAGCAGGCGCTGTTGCGGGTCGAGGGCCAGGGCCTCGCGGGGGGAGATCCCGAACAGGCCCGCGTCGAAGTCACCGGCGTCGTACAGGAACCCGCCCTCACGGGTGATCGTCCTGCCGAGCTTGCCCGGCTCGGGGTCGTACAGGGCGTCGGTGTTCCAACCACGGTCCGTGGGGAACGCGGACACCCCGTCCCGCCCCTCGGCCACGAGCTGCCACAGTTCCTCGGGCGAGTTCACGCCGCCCGGGTAGCGGCACGCCATGCCCACGATCGCGATCGGTTCGCCGGACGCCCTGCGTTCCGCCTCGGCGAGCCGTTTGCGGGCGTCGCGCAGGTCGGTGGTAGCCCGGCGTAGATATCCGAGAAGCTTCTCCTCGTTGCTCACCGAGCACACCCTCCCATGCCATTCGACGACCCGAAACGAGCTACGCTTTACCGCGTCTGCCCGGGCCGGAAATCCATCCCTGCGCCGGGTTTTCGCGAGCATTCCACTCAGTCGCCACGGACTGATATCTCTCGAAAATTACTTCGGCAGGGGGTGGTCCGCCCACCCCTGAGCGCGGCCTCGGGCCCCCTAGGATCACGACTGCCCCACCCCTCCCCCCAGCAGGCTGCGCGGTGAGGCCGGGCCCTCCCCCGGCCGACCCCTGCTCTCCGATCGCGACGGGCGCACGGTGAATTAGGGGTGGATAGGGGTAGCTCCGGGGCAATTCGCTCCGATAGCTTGCAGAGCGAAACTTCGGCCGCCGACCGGGCGAGTTGTCCACCCGGAATACGCTTGCGTTCAGGGACACGAAATGTCTCAAGAAAACCCTGCGTTATCGCTCCGCATCGACGATCCGCTTTTTGTGCAGGGCCTGACTCATAACGATTCGACCGAGCGCCTGGGGTACCGCACCCCACGGCGCTCAAGGTGTGTCCCGCCGCCGCACGGGAACCCCCTCGGCCGGCCCCGCTCGCCGTCCCTCCGTTGCCCCTTCCGTTGCGGCCTCCGTCGCGGCGCCACCCCCCACTCCCCCTCCACCCCCCAACGAGTACGTGACACGCGCTTGCGTACCTGATACGCTCTGCGTGCCACGTACGCCGAGAGGATATGGACGATTACCATGACGGAACTGAAGCCCAAGGCAGGAATGAAGGAGTGGTGCGGCCTAGTGGTGATCGTCCTGGTCACCTTGTTGGTCGCAGTCGACGTGTCCGTGCTGGGCTTTGCCATCGCGCCGCTGAGCGAGGACATCTCGCCCACCGCGTCGCAGCTGCTGTGGATCATGGACATCTACAGCTTCGTGTTGGCCGGCACCCTGGTCACCGTCGGCTGGCTGGGCGACCGCATCGGGCGTCGAAAGCTTCTGCTGATCGGTGCCGCCCTGTTCGGTGCGGCCTCCGCCTGCGCGGCCTTCTCGACCAGCCCTGAGATGCTCATCGCCTCGCGGGCCCTGCTCGGTCTCGCCGCGTCGACACTGACGCCGACGTCTCTCGCGCTGATCCGCAACATGTTCCACGACTCGAAGGAACGCAAGACGGCCATCGCGGCCTGGGGTGGCACGCTCACCTCGGGTGCCGCCATCGGTCCGGTCGTCGGCGGTCTGCTCCTGAACAACTTCTGGTGGGGCTCGGTCTTCCTGATCAACACCCCGGTGATGGTCCTGGTCCTGATCCTGGCTCCGATCCTGCTGCCCGAGTACCGCGACCCGAACCGCGGCAAGCTCGACCTGCTGAGCACGGTGCTGTCCCTGGCCGGTGTGATGACGCTGATCTACGGGTTCAAGGAGCTCGTCATCGAGGGCTACAGCCAGGGCGCGGTCGTCTGGGCCGTCGTCGGTGCGCTCCTGATCGTCGCCTTCGTGGTCCGCCAGAAGACGACCGCCAACCCCATGATCAACATCTCGCTGTTCCGCAGCGGCGGCTTCAGCGGCGCGGTCATCGTCAACCTGATGGTGGCGTTCGCCCTCATGGGCAGCAGCGTCCTGACCAACCAGTACCTCCAGATGGTGCTCGGCTACTCCCCGCTCAAGGCCTCGCTCTGGTCGCTGGCGCCCATGCCGGCCATCGGTGTCGCGGTCGCTCTCTCCGCCTCGCTCGGCCGCAAGGTCCGCCCGGCCGTACTCATCGGCTCCGCCCTGGTCATCATGGCCGTCGGCTTCGGCGTCCTGAGCCAGGTCGAGGTCGACTCCAACATCGCAGTGGTCCTGGTCGGCGTCGGCCTCCTGGCCGGCGGCATGGTGGCGTCGAAGACGCTGGCCGCCGAGATCGTGGTCACCTCCGCTCCGCCGGAGCAGGCCGGTTCCTCGGTCGCGACGTCGGAGACCTTCACCGAGTTCGGCATCGCCTTCGGCTTCGCCTCGCTCGGCAGCATCGGCTCGGCCGTCTACCGCGACGACATGGCGAGCGTGAGCCCGGCCGGGGTCACCGGTTCGGCCCTCGACTCCCTGCGCAACACCATCGGCGGTGCGGCCGACGTGGCCGCCCACCAGTCGCAGCAGGTCGGCGCCCAGGTGATCGAAGCCAGCCGGGAGGCCTTCACGCACGGCCTCCAGGTGGCCTCGGTCGCCGGTGCGGCCCTCATGGCCCTCACCGCCGTGATCGCCACCCTCCTGCTCCGCAAGACCCCGATCGAGGCGGCGCTGCCCGGCTCGGTCGAGGCCGCGCAGTCGCAGGAACCCCAGCACGCCCAGTCCACCGCTGGTGCGGCTTCCACCCCCGCCGCCGCACCGCACTCTTCGGTCGCCTACCGCTGATCCCGGGCAGGCCCGAAGGGTCCGAAAGACGTCCGCCCCGACCACCGCAAGGTGGTCGGGGCGGACGTCTTTCGCCGTGTCCGTGGTTCTGCGCGGGGGTTCCGCGCGCAGCGTTCCGCGCGCGGTTCCTCCGACGCCGTCAGGCCAACGGGTTCTCGCCGGCCTTGACGCGGATGAGCACCTCGATCCCGTCGAGCACCCGCTGGAGGCCGAAGGTGAAGTCGTCGTCCGTCTCCGCGAACGTCCCGGCCTCGATCAACTCCCGGACCGCGGGGAAGGTCTCCGCGTCGACGAACTTGTCCATCGCCCGCCCGTAGTTGGCCATCAGCTCGGCCTCGCTCACGTCCTGGCTGGTCAGCCCCATGGACAGCTGCGCGTTGTTGCGTACGTAGCCCACCATCAGCAGCATCACCGACAGCTTCTCGTTGGGCGAGAGCCCGGTGCGCCCGAGGGTGCGCAGCCCGCATTCGAGCCAGCTCATCTGGCCCGGCTCCAGCGGCGGCCCGCTGACCGGGATCTGGAGCATCCACGGGTGGCGCCGGAAGATCTCCAGGAACGCGCGGGCCCACAGTTCCAGACCGCCGCGCCAGTCCTTGTCGCTGCCTTCGAGCAGCGGCGGCCTGCCGTACGCCATGTCGACCATGAGCGACTGCAGTTCGTCCTTGCTCGACACGTGCCGGTACAGGGACATCGTCGCGAAGTCGAGTCGCTCGGCCACCCGGGCCATCGACAGGGATCCCAGCCCGAACTGGTCCGCGTACTCGATCGCAGCCGTGACGATGCGCGCCGCGCTCAGTCCGGCGCGTGCTCCGCGCTGCTCCTTGCTGCGCAGCTCCCACAGCACGTCGATGCTGCCCGGCAGGCCGCTGCCCTCGTTACTGGTCATGGAGCGTCCCGCCTTCATTCGTCCTCTTCATCGGTCCATGCGTATCACGCACGCATTTGGGGACATGGTATGCGCCACCAGGCCGTTTTCCCGCACGATCGTCCGGGCACGGGAAAAAGGCCCCCACCGGACTCGGCAGGAGCCTTCGCCCGGCCCGGGGTGCGTCAGCTCAGGTGCGCCGTGATCTCCCCCAGTACGGAGGCCGCCTGGGAGTTGAGGTAGAAGTGACCGCCGGGGTAGGTCCGCAACGTGTACGGGCCCGTGGTGTGCCCCTGCCAGGCGCGTGCCTCCTCGGGGGTCACGTGCGGGTCGCTGTCGCCGGTGAGGACGAAGACCGGGCAGGTCAGCGGCGCCCCGGGCGCGTACCGGTAGGTTTCGGCGGCCCGGTAGTCGGCCCGGACCGCGGGCAGGATCATGCGGACGATCTCCGGGTCCCCCAGCACCTGGCTGTCGGTACCGGCGAGCCGCGTGATGTCGGCGAGCAGGCCCTCGTCGTCGCACAGGTGGACCCGCTCGTCGCGCACGGTGGACGGGGCGCGGCGGCCGGAGGCGAACAGCCCGTGCAGGGTGGTGCCCTGCGCCTCCAGGCGCCGGGCGACCTCGAAGGCGAGGGTCGCGCCCATGCTGTGCCCGAAGAAGGTGACGGGTCGGTCGAAGCATGGCCGCAGCTCGTCGGCCACCGCGTCCGCGAGGGCCGCGATGGAGTCGAGGCAGGGCTCGTTGCGCCGGTCCTGGCGCCCGGGGTACTGGATGGCGAGGACGTCGACGCCCGGGGTCAGCGCCCGGGAGACCGGGAAGTAGAAGGAGGCCGAGCCGCCGGCGTGCGGGAAGCAGACCAGCCGGTGCGGGGCCTTCCTGCCGTCGGGGTGGAAGCGGCGCACCCAGGCGCCGGTCTCCACGGGTGCCTCTGTGGTCATCAGCTGTACTCCTTGGTCCGTGGGCCGGCCTGAGCGCGGATCAGCCGTCTGGTCGTGGTGTCGAGCTCGTGGGCTCCCGCGTCGAACTTGCAGCGGACGTGGAAGAGGTCGTTCATCAGGTCGGCCGAGCCGATCTTCCGCGAGGGCCCGCGCTCGGCGATCCCGGTCAGCGGGAGCTTGCCGGTCTCGGCCCAGCGCAGCCGCCCGCCGGAGTCGATGTAGCTGCGCGCCCGGCCCGCGTTGTCCGGGTGCACGCAGTACGGGACGTCCAGGTAGCCGCGGCGGAACGCCGTGAGCAGGGCGCGCCCCAGGTCGTCGTCGAGGTTCAGCACGGCGTCCACCAGGGCCCGCGCCTCCTGGTAGGTCTGGGAGTCGGCGAAGGTGGCGTCCGGTCCGCGACCGGTGCGCAGCGCGGTCCGGCTCGCGTACTCAAGTGCGTGGACGTTCTCCGTGACGGTCGGGATGCGGCGCGCCTCCGCGGCCGTCTTGACGATGAGCCGTTCCGCGCCGGTGGCGACGGCCAGTTCGGCGGCGCTGCCCAGCAGGCCGTAGGCGCCGTGGTCCGTCTCGGGGTAGACGCCCATGTACGCGTAGATGACGACGTGCCAGTTGTCGATCGGCAGCAGTTCGGCGCAGAGCCGGCGCAGCGCGGTGACCGCTTCCCGGTCCTGCGCCATGTCGGTCTGCTGGGCGTAGCTCAGTGAGATCGAGCGCAGGCCGTGCTGGGCGAAGAACATCGCTTCGAGGAAGCTGATGGCGACGAGCTGGCTGGGCGGGCACAGCTGGCCCATCATGCAGCCGCCGAAGGTCTCCAGGTGCGGTTCGATGCCCACGTCCTGCATGCGGACGTACAGCTCGCAGCAGCCCTCCCAGTTGCGGATGGCGTCGGCGAGCGGGGTGCGTCCGTAGGGCAGGCAGTACGAGACCGGCCCGCCCTCGGTGGCGTTGAGGTTGAGCCGCATCATCGCCCAGAAGATGTCGAGGGGCGTGGCGGAGCCGTGCCTGACCTGGACGGGGAAGCCCGCGTCGCGCACGCCGTCGAGCACCGCCGCCGTGGTGGCCGGCGGGTGACTGACGACCGGGTAGCCGTTGAGGTCGATGCCGTCGCGCAGCGCGGCTTCGACGGCCTCCAGGTTGCCGACCCGGGTGTAACTGTCGAGGGTGAGGGTGCCCACGGTGGTGGCGGCGGCGGCCTTGGTGGCGGCGAGGCCGGCGCGCATCCGCCCGGGGTCCCCGAAGCCCATGCGGGGCTGGACCACCAGGCGGCCGTTGCCGCCCTCCCGGCGGACGAACTCCCCGAAGTCGACGGGGGCCGGGCTGTCGGGCCGTCCTTCCCGGACGGCGTCGAGGACGGTCATGCGGAGACCCGGGCGTGGTCCACGGCCCGCTGCTGCGGAGCGGGCAGCGTGGCGAGGAACGAGTGGAACGCGGCGATCGGGTCCTGACCGTCCTCGAACACGGCGTCGAAGCCGGCGGCCATCAGCTCGTGGGTGCGGCTCGTCCCCTCGCCTCCGTCGGTGCCGAGTTTGCCGCCGATGACGATCGGGGTGGCGGCCAGCGGGGCGCAGTCCCGGAGCCGGCCGATGACCCGCATCCCGTCCTGGTAGCCGTGGCCGTTGACACTGCTGATCACGATCATCTCGGGGTTGCGGTCGCGGCACTCGGAGACGAGCAGTTCGTCGGGCACGCACGGGCCGAGGTTCACCACGTCGTACCCGCACTCCTCGATGAGCAGCTGGAGGAAGACGAGGTTCCAGGTGTGGGAGTCGGAGGCGAGCGTGGTGACGATCACCGTTCCCTTGGACCGCTCGGGGAACGCCTCCGTGGTTCTCGCGGACGGTTCACGCATGAGGTGCGCCCTCCCGGACCCGGTACGTGCGCACGTGCTCGATCCGGGAGACCGAGACGACCTCGCCGCCGCGGACGGCGACCTCGGTCGGGGCCGGGCGGCCGAGGAACATCAGCAGGCTCGACGTGGGCCCGTACGCACCGGCGTTGGGGATGCGGACGAGGTCGCCGACCTCCAGGACCGGGACGTCGATGCCCCGGCCGAGGACGTCGCCGGGGGTGCACAGCGGACCGACCAGGCTGGCCCGCTCCGTCTCGTCGTCGGCCTCGACCTGAACGGACACGGGCAGCAGCCGGCCCAGGCCGGACATCCCGCCGAAGGTGTTGATGCCGGCGTCGAGGATGACGAACTTCTTGCCGCGGCTGACCTTGACGTTGGTCACGCGGGCGACGAGCGTGCCGCTGTCGCCGCTCAGGTAGCGGCCGGACTCGACGGCGAGCCGCGGTGCGCCTTCGCGCCAGTGCGGGAAGTGGACGTCGAGCGCGGACTCCAGTTCGGTGCGCAGCTTGGGGTAGAGCGCCCGCTCGCCGTGCTGCGCGTACGGTACGGAGAAGCCGCCGCCGATGTCGAGGAGGCGCAGCGGGATGCCGAGGTCCTCCTCGATGGCGGCGGCCACCCGGATGGTGTGGGTGAGTTCGCCGATCAGGGCCTCCTCGTCGCTGGCGTTGCTCTGCGAGAAGAGGTGGAGGCCGGCGACGGAGGTCCCGGGCACCGAGCGGAGCTGCTCGGCGAGGCCGCGGACCGTCTCGCTGTCGATGCCGAACTGGGTGGGGGCGCCGGTCATGCGGATGCTGGTGGTGGCGCTGGCGGAGGCGCTGTTGATCCGCAGCAGGCAGTCGACGACGGTGCCGTGCTCGACGGCTGCCGCACCGATGTGCTCCAGGTCTCCGAGCGATTCGGCGGAGAAGGTGCGCACGCCTGCGGCGATGGCCTCCCCCAGTTCCTCGGGAGTCTTGCCGGGACCGGTGTAGAGGATGTCGGCGCCCGGGTAGCCGGCTTCGAGTGCGGCGGCCAGCTCACCGGTGGAGCTGATCTCCGCCTTGCACGAGGGGCCTTCGCCCTCGCGCAGTGCGCGGACGAGATCGACGTGCGGGTTGGCCTTGAAGGCGTAGAAGACCTCGAAGCCCTCGGGCAACGAGGCGAACAGGTCGTGGCGGGCGGCGCGGGCCCGGTCGAGGTCGTACACGTACAGGGGTGTGCCGTACTGCCGGGCGAGATCGGTCGGCTCCATGGACTGGGGACTCACTTTCCACTTCCGTCGAGCAGCAGGGCCAGCTCTTTGCGGGCGTTCTTGCCGTGCTGGGTGAGCGGGAACTCGGTTAGCACCCGGCAGACCGCGGGGACCTTGGCGGACTCCAGCCGCTGGGCGACGCCCCTGAGCACCTCGGTGGGGGTCAGGTCGCTCTCCACGAAGAGGACGAGGTCGTGCTTGTCCCCGGGCGGCAGTGCGGCGGCGGCGCGGACGCCGGGGATGTCCATGGCGGCGCCCTCGATCTCCAGGGTGCTCATCCGCAGGCCCTTGCGCTTGAACATGTCGTCGCGGCGGCCTTCGAAGTACAGGTAGCCGTCTTCGTCGAGGCTGCCGTAGTCGCCGGTGTGCAGGCAGCGCTGGCCGCTCGCCGGGTCGGTGCGGAAGGCGCGGGCGGTGATCTCGGGGCTGTTCCAGTAGCCCGGCATCACGTGCGGGCCCACGGCGACGATCTCGCCGACCTCGCCGGCGGGCAGCGGCCGGCCGTCGGCGTCCACGATGAGCACCTGGGTGCCGGGCAGGGGCAGTCCGACGGCGCCGGGGCGCTCCCGGTCCTCCTCGGGCGGCATGACGGTGATGCGCTTGGCCTCGGTCTGGCCGTACTGGCGGACCACGCGGGCGCCGGGGAAGTGCTCGCGCAGTGCGTCGATGGTGGCCTGCGGCAGGGCTGCGCCGGTGTTGGTGAACATCCGGACGGGGGCCGGGGATCCGCTGTCGCGCCGACCCAGGGTGACGATCATGGAGGCGAAGGAGGGCACGATGGGCACCACCGTCGCCCCGGTCTCACGCATCCGGCGCAGCAGGGTCAGGTCCGAGTCCCGATCGGCCAGCACGATCTCGCAGCGGGCGATGCAGGTCATCACGACCTTGTAGAGGCCGTAGTCCCAGGACATCGGGAAGCGGCAGAAGACCACGTCGTCGCTGCGGTAGCCGAGCGCCTGGGTCAGGGCCCGGGAGGCGAACGTGACCTGGGCGTGCGGGCAGACGACGCCCTTGGGGGCGGCGGTGCTACCGGAGGTGTAGATGAGGGTCGCCACGTCCTCGGGGCGCACCTCGGAGGTGAGGGTTGCGCCCCGGGCGCGCAGCTGTTCCACCTCGGCCCACACGTCGGCGAGCAGGTGCACCTGGCCGACGGCCTCCAGCAGGCCGGGGCCGGTCTCGGCGGAGCCGATGGCCAGCTTGGGCCCGGCGTTCTCGCTGACCTGGCGCAGGTGGTAGGGCTTCATCGTCGGGTTGAGCGGTACGAAGACCGCTCCGGCCCGGGAGGCCCCGTAGAACATGGCGGCCAGCTCTCGGCCGGTCGGCAGCTGGAGCACGACCGGGTCGCCGAGGCCGATGCCGCGGCTGCTCAGCCAGGCGGCGAACGCCTGGCTGTACTGGGCCAGTTCCCGGTAGGTCCAGGCGCCGACGGAGTCACGGATCGCGACGGCGTCCGGCACCGCGGCGGCCGCGTCGTCCAGCAGCCCGTGGACGGTTTCCCCCGGGGATCGTTCGGGAGTAATTCCAGTTTCTTCGCGTATTGAATACGAGAGGGTGACCAACGCCCCACTCCTGCCTCGAGTTCTTCCTGCTTTTCGGATGGCGTTCTGATTCAGATGGAGTTCGGTGGGAACGGCCGGGCGATGTAATCGCTGACGGTCTGGCGGACACGGTCGGCGTGTGCCGTCAGGAAGAAATGGCCGCCGCTGAAAACAGCGAGCGAAAACGGGCCGACGGTGTGTTCCCGCCAGGCGTCGGCTTCGTCCGCGGTCACGTGCGGGTCTTCGGTGCCGGTGAGTGCGAGGACCGGCGCGCTCAGCGGGGGTCGCGGACTCCAGCGGTAACTCCGGGCGGCCCGGTAGTCGCTGCGCAGGGCGGGAAGGATCATGTCGACGAGTTCCGGGGTGTCCAGGACGGCCGCGTCGGTCCCCTGGAGCCGCATGATGCCGGCGAGGAGCTCCTCGGTCGTCTCCGCCCGGCCCGATCCGATGCGCAGCCGTGACGGGGCGCGCATGCCCGATACGACGAGCCCGGCCGGCCCGCGACCGCGGTCCTCCAGCCGGCGCGCGACCTCGAAGGCGACCAGGGCTCCCATGCTGTGCCCGAACAGGGTGAGGGGGCGGTCGGCCCACTCCAGGAGGGCCTCGGTGGCCCGGTCGGCGAGGGTCCCGATGTCCTCGATGCAGGGTTCGCCGCGGCGGTCCTGACGTCCGGGGTACTGGACGGCCAGGACCTCCGCGTCCGGCGCGAGGGCGTGGGCCATGGGGAAGTAGAAGGTGGCTGCGCCGCCCGCGTGGGGGAAGCAGACGAGGCGGTGGGGGGCGTCCGGCGTAGGGCGGAACCGCCGGATCCATGCACTGGTGCCCTGGAGCGCTTCCGTCATGTCTCTTCGATTTCCCCTCTCACGGACACCGGGTGGTCCCGCACTCTCCATCGAAACGGCGGGCCGCTCCGGCCGCCATCACCAACGCCCCCTGTGCCCACCCTTCACCACCCCTACGTTCTCCGACGGGACTGCATTTCCTCCGGGGACAGAACGACTTAGGGGTATTCGGTGAAGGTGAAGCGCAGCAGCCTGCATGGGGTGAACTCCGGTTGGGGGTCCCCCCGGATGGGGGCGCCTCCCAGCGATAGCTGGGGAGAGTCTGGGGGAGGAATGCGCAGCCGTTTTCCGTGAAACGGTGACGCACCTCGTGTGCGCCCTCCCCTGCCGCCGCTGAGCCCGAGCCCCGACCACGACCCACGCGATCGATCCAGGCCGTGACCGCACACCAGGTGCGGGGCGGATGAGAGAGGGACCCATGACGGAACTCACCAATGCGCGGTCGGAGACGACGGTCCGCCCGTTTCCGCTGGCGCGCACCGGCTGTCCGATGCAGCCGGCCCCGGAGTACGCGGAGCTGCGCGAGAGCGAGCCGGTCTCCCGGGTGAAGCTGACGTTCAACGGCCGCGAGGCCTGGCTGCTGACCCGCTACGAGGACATGCAGCAGATGTTGCGCGACCCCCGGTTCCAGTCGGACATCGCCGACCCCGGCTACCCGCTCCAGTTCGGCTTCCCCCTGGAGCTGCTGGAGCAGGGCATCGTGCAGCGGACCCTGTTCCACATGGATCCGCCGGTGCACACCCAGCACCGCATGATGCTGATGCCGGAGATGACCGCCAAGAAGGTCGAGGCCATGCGGCCCCGGACCCAGGAGATCGTCGACGAGCTCATCGACGCGGTCCTCGCGCAGGGCGGCCCGGTGGACATCATCTCCGCCCTGACGATGCCGCTGCCGTCCATCGCGATGACCGAGCTGCTGGACGTGCCGCGCGACCAGACCGACCTGTTCTACCGCTGGATCACCTCGCTGGTGACCCAGGGGACCCCGGAAGAGCACGCCGCCGCCAACACCGAGGTCGAGATCCTGCTGCACCGGCTGATCGCCGAGCGTACGGAGAACCCCGGTGACGACCTGATCAGCAGCCTGATCCTGCGCAATCAGGAGCGGGGCGGCGAACTCGGCCCCACCGACATCAGCGCCCTGGTGCGCACGATGATCGCCGGCGGTCACGAGAGCACCATGAACGGCATGACGATGGCCGTGCTGGTGCTGCTGAGCCATCCCGAGCAGGCGGCGATCCTGCGCGAGAACCCGGAGCTCGCCGGCCAGGCGGTCGACGAACTGATGCGTTTTTCGAGCGTCGCCGACCACGGCACCGTCCGGGTCGCGAAGGAGGACGCCGAGATCGGCGGCCAGCTCATCCGCAAGGGCGAGGGCGTCATCTGTTCGCTGACCGCGGCCAACCACGACCCGCGCGTCTTCGCGGACCCGAACACCCTCGACTTCCACCGCAAGGAGGCCGCGGCGAACATCGCGTTCGGCTACGGCCACCACCGTTGCGCGGGCCAGGTCCTGGTCCGGATGCAGATGGAGGTGCTGTTCACGACGCTGCTGCGCCGCATCCCCGGGATCCGTCTCGCCAAGCCGGTGGAGGAGCTCCCCTTCAAGGAAAAGGCCCTCATCGACGGCCTGCACGAGCTGCCGGTCACCTGGTAGCGGAGAGGACGAAGATGCTACAGGTCATCATCGACAAGGACGTCTGCGTCGCCTGCGGGGCCTGTGTGCTCTCGGGCCCCGACGTCTTCGACCAGAACGAGGACGGCCAGGCCGTCCTCGTCGTCGACGAGCCCGGTGAGTCGCTGCGCGACCAGATCCTGGAGTCCATCGAGGCGTGCCCGGTGCAGGCCCTGAGCCTCGTCGAGCCCGCGGTGGCCACCGCCGACTGACCCCGCCCGTACGACGCCCGGGGGCGGCCTGCGCGGGCGGCCCCCGGACCGTCCACCAGCCCGTTCGACGGCCCTTCCCCGTCCGCCCGTTGACGCCCGGTCGTCTCCGGGCGGGCGGCGAGCTTGCTGACATCCCTTCCGTCCGCTGCGGACAACGAGTGTGTGGAGTGCAGATGACTGAGCCCGGAAACTTTGTCTCCGGCACCGACGGTGTGCCGACCGGTCACACCGCTGCGGACGCGGCGACGGAGTCCGCGCTCGTGCGTGACCTCGAGGCGCTCGCCACGGCCGAGCAGACGTACGTACTGCTCGACCTGGTACGCGATCACGCGCTCGCCGTCCTGCGGGCGAAGCACGCCGACGCGCCGGACGCGGCGGCCCTTCCCCCGTCGGTCGACCCCGACCGCTCCTTCAAGGACCTGGGGCTCGACTCGGTGGCCCTGCTGGAGCTCCAGATGCGGTTGAACGGGGCCACCGGCCTCGCCCTGCCGCCGACCGTCGCCTTCGACCACCCGTCGCCGGCCGAGCTCGCCGCCCACCTGCGCACCGAAGTCCTGGGCCTGTCCGACCGCCCCGAGACGCCGGTCCGTGCCGTGGCCGCATCGGACGAACCCGTCGCCATCGTCGGCATAGGCTGCCGCTACCCCGGCGGGGTCGCCTCCCCGGAGGACCTGTGGCGGCTGATCAGCAACGGTGAGCACGTGCGGGACGAGTTCCCGGACGACCGCGGCTGGGACCTGGAGGCGCTCTTCTCCGACGACCCCTCGACGCCGGGCACCACGTACGTGCGGCACGGCGGATTCCTGCCCGACGCGGCCGAGTTCGACGCGGACTTCTTCGGGATCAGCCCGCGCGAGGCCCTCGCGATGGACCCGCAGCAGCGGCTCGTGCTGGAGACCGTGTGGGAGGCCGTCGAGCGGGCCGGCATCGACCCCGGCTCGCTGCGCGGCACCGAGGCGGGCGTGTTCATCGCCGCCGAGCCGCAGGAGTACGCGATGCGGCTCCACGAGGCGCCGGACGGCCTCGACGGGTACTTGCTGAGCGGCAACGCCCCCAGCGTCATCTCCGGGCGCGTCTCGTACGTCCTCGGGCTCGCGGGCCCGGCCCTGACCGTGGACACCGCCTGCTCGGGCTCCCTGGTCGGCATGCACCTCGCCGTCCAGTCGCTCCAGCGCGGCGAGTGCACGCTCGCGCTGGCCGGCGGTGTGGCCGTCATGGGCAGCCCCGGCACCTTCACCGCCTTCAGCCGGCAGCGGGGCCTGGCACCCGACGGCACGGTCAAGGCGTTCGCGGCCGCCGCCGACGGAACCGCGTTCGCCGAGGGCGTCGGCGTGTTCGTCCTGGAGCGGCTGTCCGACGCACAGAAGAACGGCCACCCGGTGGTGGGCGTCATCCGCGGCTCCGCCCTGAACCAGGACGGCGCCTCCAACGGCCTGACCGCGCCGAGCGGTCGCGCCCAACAGCAGGTCATCCGCCAGGCCCTCGCCAACGCCGGCCTGACCGGCCAGCAGGTCGACGCCGTCGAGGCGCACGGCACGGGCACCACCCTCGGCGACCCGATCGAGGCACAGGCCCTGATCGCCACGTACGGCAAGGACCGGCCGCAGGACCGGCCGGTCTGGCTCGGCTCCGCCAAGTCGAACATCGGGCACGCCCAGGCGGCGGCCGGCTCGGCCGGCGTCATCAAGATGCTGATGGCGATGCGGCACGACGAGCTGCCCCGCACCCTGCACGTGGACGAGCCCACCCCCAACGTCGGCTGGTCGGCCGGCGACGTACGGCTGCTGACCGAGTCCGTCGCCTGGCCGAAGGGCGAGGAGCCCCGCCGGGCCGGTGTCTCCTCCTTCGGCGTCAGCGGTACCAACGCGCACGTCATCATCGAGGAACCGCCCGCCGCCGCGGCGGACACCTCCGGGGCCGGCGCGGCCCCGGAGGCCCCCGCGACCCTCCGGAGCGGCCCCGTCCTGCTGCCGGTCTCCGCCGCGAGCGGGGCGGCGCTGCGCTCCCAGGCCGCCCGGCTGTTGGCCCGTGCCGAGGACGAGGACGCACCGGGTGCGACCGACCTCGGCTACTCCCTCGCCACGTCCCGCGCCCTGCTCGGCCACCGTGCGGTGGTGGCCGCCGAGGACCGCGACGCGATGCTGGCGGGCCTGCGGGCCCTGGCCGAGGGCCAGGAGTCGCCGTACGTCTTCCCCGGCACCGCGGACGGCGGCCGACTCGCGTTCCTCTTCACCGGGCAGGGCAGCCAGCGCGCCGCCATGGGCCGCCGGCTGTACGACACCCAGCCGGTGTTCGCCGCCGCCCTGGACGAGGCGATCGGCTACCTCGACCTCCAGCTGGACCGGCCGCTCCACGAGATCCTGTTCGCCGCCGAGGACACCGCCGAGAGCGCACTGCTGAACGAGACGGTGTACGCGCAGGCCACCCTCTTCGCCGTCGATGTGGCCCTCTTCCGGCTGCTGGAGTCCTGGGGCGTGCGCCCCGACTACGTGGCGGGCCACTCGATCGGCGAGCTGGCCGCCGCGCACGTCGCGGGCGTGCTGTCCCTGGACGACGCCGCGACCCTGGTGGCTGCGCGTGGCCGCCTGATGCAGGAGCTGCCCGAGGGCGGCGCCATGGTGGCGGTGACGGCCTCCGAGGAGGCGGTGGCGCCGCTGCTGGCGGCCGTCGGCGCCGACCGGGTGGCGATCGCCGCGGTCAACGGCCCGGCGTCCGTGGTCATCTCGGGTGCGGCCGAGGCCGTGGCCGAGGTCGCGGCACGGCTGGAGGCCGACGGGCACCGGACCAAGCAGCTGCGGGTGAGCCACGCCTTTCATTCGCCGCTCATGGAACCGATGCTCGACGAGTTCCGCCGGATCGCCGAGATCCTGGACTACTCCGCGCCGCGCATCCCGCTCGTGTCGACGCTGACCGGGCGCACCGCGACGGCCGCCGAGCTGTGCTCGCCGGAGTACTGGGTGCGCCACGTGCGCGAGGCGGTCCGCTTCGACGACGGGGTGCGCCGGCTGGCCGACCTCGGGGTCACCACCTTCCTGGAGATCGGCCCCGACCCGGTCCTGTCGGGCCTGGGCCGCGACTGCCTCGCGGACCCTGCCGGCGCCGCCGGCCCCGCCGGCGCCGCGGTGTTCGTCTCCGCGCTGCGGCGCGGCCACGACGACCTGAGGCAGCTGTCGGCCGCGCTGGCCACCGCGCACGCCCGCGGCGCGCGGGTGGACTGGCAGGCGTACTTCGCGGGCCGTGGTGCCCGCCGCGTCGAGCTGCCGACGTACGCGTTCCAGCGCGAGCGCTACTGGTTGGCCGCCCCCGTGTCCCGCGGCGATGCCGCCGGCCTCGGGCAGGTGGCCGCCGACCACCCGTTGCTGGGCGCGGTAGTGTCCCTCGCCGACACCGGCGCCTCGGTGCTGACCGGGCGGGTCTCCCCGCGTTCGCAGCCGTGGCTGGCAGACCACGTGATCGCGGGCAGCACGCTGCTGCCGGGCACCGCGTTCGTCGAACTCGCCCTGCGGGCCGGTGAGGAGACCGGTTGGGAGCGGCTCGACGAGCTGATCATGGAGGCTCCGCTGCTGCTGCCCGTCACCGGCGGGGTGGCCCTGCAGATCGTGGTCGAGGCCGCCGTCGCTGACGGTCGCCGCCCGATCGCCTTCTACTCCCGCGACGAGGACGCCCCCGCCGACGCGCCGTGGACCCGCAACGCCACGGGTGTGTTGACCGTGGCCGGCGGGCCCGCCGCGGCCGAGCCGTTCGACGCCGCCGTGTGGCCGCCGCGTGGCGCCCGGCCCGTCGACACGGCCCGTCTGTACGAGGACATGGCGGCCCAGGGGTACGGCTACGGCCCGGCGTTCCACGGTCTGAAGGCCGTGTGGCAGGGCGACGGCGAGGCGTTCGCCGAGGTCGCGCTGCCCGCCCACGTCAAGGACCAGGCGTCCGCGTTCGGCCTGCACCCGGCGCTGCTGGACGCCGTGCTCCAGGCCACCGACTTCGCGTCCCCCGAGCCGGTCGGCGAGGGTCCGCGGCTGCCGTTCGCCTGGTCGGGCGTCTCCCTGTTCGCGGCCGGTGCCTCCACCCTGCGGGTACGGATCACCGCGACCGGCGCCGACTCCGTCGCGCTCGACCTGGCGGGAGCCGACGGCCTGCCGGTCGCCTCCGTCGAGTCGTTCACGGTCCGCCCGGTCACGGCCGAGCAGCTGCGCCCGCAGGCCCACGACGCGCTCTTCCACCTGCGGTGGACCTCCCGGCCGCTGCCGGCGCCCCGCGAGGACGCGCCCGCCGTCGTCGCCCACCACAGTCTGCGGGGCGCCGCCGCCGGCGCCGATGTGCCCGCGCAGGTGCGCGCCGTCGCGCAGGACGTGCTGGCCGCGCTCCAGGCGTGGCTGGACGACGAGCGGTCGGCGACCGACCGCCTGGTCGTCCTGACCCGCGGGGCGGTCGCCGTCACCCCGGGCGAGGACATCGACCTGGCCCAGGCACCGGTGTGGGGCCTGGTGCGCTCGGCGCAGGCCGAGAACCCCGGCCGGTTCGTCCTGGTGGACTGCGACGGCTCGCTGGAGCCGGATGACCTGCTGCGGCTGGCCGCGGCCCTCGACGAACCGGAAGCGGCCGTCCGGGACGGCGAGTTGTACGTCTCCCGCCTGGCCACGCTGCCCGCGACCGACCCGCAGCCGTCCCCGTGGGACCCGCAGGGCACCGTCCTGATCACCGGCGGCACCGGCGGGGTCGGCGCCGCCGTCGCCCGGCACCTGGTCACCGAACACGGCGTACGCCACCTGCTGCTGACCGGCCGGCGGGGCGCGGACGCCCCGGGCGCACGCGGGACCACCGAGGCGCTGGCCTCGCTCGGCGCCCAGGTGACCGTCGCCGCCTGTGACGCGGCCGACCGGGACGCGCTGGCCGCACTGCTCGCCGCGATCCCGGCCGACCGTCCGCTCACGGCCGTCGTGCACGCGGCCGGTGTGATCGACGACGGTCTCGTCAGCTCGCTCGACGCCGAGCGGCTCGACACGGTCCTGCGACCCAAGGCCGACGGCGCGTGGAACCTGCACGAGCTGACGCAGGGGATGGACCTGTCCGCGTTCGTCCTGTTCTCGTCCACGGCCACCCTGCTCGACGGGGCCGGCCAGGGCAACTACGCGGCGGCGAACGTGTTCCTGGACGCGCTGGCCACCGCGCGCCGCGCCGCCGGACTGCCGGCGACCTCCCTGGCCTGGGGACTGTGGACCGGCGTGGGCGGCATGGGCGGGCAGCTCGACGAGGCGGCCCTGCGCCGCATCGAGCGCCTCGGCCTCCAGGTGCTGACCCCCGCCGAGAACCTCGCGCTGCTCGACGGCGCGCTCACCGCGACCGGCGGCGAAGGCGCCGTCGTACCCGTCCGGTTCAACCTGCGCACCCTCCAGGCACGGGCCGCCGAGGTCCCGTCCGTCCTGCGCGGCCTGGTGCGGCCCGCCCGCCGCAGCGCCGGCACCGGCGGCGTCCCCGTCGAACAGTCCCTGGCCCGCCGGCTCGCCGGCCTGTCCCGCGCCGAGCGCGGCGAGGCCCTGCTGGACCTCGTCCGTACGCAGGTCGCGGCCGTCCTCGGCCACGACGGCGCCGACCGGATCAACCCCACGCGCGCGTTCAACGAGATGGGCTTCGACTCCCTCGCCGCCGTGGAACTCCGCAACCGGCTGAGCTCGTCCATCGGCCTCCCGCTGGCCGCCACGCTCATCTTCGACTACCCGTCGCCGAGCGCACTCGCCGACCATCTGGCGAGCAAGCTGGGCGACCCGGGGCGCGACGCCCGCCGCGCGGCACCCGCCACCACGGTCCTCCCGGCCGAGGACGACCCGATCGTGATCGTCGGCATGGCCTGCCGCTACCCGGGCGGCGTGGCGACGCCGGACGACCTGTGGCAGCTGGTCCAGGGCGGGGTCGATGCCGTCTCGGCGTTCCCGACCGACCGCGGCTGGGACTCGGACATCCACGACCCGGAGCCGGGCAAGCCCGGCAAGAGCCTCACCGACAAGGGCGGGTTCCTCTACGAGGCCGCCGCGTTCGACGCCGAGTTCTTCGGGATCAGCCCGCGCGAGGCGCAGGCCATGGACCCGCAGCAGCGACTGCTCCTCGAAGTCTCCTGGGAGACGTTCGAGCGGGCCGGCATCGACCCGCACGCCCTGCGGGGCAGCGACACCGGCGTGTTCGCCGGCGTGATGTACCACGACTGGGGCCTGCGTCTGGGCCCACTGCCCGAACACCTCGCCGGCTACCACGGCAACGGCAGCCTGGCGAGCGTGGTCTCGGGCCGCGTCGCATACGCGCTCGGCCTCGAAGGCCCTGCGGTGACCGTGGACACGGCGTGCTCCTCGTCCCTGGTGGCCATGCACTGGGCAGCGCAGGCGCTGCGGCGCGGTGACTGCGGGCTCGCGCTCGCGGGCGGCGTGACCGTCATGTCCACGCCGGACACTTTCGTCGATATGAGCCGACAGGGCGGCCTGGCCGCCGACGGCCGGTGCAAGTCCTTCGGCAGCGGCGCGGACGGCACGGGTTGGGGCGAGGGCGTCGGCCTGGTGCTCCTGGAGCGCCGGTCGGACGCCGAACGCAACGGTCACCGGATCCTCGGTGTCCTGCGCGGATCCGCGGTCAACTCGGACGGCGCGTCCAACGGCCTGACCGCCCCCAACGGTCCCTCGCAGCAGCGCGTCATCCGACGCGCCCTCCAGGACGGCGGGCTGACCGCCGCCGACGTCGACGTCGTCGAGGGCCACGGCACCGGCACCACGCTGGGCGACCCCATCGAGGCACAGGCCCTGCTGGACACGTACGGCCAGGAGCGCCCGGTGGACGGACGTCCGCTGCTGCTCGGCTCCATCAAGTCCAACATCGGCCACACGCAGGCGGCTGCCGGTGTCGCGGGCGTCATCAAGATGCTCCAGGCCATGCGGCACGGCGTCCTGCCCAAGACCCTGCATGCCGAGGAACCCTCCCCCCAGGTCACCTGGGAGGCGGGAGCCGTGGAGCTGCTGACCGAGCCGGTCGCCTGGCCGGCCGTGGCCGATCGCCCGCGCCGCGCGGGCATCTCCTCCTTCGGCATCAGCGGTACGAACGCGCACCTCATCGTCGAAGAGCCGCCGGTGGCAGCCGGGGTGTCCGCCCAAGCCCCCGAGTCCGCCGAGGCCGAGGCCGCCACCGGGCTGCTGCCGTGGGTGGTGTCGGGGCGGACGGTGCAGGCGCTGCGTGCGCAGGCCGGACGTCTGGTCGCGCACCTGGAGACGTTGGACGACGCGGACCTCGCGGTGACCGGCCGGGCGCTGGCCACCCGGCGCGCCCGGCTCAACGAGCGGGCCGTCGTCATCGGCACGGACCGTGAGGAACTCCTCTCGGGTCTGACCGCCCTCGCGGAGGGCGGCACGGCCGCGGGAGTGGTGACCGGTACGGTCCGCGAGGGCAAGTCGG
>NZ_JBEXQA010000060.1:0-20175 GCF_040612395.1 Streptomyces sp. NPDC006430
GGCCCGGGGTATTCCCCCCCCCCTACCCCCGGCCGGTCCGGTGGGGGGGGCGGGGCCCGGGGGGCCCCCGCCCCCACGCACGGGCTCGGACCGTGGCTCAGACCGACTCGGCGGGGACGCCGCCGCCCAGCTTCGACAGGTCGAGGACGTCCGAGTCGGTCGGGGAGGTCACGTCCACGGGGGTGTCGAACGCGGAGAAGGCGGCCTCGGCGTTCATGTCACCGGAAACGGTGGACTTGAGCAGGTACGGCTTCCCCCGAGCGGCCACGTAGTCGGTCTCGGTGCCCTCCTTGGACGGGGAAACGATCGCCACCGCCTGCTGGCCGTCGATCGTGGTGACCTCGCCCTTGCGCGCCAGGGGGCTGGGCTTCTCGCTCTTGTCCATGCTCTTGCCGAGGGCGCAGCCGGCGGCCATCTTCTTCGCGCGGGGGTCCGAGGCAGGGATCTTCATCCAGCGGTCGGCGAAGGACGTGACCAGCTGGCCGGTCTGCTTCTGCGAGAGGTGGTCCTTCTGCGCCGCCCCGCGCCAGTAGTCGGCGTCGCCCTTGAAGTGGACGAGGTCGGGGGACTTGATGAGGTGCACCGTGCCCATGTCCTGCGCGCGGACGGTGCCGTTGCAGTTGCCCTTCTTGTCGACGGCCATGTCGAGGGCCGCCGGCTTTCCGTCGTACGGGATCTTGGCGACGATGCGGAACGACTCGGTCTTGCTCATGGTCTCCTGGGACTGGCTCAGGATTTCGGCCCCCGACAGGTCGGTGAGCATGCCGGTGCCCTTCGCCGGGGCCGCGGGCTTCGGCCCGCCCGACGGTGCGGCGCCGGCCCGGGCCGCCCTGCCCATGTCCGCGGCCTTGGCTCCGCCGACCGGGGCGCAGGCCGTCAGCGCGAGCAGGGCCGTCGTCCCGAGCGACGTCACGGCGATCGTCCGGCTGTGCATGAGAAATTTCCCCCCTGGGAGCAGCAATCGGCTGCCGAGCCTAGCCGCCACCGGCGACACGGCGCCTTCGTGTTGTTTCGGGCCCCTCCGTGCTGCGGCCCTACAACGGTTGCGCGCATCCCCTCACGAGTGGCCGCGGACGCTGTATACGCTCAGACCCCATACCCGATTTTTCGTCGACACGGTCCGTCAGGAGCAGCGATGCACGGCCCCGGCCTCCCGCCGCAGCAAGGCCCCCAACCCAGTACCGGGGGAGTCGTGGCACTGCGCGTGCTGTTCGCCCTGCTGCCCGTCCTGAGCTGTGGCTTCCTGGGGTGGGGCACGATGTTGCGGCTCGCGGTCGTCACCCGCAAAGCCCGGGACTGGGCGCTGCTGGTGGTCAACTGCGTGATCACCGTGGCCTGGCTCGCGCTGATCGGCGCCGACCCGACCCCCAACACCGACGGCTGGCAGGGCAACACCGGGGCCTTCGGCACGATCCTCACCGGCGTCGTGACCTGCGTGTACTTCCTCTACGCCGACATCCGCCACTACGAGGCCAAGGCGGCGGCCCGGACCGCGCCCTGGTACCCGGCGCAGCAGGCGCCGTACGTGCCGCCGCAACAGCAGGCCCGACCGGCGTACGGGTACCCGCAGCCGCCGCAGCACACTCCGACCCCGACCCCCACTCCGGCGCCCGGGCCCGCCACTCCGCCGCGGATCGGGCAGGTCCGTGCGGAGCTCGACGAGCTGAGCGAGCTGCTGCGCAAGCAGACGCCGCACCCGAACCCTGGCACGCCCGGCAACGACGGTGAGGGCTCGGCTCGGTGACGGACGACGACCGGATCATCGGCGAGCGCTACCGGCTTGCCTCGATCCTGGGACAGGGCGGCATGGGCCAGGTCTGGACGGCGTACGACCAGCGGCTGGACCGCCGCGTCGCCGTCAAGCTGCTGCGCCCGGACAAGGTGGCGGGCCCCGGCTCCGTCGCCGACGAACTGCGGCGCCGCTTCGTGCGCGAGTGCCGGGTCACGGCGCAGGTGGACCACCCGGGCCTGGTCACGGTCCACGACGCGGGCAACGACGGCGACGAGCTGTTCCTCGTCATGGGCTACGTCGAGGGCACCGACCTCGCCGACCACATCGCGCAGCACGACCCGTACCCCTGGCCGTGGGCGGTCGCGGTGATCGCTCAGCTGTGCGGGGTGCTGTCGGCCGTGCACGCGGTGCCGATCGTGCACCGCGACCTCAAGCCGCGCAACGTGATGATCCGCCCGGACGGGACCGTCCTGGTCCTGGACCTCGGCGTCGCCTCGGTGATGGACACCGACACCACCCGCCTCACCAGCACTGGTACCCCGATCGGCAGCCCGGCGTACATGGCGCCCGAGCAGGCGATGGGCGGGGCGGTGGGCCCGTACACCGACCTGTACGCCCTCGGTGTGCTGCTCTACGAACTCCTCAGCGGCAACGTTCCGTTCGCCGGGTCCACTGCGCTCGGCGTGCTCCACCGCCACCTGTACGAGCCGCCGGTACCGGTGCGCAGGCTGCGCCCGGAGGTCCCGCACCAGCTGGAGGCGATCCTGCTCCACCTGCTGGCAAAGGACCCGCAGGACCGGCCCGCCTCCGCGCAGCAGGTGTACGAGGCCCTCGCGCCGCTGCTGCCCAAGCAGGGCGATCCGACCGGCGCGCTCGACCCGACCCGCCCCTTCCTGCGCCCGCAGGCTCCGTGGCCGGACCGTGCCACCAGCGTCCCGCCGCAGCCGACCGCGCCGCCGGCCCCGGCCCGGCCGGACATACCCGCGGCCGTGGACGAGGCCCGCAGCCTCTTGGACCAGGGTCGCCTCACCCAGGCCGTGGACATCCTCGGCGGCATCCTCCCGGCGGCGGCCGCGGAGCACGGCGAGCACTCGCCGGTGGTCCGCTCGCTGCGCAAGCAGTACGCCGCCACCCTGATGGACGACGGCCAGTACCGTCGCGCCCTGCCCGAACTGCGTCGCCTCGCGGACGAGTTCCCGGCCGGCGACCCCCAGTCCCTGCGCTTCCGCTACGACGCGGCCCAGTGCCTGGAACAACTCGGCGAGCCCGCGGCAGCCCTGGCCGAGTACCGCTCCCTGCTCCCGCTCTTCGAGAACCACTACGCCAACCCGGATCCGGGCCTCCCGCTGGAGGTCCGCCGCCGGATAGCGCACCTGCTGCTCTCCCTGGGCGACCGCCCGGCGGCCCACGACACCCTGGCCCGTCTCCTCTACGACGCGGACCGCATCCACGGCCCGTCGCACCCCTTCTCCACGGAGGTCCGCCGCACCCTCCACTGGCTCTCCCAGGTCCGCTGACCGCCGCTCAGGTACGCCGCCGGTCCCGCCGGTCCCGCCGGTCCCGCCGGGCGCCGATGGTCCTGAGTGCGGCCAGGAGGAGCAGGGCCGCGGCTGCTGCCGCACCCTGCACTGGCTGGGTCAGGTCCGCTGACGCCGCCGGCCGTCCACGAGCCCCGCGGTCGAGGCCCCCCGGAATGGCGGCGCTCGTGATGCCGACCGTGACCATGCCTGTGGATGCGGCGGCGATGCTGTCAAGCGGCTTGGGCGCGTTCCGTTGTGGGTGCGAGTTCGCACCAGAGGAGTTTGCCGCTGCGGCCGAAGAGGTCGTCGCCGAGTGGGTAGCCGCCCCAGTTGTCGGCGCAGAGTTGTACGAGGAGGAGGCCGCGTCCGCCGCTGTGGGCGGCCGGGGCC
Source organism: Streptomyces sp. NPDC006430 (assembly GCF_040612395.1). Classification (NCBI taxonomy): domain Bacteria; kingdom Bacillati; phylum Actinomycetota; class Actinomycetes; order Kitasatosporales; family Streptomycetaceae; genus Streptomyces; species Streptomyces sp. NPDC006430. The sequence goes on from NZ_JBEXQA010000060.1 coordinate 3,643, forward strand.
GGCGTGGGGACGGGCCGTACGGCACCTGGTGGCTTGTCGAAAGGGGCCGGGATCACCGGGTTGGTGTCCCAGACGCTGATCCGGAGCCAGCCGCCCTCCATGTGGCGGAGTCGAAGCGTCGCCTGGCCGTCGGAATGGCGGTAGGCGTTGGTGACCAGCTCGCAGGCCAGCAGTTCGGCGGTGTCGAGGCGTTCGGTCATGCCGTGGCCGTTGAGTACGGCCCGCAGGGTCTTGCGTGCCACGCGCGGTGCGCGCGGGTCGTGGGGGAGTTGGAGGACGTACGACCAGGGAGCGTGCGGGGATACGGTGGTCACGGAAGTCTCCTGCGAGGAGGTGGAGTTGGTTCACTCGACGGCGGGACCGGGCGGTGGCAGTGCCGCAGGGTGCGGTGCGCTTCCGGCTTGCCGGTCGGGCCGGTTGAGTGGCTTGAGTCACACCGTAGCGTTTGAGTTGTAAGGTCTTACATCGAATCTGAGAAGCTATTCCATCTCCACTCGTGTGGGTGACCCTTGGGGAGAGCGTCATGCCGGCCCGAACGTCCCTGACCCTGCGCCAGCAGCGCCTCGGCGCTGAGCTGCGCAAGCTCCGCGAGCGGGCTGGGCTTACCTCCACCGAGGCTGCGGCCCTGCTCGGCGGACCGCAGTCCCGGATCAGCAACATCGAAGCCGGTCGGTACGCGGTGAGCGCGGATCGTGTCCGGACCATGGCGCACAACTACGCATGCGCCGACGAGGCGTACGCCGAGGCCCTCGCGTCCATGACCGGCGCCCGTGCCCGCGGCTGGTGGGACGAGTATCAGGATCTGCTGGCCCCCGGCCTGCTCGATCTCGCCGAGATGGAACACCACGCCACCGCACTGCGCGTCGCCGTAGTGATCCACATGCCCGGCCTGCTCCAGACCGCTGCCCACGCCCGCGCCGTCATGGCGGAGAGCGTCCCGCCCCTGCGGCCGTACGAGATCGAGCACCGCGTCTCGTACCGGATCAAGCGGCAAGCAGTGCTCTACGAGGGGAGCCCCGCCCCATATGCGGCCATCGTTCACGAAGCCGCTCTGCGTATGGGCTATGGGGGCCGCCAAGTCGCCCGCGGGCAGCTCGATGCTCTGCTGGCGGAGGGGGAGCGTGACAATGTGACCGTCCTGGTCGTGCCGTTCGGTGAGGCATCCTTTCCTTCTTCCGGTCAGTCGATCACCTACGCGGCCGGGCCGGTGCAACAGCTGGACACCGTGGTTCTCGACACCGATCACGGCTGCGAATTCCTTGACGCGGAGGCCCAATTGGAGCGCTATCGGTCCGTGCTGGATCGGATGGAAGCCCGGGCGCTGTCCGCCGAGAAGTCCCGTGATCTCATCCATCGCATCGCTCGCGATATCTGAGGGGAGTCCCCATGCCTGAACTCGACTGGCGAAAGTCCTCGTACAGCGCTGAGGCCGCCAACTGCGTCTGCATCGCCGTCGCCCCCGATGCGACGGTCCGCCTCCGGGACAGCAAAGTGCCCGGGACCGTCGTCGCCGCGAGTCCTCACGCCCTGCGCACCTTCATAGGCGCCGTCGTCGCCGGGGAGCTCGGTCGGAGCTGAGGGCGAGGCCGGGTTGAGCCCTCGAATGCCCCGAATCAGCTGGAGGCGGTCATTTATCGCGATACACGCACCGGTGGGGGTGACGTCCGCCGAGGCGCGCACCCATCGGATCATCACTGCATGTCACACACTTCCCGTCGCAGTGTCCTTGCCGTCTTCGCCTCCGCGGCCGCCACGGTCCCACTCGGCACCTTGACCGCCGCGGCCTCGCCCAGACTCTCGGCGCCCGCCGTCTCCCCGCTCACGACGTCCACGCTGGCCGCGACCGCGGTCCCCGCGTCCTCGCTCACCTCGCCCCGGTCCTCCGTCACGATCGGCCCGCTGGACCCCGCCTATTTCACGCAGGTCTCCCTCGGCTCCGTCACCACGAGCGTGCTGCCCGGTACGCCGGAGCGCCTGGAGGTCACCTCCGGCACCCAGCGGGTGGCGATCTTGACCAAGGGTGCGCGCACCGTTGCTCTGACGGGCCCCGAGCGCACCTTCACCGAGAACAAGAAGTCCTTCGTGGACGACTTCCAGCGCACCCTCCCGGACCTGGCGCTGCCGGTCGCAGAGCGGAAGTACTGGGGGACGTCCCCGGGCGGCGGCAGCTGGTCCACGCTGGGGCCCGCCGACACCGACTACTCGGTGGTACCGGGCAGCGCGACCATCGAGCTCACCACCGACTACGCGAGCCGCCACGCCAGCCTTCGGGACGACGAGATCACCGACGTCGACGTCCGGTCGGTCGCGAAGTTCGACAAGGTGCCCACCGGCCAGGCCTGCTCGTACGCGCTGTCCTTCGGCTACCAGGACACCCACAACAACTACCGGGCCAGGCTGTCCTTCCTGACCTCGGGCACGGTCGAGCTGCGCGTGGAGAAGGAGGTCGCGGACGCGGTCACCCAGCTGACCACGGCCACCACTCTCGCCACCGGGGTTCCGGCGGGCACGAACTGGACGATCCGCGTGCGCCGCGAGGGTGCCCGTATCCAGGTCAAGGCCTGGCGTACGGACACCGCCGAGCCGGCGGCTTGGGCCGCGGACGTGACGGACTCGACCTTCGCCAAGGGGCGGGTTGGCCTGCGGGCGCTGGCCAACCAGGGCTGCACGAACCTGCCGGTCAAGCTGGTGGTGAGCCGCTTCCAGGTGGACGCCGCGACCTGGCAGCAGCCGCCGACCGTCACGCACGACACCTGGGTACGGGTCCTGCCCGAGCCGTTCGACGGGACCTGGTCCTCGGCCCTGGAACAGACCATCCGCGGCTGGGCCGGATCCCCGACCCCCGACGTCCTGGCCCACGCGGCCATGTTCCTCGCGGGGGCACCGGCCGTGACGACCGTGGCGGCCCCGGCCGCGGGCAAGCAGGTCATGGGCGAGGCCGGATACGGCTATCTGGACCCGCAGGGCTACCGCTACGAGGGCGCGGACTTCCACGAGTACATGAACCTCGGCTGGACCTTCCCCGACGGCACCTACACCGGCCCGTCCAGCAAGCAGGTCGGCAACCTCGACTGCTCGGGCTACACACGCATGGTCTACGGCTACCACCTGGGGATCCCCGTCGCCGCGGGCGCGGACACCTCCAAGACCCGCATCCCCCGCAAGTCCCGCGACATGGTGGACTACGCCCCCGGTGCGCGGATCGACCAGACGGACGGTACGAACCCGCCCGCCGCACAGCAGCTCCAGCCCGGCGACCTGCTCCTGTTCAACGCCGACTCGGGCGATGACACGGTGACCGTCACCGTCGACCACGTCGGCATCTACCTCGGCCTGGACACCGCCGGCAAGCGCCGCTTCCTCTCCAGCCGCAAGACCGGCAACGGACCAACCATGTCCGACCTGGGCGGCGCCTCACTCCTCGACGGCACCGGCACCTACGCGAGGAAGCTGCACACCGTGCATCGCATCTGACGTCCGATAGGTTCGCAAGCGTCGGATTCGGATAGGGACAGCCAGAAGCGCCAACAGGGCCGCGCCCGCCACCGCCGTGCCCGGGAGGAGGCCCGGGGGGCGGAAGGTGCAGGTCACCGTGAGGGTGCGGCCGTCCAGGGGGAGGGCGACCAGGCCCAGGTGGGCCCCGGCCGGGCGGCCGTTGCAGCTCCAGCCGGCGATCGCGGGGACGGAGAGGACCGCCGTGCCCGTGGCCCCCTCGGGCAGGTCGGCCCGGATCTGCGAGGAGCCGACGCGCAGGGAGGTCGCCGCCGTGGCGCGCAGGGCGGCCACCGCGGCGTCGAGGCGGGCGCGGTCCAGGCAGGACAGGGTCCAGCGCGGGGGCGCGGGGGCGTCGAAGACCAGGGTCGAGGAGGCGCCGCGGGAGACGCCCAGCGGCTGGAGCGCCGCCCGGTTGCGGGGGGCGTTGCCGTTGAGGCGGAAGGCGGGGCCGTCCGCGAGGCGGGCCGTCGCGTTGTACTCGGGGGCCCACAGGAAGGTCTCCGTCCCCGCGCGGCAGAGTCCGGGGGAGACCGGGGCCTCGTACACGGTGGCGCCCAGCAGGAGTTCCTGGTTGCGGAAGGGCGCGTCCCCGAACGCCGGGGCGGGTCCGGGCGGGCGGACCGTCATCAGCGGCGGGACCTGCGTGCGGCCGACCGTGCCGTCCGGCCGGAGCCGGGCACCGACCGCGAAGACGGCGTCCGTCACCGGGTTGTCGATGCTCTGCACGTTGCGTCCGCGCGAGGTCCAGCCCGCGCCGAGGGCCACCATCGTCCGGGTGTACACGTCCGGGGTGTGGCTGCTGTAGTAGGCGCCGCCCTCCCCGCCCAGAAGCAGCGGATCGTTGCCCGACAGTGCGGGCCGGCTCGGGTCCGTGCGGTACGCGGGCCAGCCCTCCGCGCCCGCCAGTGCCGCGGCGCGAGTGGCGTGGGCCGGGCCCCACGCGGGGTAGTCGTCCAGGCCGGCCAGCTTGCCCCGGTGCCCGAACGCCGTCGTGGCCGCCGCCTGACCGACCAGGACGAGGGCCAGCACCGCCGCCGCCGGGAGGACCAGTCGGGGCCGGCGCACGCACCACCAGGCTCCGGCCGCCAGGGCCAGACCGCCGCAGAAGAGCCCGTAGCCCCACGTCGTGGTCAGCGTGCTGCCGTCCGCCGCCACGGCCGCCGCCGCCAGCAGCGCCGCTCCCGCCGCGAGGGCCCGCGGCCCGGGCAGCCCGGCCGCCAGACCGGTCCACGCGGCGATCACGGCCACGCCGGCCAGCACGAACGTCTGCCGGTAGGGGCTGCCGTTCGGGGTTGCGAACAGGTGCCAGGCCAGGTGCGTGGGCGTCCACTGGAAGGAGAGGAGCACGGCCGCTGTCAGTCCCGCCCACCACAGGCGGCTGCGCACGGGCGCCGCCCGGTGGAACGGCAGGGCGGCCACCAGCAGCAGCGTCCCCGTTCCCAGGAAGAGCGCCGGCGAGGAGAAGGAGTACGTGGCGGGCAGCATCCGCGCGAACAGGTCCGGCCAGGACACCGGCTGGAACTGTCGCGTCCACCCCGGGTACGCCTGCCGCGAGCTCAGGAAGAGGGGCACCAGGACCGGCGCGGAGACCGCGATGCCCAGCAGGGTCGCCCCGGCCGCGCGGCCGAGCACCCGCAGCCGCTCCCGTACTCCGGGGCGCTCCAACACCACCCGCACCACGAGCACCAGCGCTGCGCCCAGCGTCGCCATGTACGCCGTGTAGAAGTTCGCCGTCCAGCAGAGCGCCACCACGAGGACGGCGGCCACCGGCCGGCGCCGGCGCAGCGCCCACTCGCCCGTCAGGCACAGGAGCGGGAGAGCGATCAGCCCGTCCAGCCACATCGGGTTGTAGGAGGCCTCGATCACCGACCAGCCGCACAGCGCGTACGAGGCCCCCAGCAGGCCGGCCGCCCACCACGGCCCGCGGCGCTGCGTGCGCAACAGCCAGGCCATCGCCGCCGCTGCACAGGCCGTCTTGAGCACGGTGACGACGTACACCGCGAGGTCGATGTCCTCGCGCGGGAACAGGCCGACGAGCAACGCGAACGGGCTGGAGAGGTAGGTGCCGAAATCCGGCAGGAAGCTCGTGCCGTAGCCGGACTGCCAGTTGAGCAACAGCCCGCCCTCCGCCCGCCCGTGCAGCAGGTCCCACAGGTGGGCGTGGAAGGGGACGAACTGGTTGCCGAGGTCGTTGACGCTGCGATGGCGGTGCCCGTAGGGGAACACGCGGGCGACCGCGTCCCCGGCGCACACGGCCACCGTCGTGATCAGGGCGGCGAGCGCGGAGCCGAGCAGGCTCCGGCGGCGCGGCGAGCGGTGCGGTGTGGACATGGTGGGCCGACCTTGGCAGCGCCGTTGGACCAAAGGGTGGCCGCGGGGTGACTGCGACATCAACAAACGCGCACCCCAACACCCGGGGAATCGTTGGTCGAACAGGTGGCTCGGACCACCTCGACTGCATACCATCGATCACCGCACGGCCCTTGTGCACCGAAGCACAATCTCCCGGCCCTGGAGGCTCCTTTGCACCGTCGCACAGCGCTCTCCGTCTCTGCCGCCCTGCTCGTGGCGGCCCCCCTGCTGACCGCCTGCTCGGGTCAGGTGCGCCCCGGCACCGCGGCCGTCGTCGGCGGCGAACGGATCACCACCTCCGCCCTCCAGGCCCAGGTCAACGACGTCCGTGCGGCCCAGAACGCATCGGGGCCGGCCGCCGCCCAGCTCATCCAGGCCTCGTCCGGCCTGGAGCGCGTCAAGCTCAACAAGATGATCCAGACCGTGGTCCTGGAGCGCGCCGCCGAGGCCGCGGGCGTGAGCGTCAGCAACAAGGAGGTCCAGGACTTCCGCAAGGCCCAGCTGGACAAGGCGGGTGGCAGCGAAAAACTGGCCGCGGCGGCCCTGGAGCAGGCCCACTTGGCGCCCGACCAGCTCGACGCCGACGCCCGCTTCAAGCTGCTGCGCGACAAGCTCTTCGACCACTACGGCAGCCAGGACAAGGCCGTCGAGAAGCTTGCGTCCGCCGCGAAGGCCCTGCACATCGAGGTGAACCCGCGCTACGGCGTATGGGACGCGCAGCAGATCGTGCTCGGTGACCAGGACACCCCCTGGATCGTCCAGAAGACCCGGCCCGAGCAGGCCCCCGCCGGAGTCTGAGCCGCCCGGGGCCCCCGGCCGGCGGCCGGGGGGATGGAGGTAGGTTCGGAGGGTGAACGAGCACGCCGCCGAATCCGCCCCCGCCCCGTCTGCCGACACCGATGCCGACGCCGCCGCAACGGCCACCGGCCGGATCGTCCTGCTGACCGCGAGCCACCGGGTCGCCCCCGGGCTGCTGTCCTGGCCGGCCTGGCAGACCCTGCACGCCGCGGACCGGGTGCTGTGCGCCGACCCGGACCACCCGCAGGTGCCGTACCTGCGGGAGGCGGGCGTGGAGGTCGCGTACGAGGTCCCGGACGCGCACGAGCTGGTCGAGGCCTGCGCCGGCGGCCGTACGGTCGTGGTGATCCCGAGCGGCGAAGGGGACCAGCGGCTCACCGACGGGCTCGCCCGGCTCGCCGGCTCCGGCCGGGTCAGCATGCCCGACCTCGAACTGCTGCCCGGCTCCTACGACCTGCCCGGCGCCCGGCTGCTCGACCTCGTCCAGGTGATGGACCGGGTCCGCCGCGAATGCCCCTGGACCTCGCGCCAGACCCACGAAGGCCTGGTGAAGTACGCCACGGAGGAGGCCTACGAGCTGGTCGAGGCCATCGAGGACGGGGACCGCGAGGAACTGCGCGAGGAGCTCGGCGACGTACTGCTCCAGGTGGTCTTCCACGCACGCATCGCCGAGGAGCACCCGGACGAGCCGTTCTCCATCGACGACGTGGCCGGCAGCCTCGTCGAGAAGCTGATCCGCCGGCATCCGCACGTCTTCGGGGACGCGCAGGCACAGACCCCGGAGGACGTCAGCGCGCACTGGCAGCGCACCAAGGCGGTCGAGAAGCAGCGGGAGTCGGTCACCGACGGGATTCCCCTCGGCCAGCCCGGCCTCGCGCTCGCGGCCAAGCTGGCGGGCCGGGTCCGCGCGGGCGGCGTGCCCGTGGAGCTGCCCCGGGGCGAGGGCATCGGGTACGAACTGCTGGCGCTGGCGGCGCGCGCCGAAGCGGCGGGCATCGACCCCGAGACCGCGCTGCGCGCCGCGGCCCGCGTCTACCGGGACGCCATCCGTGCCGCCGAGGGCGTCGAGGGCGCCGAGGCGTAGCGCCCGGACCTACCCGGACCCGCTCAGGGAGCCCGGGGCTCGCGGCCCGACGGGTCGTGCCAGTGCGGCGCGGGGCGGCTCAAGAACCACTCCCCGAAGCCCAGGGGCCGGCCGTTCGGGCCCCGGCCCGCGCCGGCGGCGGGTACGGGGTCGTGGAAGATCCGGTCGGGGCGGGCGCCCAACTCCTGGAGGAGGTGCGCGGTCTCGTCGACGAACCGGGGCGGACCGCTGAGGTAGACGTCGTGGTCGGGCCACAGGCCCCGGTGGCCGAGGGCGGTCGCCAGCCGCCCGGTGGCCTGGTTGCGGTGCTGCCCCGGGGCGGGCGTGATGTAGGTGACGCCGAGCCAGCGGAAGGCGGCGGCGTACCGGTCGATCAGCGGGCGGTCGTACAGGTGGGCGGCGTCACGGGCGACGACGAAGAGGCGTACGTCCTGGTCGGGAGGGTGTTCGGCGAGCTCCTCCAGCACGGCCCGGATCGGTGCCCAGCCGGTGCCCGCCGCGATGAGGCTGACCGGGCGGTCCGCGCGGCGGAACGTCAGCTGGCCGCCGGCGGCGCCGAGCCGCAGCACCTCGCCGGGCTGCGCCTCGCGGACCAGGGCGTTGCTGAGCCGGCCGTTCTCGATGCGGCTGACGTGCAGGTCGAGGGTGCCGTCTGGGCGCGGGGCGTTGCCTATGGAGTACGTGCGCCAGATCGCCGGGACCCGGGCGCTGCTCACGCTCGCGTACTGTCCGGGCCGATGGGGGAAGGGGGCGTGCGGGTGCAGGGTCAGCACCCCTATGTCCGGCCCGTACCGGAGGTGGCGCACGATCTCGGCGTCCCACCACGGCGGATCCTGACTCGCGGCGGCCCCGGCCATCATGGCGTCGGCGATCACCTGGTACGCCTCGGACCACGCCTTCTCCGCGGACGGGGTCCACGCCTCGCCGGAGGTCAGGGCGAGGGCGGCGAGCAGGCTGGAGCCGACGGCCGCGTAGTGCTCGGGGCGGGCCAGGAACTTGCGGTGGTCGCGGCCGAGGTCGTGGAGGTAGGGGAGCAGGCTCTCGTCCTCGATGCGGGCGATGACGTGGGTCAACGCGGCGAAGAGCCGGTCGCGTTGGCGTTCCATGTCCTCGGCGGAGGCCGGGAAGAGTCTGCGGATGCCGGGGTTGTGCCAGAAGAGGTGGGAGTAGAAGAACCTGGCGGCGTGCTCGGCCCGCCTCTCCACCACGGCGAAGCTGCTCTTCAAGATCCTCACGTCCACAAGTCCGACAGTAGGAACGCCGCGGAACGCGAGGTCAAGCCTGGGCCGATCTACGGACAGCCGCGGCGAACGGCCCATATAGGGCGGCGGGTGGGCGCCGGGATACGGTCAGCGGGTGCACGAACCGACCTCCGCAACCCCCGAAGACCCCGCTCCCGCCCAGGGCCCGACCCTGTTCGACTGGGAGTTCGCGACCGATCCGTACCCGGCCTACGCCTGGCTGCGCGAGCACTCCCCGGTGCACCGCACCAAGCTCCCCAGCGGCGTCGAGGCGTGGCTGGTCACCCGGTACGCCGACGCCCGCCAGGCCCTTGCCGACCAGCGGCTCAGCAAGAATCCGGCGCACCATGCGGAACCGGCGCACGCCAAGGGCAAGACCGGCATCCCCGGGGAGCGCAAGGCGGAGCTGATGACGCACCTGCTCAACATCGACCCGCCGGACCACACCCGGCTGCGGCGGTTGGTGTCGAAGGCGTTCACCCCGCGGCGGGTCGCGGAGTTCACGCCGCGGGTACAGGAACTGACCGACCACCTGATCGACCAGTTCGCCGGGAAGGGGGAGGCGGACCTCATCCACGAGTTCGCCTTTCCGCTCCCCATCTACGCCATCTGCGAGATGCTCGGCGTACCGCGCGAGGACCAGGACGACTTCCGTGACTGGGCCGGGATGATGATCCGGCACGGCGGCGGTCCGCGCGGCGGGGTCGCGCGCTCCGTGAAGCAGATGCGGACCTATCTCGGTGAACTCATCCACCGCAAAAGGGATGATCTGGGCGATGACCTGATCTCGGACCTGATCCGCGCGAGTGACCACGGGGACCATCTGACGGAGGCCGAGGCCACCGCGATGGCCTTCATTCTGCTGTTCGCCGGATTCGAGACGACCGTGAACCTGATCGGCAACGGGGTCCACTCCCTCTTCATGAACCCGGACCAGCGCGAGCGCCTGCAGTCCTCCCTCGCGGCCGGCGAGCGCGGGCTGCTGGAGACCGGCGTCGAGGAGCTGCTCCGCTACGACGGCCCGGTCGAGCTGGCCACCTGGCGGTTCGCCACCGAGCCGCTGACCCTCGGGGGTCGGGACATCGCGGTCGGGGATCCGGTGCTCGTCGTCCTCGCGGCGGCCGACCGGGACCCCGAGCGCTTCGCCGATCCGGACACCCTGGACCTCTCCCGGACCGACAACCAGCACCTCGGATACGGGCACGGCATCCATTACTGCCTGGGTGCTCCGCTCGCACGACTTGAAGGGCAAACGGCGCTTGCAACTTTGCTGACGCGTCTGCCGGATCTGGAACTCGCGATTCCGACCAACGAGCTTCGCTGGCGCGGCGGTCTGATCATGCGTGGCCTGCGCACTCTTCCCGTTCGGTTCGCAGCTCGAAACGTCTGACGGCTCCCTGACCGGAAGTCAGCCCCCGACCAGAGTTGTGACAATCGGATAAAGGCGGCTAGGTTCTGCCGTTACCCAGCCGTTATGCGAAAGGTGCAGCTCATGCGTTCCGGGAACGGCCGCCACAGACGCCCCCGCCAGGTACCCGCGATTGTCGTCACCGCCGGAGTCACCGGCTCCGCATTGGCCCTGCCACTGCTCGCCGCCACCGGCGCGAGCGCGGCCGACGCCTCCACGTGGGACAAGGTCGCCGAGTGTGAGAGCGGGGGCGCCTGGAGCGCCAACTCCGGTACCGGGGCGTACGGCGGCCTCCAGTTCACGCAGGAGGAGTGGAACGGCGCGGGCGGCCTGGAATTCGCCGAACGCCCCGACCTCGCCAGCCGGTCGCAGCAGATCGCCGTCGCCGAGCGCGTGCTCGGTTCCCGGGGCCCCGAGGCGTGGCCGCTGTGCGCAGCCTCCGCCGGACTCACCCAGCAGTCCCCCGCCGCGGAGGTGGACCCGGGCCTGCGCGACTCGCACCGGCCCGTCGCCCCCAGCCCCGTGCGCCCCGACAACTCCGTCCCGGCGGGCGGTACCGGCGCGAAGGCGAAGGACTTCGGCGCTCCGACCCCTGCTCCGGACTTCACGATCCCGCCGGCGCCGCTCGCGCCGAGCAGCGGACTGCCCGTCATGCCCGACCCGGACGCGCCCACCACGTCGCCGACGGTTCCGGTCTTCCCCGGCGACCCGACCACCAGCCCCTCGACCCCCACGGGCCCGACGGCACCCACCACGCCCACCACGCCCACGAACCCGGCGAACCCGACCGGGCCCGGGAACCCGGCGAACCCCACCGCTCCCGGCGCCTCCACGCCTCCCTCCACCCCGGGTGCCTCCACCGACCCGACGGCCATCCCGGACACCTCCGGCACCGGCAAGCACCGTGGTGCCGCCGCCCTTGAGACCCAGACGACGTCTGATCCGGCGCCCGCCCCCTCGTACACCGTCAAGGAGGGCGACAGTCTGGCGACCATCGCGCATGCCAAGGGAGTCAAGGGCGGCTGGAACGCGCTCTACCAGGCCAATGAGCAGGTCATCGGCGGAGACGCGGACCTGATCAAGCCGGGTCAGAATCTGGATCTAACCGCAAAATAACGACACTTCGGGCACCCGGAAAGGGGTGAATGTCCGTTATCGGCAAGTGAGACATGTGTCTCTTCCGGTCAACTGGCGTGTCTCGCCCGGAGCCTTCCGCAAACCCCGTCCTCACCTGCGCAAACGCCCGTGAGGAGAGCGCAAGTAGGGGTCGTTTCTCCCCGATGTTCCTCATTGAACATCGGGGAGGGACCTGTCTACCTTCTGAATCGCTCGCCACCGCGAGCTCCTTCGACCGCATCGCCGAATCCTGCCGGCGGCCGGAGGGAACAGTCGTCGCGTCAAGCGCCGAAGGCAGGAGCGGGGGAACCAAGGTAGGCGCCGGGACCGGCCGTTGAGAGACGGCCACGGAAACGGCTAGGGGTTAAGTCGCGCGCCGGACGCGCGGCCGGGCACTCATCCGCCCGAACCCGACAGCTCACCTCGTAGGCGTCGGTGAGGAGAACTCCATGCTGCTTTCCGGCAAGGGCAAGCACCGCCGCGCCACGGCCATCCAGCGGACGACCCGCATCGTCACGCTCGCCGGCGTTGCCGGTGTCGCCGTCGCGGCGCCCCTGATGACCGCGGGCTCCGCCTCGGCCGCGACCGCCTCCCAGTGGGACCGCGTCGCACAGTGCGAGTCCGGTGGCAACTGGGCCATCAACACGGGCAACGGCTACTACGGTGGCCTGCAGTTCTCGTCGTCCACCTGGGCCGCGTACGGCGGCAAGGCCTACGCCGCGCAGGCCAACCAGGCCTCCAAGTCGCAGCAGATAGCCATCGCCGAGAAGGTCCTCAAGGGCCAGGGCAAGGGCGCGTGGCCGTCCTGCGGCGTCGGCCTGTCCAACTCCGCCTACACCGGGGGCGGCGCGACCGACACCCCGAAGAAGACGGAGCAGAAGACCCAGCCGAAGAAGGCCGAGTCGAAGGCGAAGACGCAGACGAAGCGCGCCGAGGCGCCGACCACCCGCTCCGAGCGCTCCGAGGCCCCGACCCCGAAGACCGGCAACGGCTCGTACGAGGTCAAGTCCGGCGACACCCTGGGCACCATCGCCGAGGCCAACGGCGTCAAGGGCGGCTGGGAGAAGCTCTTCGAGCTCAACAAGGACATCGTCTCCGACGCCGACCTGATCTTCCCGGGTCAGAAGCTGAAGCTCAGCTGAATCCTGCGGTAACAACCGCCGGATCACCCGCAGCGCAGTACGCAGCGCAGCACGCAGTACGCATTCCCCGCCGCCCGGCGCGTCTCCCCCCACGCGTCGGGCGGCGGCGTTTGTCCCGGCTGCGCCGCCCGCGACCGCGCGACTATGTCCCAGAAGAGGGGTATTCGGGCCCTTTTTCGTCCCAGGGTCCGGGCGGTCGGCCGGCCGAGTGCCCGGATCCGGTTAGGCTCTAGTCGGCGGGGCCATCCCACGGCCCGACATGCCACCGCACACTCAGCGTCACATCCCAGAAGGAGATGCTCGTGCCGTCCATCGACGTCGTCGTAGCCCGGGAAATCCTGGACTCCCGAGGTAACCCCACGGTCGAGGTCGAGGTGGGCCTCGACGATGGCAGCACCGGCCGTGCTGCAGTTCCGTCCGGCGCCTCCACCGGTGCCTTCGAGGCCATTGAGCTCCGCGACGGTGACCCCAACCGTTACATGGGCAAGGGTGTCGAGAAGGCCGTCCTCGCGGTCATCGAGCAGATCGGCCCGGAGCTCGTCGGCTACGACGCCACCGAGCAGCGCCTGATCGACCAGGCCATGTTCGACCTGGACGCCACCGACAACAAGGGCTCCCTCGGCGCCAACGCCATCCTCGGCGTGTCCCTCGCCGTCGCGCACGCCGCGTCCGAGGCCTCGGACCTTCCGCTCTTCCGCTACCTCGGCGGCCCGAACGCGCACCTGCTGCCCGTTCCGATGATGAACATCCTCAACGGTGGGTCGCACGCCGACTCCAACGTGGACATCCAGGAGTTCATGATCGCCCCGATCGGCGCGGAGTCCTTCTCCGAGGCCCTGCGCTGGGGCGCCGAGGTCTACCACACCCTCAAGAAGGTCCTGCACTCCAAGGGCCTGTCCACCGGCCTGGGCGACGAGGGCGGCTTCGCCCCGAACCTGGAGTCCAACCGCGCCGCGCTCGACCTCATCGTCGAGGCCATCAAGCAGGCCGGCTACGTCCCGGGCAAGGACATCGCGCTGGCGCTCGACGTCGCCGCGTCCGAGTTCTACAAGGACGGCAAGTACGAGTTCGAGGGCCAGTCCCGCTCGGCCGCCGAGATGACCGAGTACTACGAGGAGCTCGTCTCCGCGTACCCGCTGGTCTCCATCGAGGACCCGCTCTTCGAGGACGACTGGGCCGGCTGGAAGATCATCACCGACCGCCTGGGCGCCAAGGTCCAGATCGTCGGCGACGACCTCTTCGTCACCAACCCGGAGCGTCTGGCCCGCGGCATCGAGGAGGGCTCCGCGAACGCCCTGCTCGTCAAGGTGAACCAGATCGGTTCGCTGACCGAGACCCTCGACGCCGTCGAGATGGCCCAGCGCAACGGCTTCAAGTGCATGATGTCGCACCGCAGCGGTGAGACCGAGGACGTCACCATCGCCGACCTCGCCGTCGCCGTGAACTGCGGTCAGATCAAGACCGGCGCCCCGGCCCGCTCGGACCGCGTCGCCAAGTACAACCAGCTGCTGCGCATCGAGGAGATCCTCGACGACGCCGCGGTGTACGCGGGCCGCTCCGCCTTCCCGCGCTTCAAGGGCTAATCACGCTCTTGCCTCCGTACGTCCCCGCACTCGGTCCCGTACCGTGTGCGGGGACGTATTGCGTAGGGCGTACATAGGGGAGGCGGGATCAATGGCCGGGAACCGGGATCGGTTCTCCACCTTCTCCACCGCGACCAGGCTCAAGCAGCTCGGTGAGCGGACCGCCGCCCACGTCTACCGCTCGCAGACCCGCCGTCAGGTCCGGCGCAGTCGGCTGACCGGCCGGGCCGCCCTCCTGGTACTGGTCCTCTGTACCCTGGTCGTCGCCCTCGCGTATCCGATGCGCCAGTACGTATCCCAGCGCTCGGAGATCGCGGGGCAGCGGCGGGCCGCCGAGGCCGCGAGCCGGCGTCTCGAACGCCTGCGCGACGAGAAGGCCCGCTGGCAGGACAACGCCTACGCGGAGCAGCAGGCGCGCAAGCACCTGCACTTCGTCCGCCCGGGCGAGATCAGCTACATCATGACCGACCCCGGGGCCGGGGCCGCCGAGCGGCACCGCACCGGAGCGGCCGGGTCCGACCGGCCCTGGTACTCGAACGTCTGGGACGGCGTCGACAAGGCCGACCGCCCCGGCGACTGACGAGCACCGCACCCATCCACGAGAACGAAGAGACTTCCTCCAGGCATGCAGACGCCCCCGCCCCAGACCGACCGGACCGAGCCGACCGACGCGGACATCGAGGCGTTCGAGCAGCAGCTCGGCCGCCCGCCGCGCGGGCTGCGCGCCATCGCCCACCGCTGCCCGTGCGGCCAGCCGGACGTGGTGGAGACCGCCCCGCGCCTCCCCGACGGCACTCCCTTCCCCACGCTGTACTACCTCACCTGCCCGCGCGCGGCCTCCGCGATCGGCACGCTTGAGGCCAACGGCGTGATGAAGGAGATGCAGGCCCGGCTCGCCGAGGACCCCGAACTCGCCGCCGCCTACCGGGCCGCGCACGAGGACTACATCCGGCGCCGTGACGCGATCGAGGTGCTCCAGGGCTTCCCGAGCGCGGGCGGGATGCCGGACCGGGTGAAGTGCCTGCACGTGCTGGTCGGCCACTCGCTGGCCGCCGGCCCGGGGGTGAACCCGTTCGGCGACGAGGCCCTGGCGATGCTGCCGCAGTGGTGGGCCAAGGGTGCCTGCGTCACCCCGTGCGCCGACCGGGCGGAGACCGCAGGAACCGCCGAGACGGAGACGGGCGCGTGACCCGGGTCGCCGGCATCGACTGCGGTACGAACTCCATCCGCCTGCTCGTCGCCGACTACGAGCCGGCCACCGGCGAACTGGTCGAGCTGGACCGGCGGATGAAGATCGTCCGCCTGGGGCAGGGCGTGGACCGGACCGGCCGGCTGGCCCCCGAGGCGCTGGAGCGCACCTTCGCGGCCTGCCGCGAGTACGCGGCGGTCATCAAGGAGCTGGGCGCGGAGCGGGTGCGCTTCGTGGCCACCTCGGCCTCCCGCGACGCCGAGAACCGGGACGAGTTCGTCCGCGGGGTCCTGGACATCCTGGGCGTCGCGCCGGAGGTGATCTCCGGCGAGCAGGAGGCGGAGTTCTCCTTCACCGGCGCCACCAAGGAACTGACGGGCACGGACCTCCCCGGGACCACGGCCGGGGGGACCACCCTGGACAAGCCCTTCCTGGTGGTGGACATCGGCGGCGGCTCGACCGAGTTCGTGGTCGGTGAGGACCACGTGCGCGCGGCCCGTTCCGTGGACGTGGGCTGCGTACGGATGACCGAGCGGCACCTGGTGGTGGACGGGGAGGTCACCGACCCGCCGACCGCGGCCCAGATCGCCGCCATACGGGCCGACATCGAGGCGGCCCTGGACCTGGTCGAGGAGACGGTCCCGCTGGCCGAGGCGCGCACGCTGGTGGGCCTGGCCGGCTCGGTGACCACGGTCGCCGGGATCGCGCTCGGGCTGCCGGAGTACCTCCCGTCGGCCATCCACCACGCGCGGATCCCGTACGCGACGGTCCGGGAGATCAGCGAGCGGATGCTGACGACCACGCACGCCGAGCGCGCGGCGATCCCGGTCCTGCACCCGGGCCGGGTGGACGTGATCGGCGCGGGCACCCTGGTGCTGCTCGCGATCATGGAGCGCATCGGAGCCTCGGAGGTCGTGGTCTCGGAGCACGACATCCTCGACGGAATCGCGATCAAGACCGCAGAAGAGGTTGAGGCCGACAGGCAAGGGTCCTGACTTGGCGAATCACTCGAAGGCGGCGCTCCGGTCAGTCCACGAAGTACATCGTCACCGGCGACGGTCACGTTCGGTAGTCGAGGGGCGAACGCCGTGTGGCCGGATTTGGCGCACACCCTGCCCAAAGCAG
>NZ_JBEXQA010000061.1:0-18600 GCF_040612395.1 Streptomyces sp. NPDC006430
AAGACCCCACCCGCCTCTGGCGCCCCCGCGACATCGCATCTCACTTCGGCGACATCACCATGGAGACCATGTATCGGCAGCTCTCCAGATGGGCCAAGACCGGCCTCATCCACAAACTCGGCCCCGGCCTCTACGCCGCCACGGCATGGACCCCAACACCCCTTACGTGACCTGCGAAAACGTTAACTACCCGGCCTTGGGCGAAGCCCGTCTACGAGGTGCCCAGGGTCTCGTGCCCCACCAGCTCCCGCAACACGTCCACCGGTGTTCCGGCGTCGGCGTGCCGCTGGGCGTGGCTGTGCGAACCACATCAGTCGGCGGGCACCGCTGTCCCGATCGCCGCGGCCAGTTCGGGGGCGTGCGCGGCGAAGGGTCCGAGGTCCGTGGCTGTGGCGTAGGCCGGGTGGTCGCGGTGGTCCGCCAGCCGGGCGAGGGCGCGGGTCCCGTAGTACGCCGACGGCCCCGCGGGGGCGGGCGGAGGCGGGAGGGCCGCGCCCGCGGCGACCGTCGGCAGGGTTTCCTCGAACAGGGCCTGGCAGGCGCGCACGCCGCGGAGCATGACCTGGAAGTGGCGGGCGTCGGGGGCGATCGGGAAGCGCTGCTCGGCCAGGACGCGGCCGGTGTCGATGCCCGCGTCGACCTCGTGGAGGGTGGCGCCGTACTCGTGCTCGCCGTTCAGCAGGGCGAAGAGGACGGCCACGGAGGGCAGTCCGCGGTGGCGGGGCAGCAGGCCGTTGTGGATGTTGAGGATGCGCAGGCCCCGGCAGAGGAGTGGTGCACGGAAGATCCGGCGGTTGTTGAGGGACCAGACGACGCCGTCGGTGCAGGCGTGCGCGAGGGTGTCGGCGTGGGCGTTGATGTCGGCGTGGGCGGGCAGGTGCAGGTGCTGGGCACCTGCCGCGTCCTGCGGATCCTCGCAGCAGACGAGGTCTACGGGGTAACCATGCGCGGCGGCGTGTGCGACGGCTCGGCGCAGCAGTGCGCCGTCTCCGACGAAGATCATGCGGGGAGCTCCTCTCGGGCAGCGGTGAGGTGGACGCAGACCTGTGCGAGCGTCAGGTTCCGCACCAAGGAGTCGAGGCCGGCCATGAAGCGGCGGGCCTGGGCGGGTTCCAGCAGTTCGTCGGAGACTGCGGTGAGCATTTCGATCAGGGCGAGGGAGTCTCCGCCCAGGGTCTGGAAGTCGGATTCCGCGGACAGCCGGGCGGTGTCCACGGCGAGGATCGCGGCCCAGTGGGCGGTCACCCGTGCCTGGAGGGTGGCGGGCTCCGCCGCGTCGCGGGCGGGGGCCGAGGGGCTGGAGGTGGCGAAGGGATCGGGCAGGGCGTCGAGGTCGGCCTTGCCGCCGACCGTGCGGGGGATGGCGTCCACGGTGATGACGTGGGCGGGGACCATGGCGGCGGGCAGCAGGGCGGTGAGCGCGGAGCGCAGGATGGCCGGGAGGTCGGAGCCGTGCGGGGCGTTCGGGTCGTTCGGGTCGTTCGGGTCGTTCGGGTCGTCGCCCGGACCGTACGGGCGGTACGCGCTCGGGACGACGTACGCGCACAGGACCGGTGTGGCGGTGTGCGGGCGGCGGCGGGCGGCCACGACGGCGCGGCTCACCTCGGGCCGGGCTTCGAGCGCGGCGACGATCTCCGCGGGCTCGATGCGGTGCCCGGCGATCTTGAGCTGGCCGTCGATGCGCCCGGCGAACTCGACCGCTCCGCCGGGCAGTCGCCGGCCGAGGTCGCCCGTGCGGTAGGTGCGGGTGCCGTCCTCGTGCTCGGTGAACGGGGAGGGGCGGCCGTCCGGCGGCCCGAGGTAGCCGCGGGCCACCTGGGGGCCGCTGACGACGATCTCCCCCGTGCGGCCGGTGTCCTCGGCCCCGGTGCCGATGCGCTCGCCGTCCTCGGTGACGAGGTCGACCCGGGCGTAGGGGCCGGGGGTGCCGATGGGGAGGGTGGCGGCGGTCGTGGGCCGCGCGTCGTCCACGACGTGGGCGAGGCAGACGACGGTCGCCTCGGTGGGGCCGTAGCCGTTGATGATGCGGCAGTCGGGACCGAGGGCGGTACGGGCGGTGCGTACGGCGGCCGGGGTCAGCGGTTCGCCGCCGAGCAGCAGGGTGCGTACGTCGCCCTGGTCGGGCAGCAGGGCCAGGTGGGAGGGAGTGAGGGCGAGGGTGTCGGCCCGGTGGTCGGTGACGAGCCGGCGCAGGGTGGCGCGCGAGGGCGCGTCGGGGGCGAGGACGACCGTGCCGCCGGCCAGGAGGGGCAGGAAGAGGGGGAAGCAGGAGATGTCGAAGCCGAAGGAGGACGCGAAGCCGAAGCGGGTCCGGGCGTCCACGCGGCAGACCTGCGTCATCCAGCGGACGAAGCCCGCGAGGCTGCGGTGTTCGATCTGCACGCCCTTGGGGCGGCCGGTGGAGCCGGAGGTGTGGATGACGTACGCGAGGTCCTCGGGCGCGGGGGCCGGGGGTACCGGCCGGGGCGGCGGGTCGGTGACGAGGTCCTCGGCCGCGAGCAGGGGGCAGGGCGCGAGCGCGCGGAGGGGTTCGACGAGATGACGCTGGGTCAGGCAGAGCCGGGCGCCGCAGGCGCGGAGGATCTCCGCGGTCCGCTCGGCGGGATGGGCGCAGTCCAGCGGCACGTAGGCGGCACCCGCCTTGAGGATCCCCCACAGGGCGCAGACCCCGGCCGGGGTGCGGTCGACGACTAGACCGACGAGGTCGTGGCGACCGATCCCCCGGCGCAGCAGCCCGGCGGCCACGGCGTCGGACCGGCGGTCCAGTTCGGCGTACGTGACAACCCCGTCGGGCCCGTCGAGCGCGGGCGCTGCGGGCGTACGGGCGGCCTGCGCGCGCAGCAGTTCCACAACGGTGGCGGGGGGCGCGGGCTCCGGGTCCACGGCGGGGGACGGTACGGCCCCGGGTGCGGGCACCGCGGCAGGCGCGGGCGCTGGCGTCGGCGATGGTGCCGGTGCCGGTGCGGCGGAGGCCGGGAGGTGGGTCAGGACTTCGTCCAGGAGGCGGGTGGCGCGTTCGGCCAGACGGAGGCCGCCGCGGACGCCCATCGTGAGCTCCGTGGCGGTGTCCGTCTCGGTGGCTGCCACCGAGACGGGGACCAGGGGGGCGTGGACGGGCAGTGCGTACAGGGTCGTCGCGGTGAAGCCCCCGCCGGAGAACTCGGCCGGGTCCAGGCGCCCCAGGTGGGAGACGACGGCTGAGGCGAGGTGGCGGTCGGCCCGTACGGCGCCGGCCTGGGCGGCCCGCAGCAGCAGGCGACTGGCCGCCGGCGGCAGTGGGAGGAGGGCCGACTCGAAGCCCTCGGCGAGCTCCTGGTTCTCGGCGAGGGCCCGGAGCAGGGTGCCCTGTGCCCTCGGCCATTCCTGTCCGGGGCTCAGGTCCAGGAACAGCGGCAGGGTGAGATTGCCGGTCGAGGCGATGCCGGGGCGGTGGCGCCGGAGGTCGACCGGGATCATGACCCGGGTGCCGACGCGGCCCGCGCTGCCGGGGCGGGCGCTGCCACTGAGGGCACCGCCGGCGCGGCCGCCGACCGTCGCCGCGCTGTCCGTGAGGGCCTGGGCCAGCCTGGCTGTGAGGGCCGGGTGGTGGCCGGGGAGGGTTCGGCGGAGCCACAGGGTCTGCTCGGGGCCCCTGCCCGGGCGGCCCAGGGGCGACGGGCGGTCGGGGACGAGTGCCGGGCGCCGGGCGGAGGCACCGAGCCGGCGCAGCAGCCCGCGGTCGGTGTCCGGGGCGAGGGCGGGGCGGCCGGGCTCCCCGCGCAGGGCACGGAAGACCTCCCGTACCCAGATCAGCGCGCCGTGACCGTCCATCAAGGCGTGCGAGGCGCTGAACACGAGCGTGGCGGTGTCTTCGGAGGTGCCGGGAACGACCAGGACCTCGCACTCCGGCCGGTCGTTCCGGCGCGAGCGGCCGGTGAGGAGCGCCGCCGTGGCCGGGTCCGACACATCGACGCTGCCGGCGGCAGGGGCCGCGTACCGGATCGCGGGCAGCGGACCCTCGGCGGACCAGACCGGCCCGCGTCGTACCAGTCGGGAGCCGGGGCAGGTCTCGGCGGCCCGGGCGACCGCCGCCCGCAGGGCCGCCGGTTCGGGGGCGGCGTTCCCTTCGACGACGATGCGCAGGGCCATGGCGCCGCGCGCGTGCCCGGCGGCCAGGTAGAGGTGTTCGGTGGGCGATACCGCCCGCCGGTAGGCGGGGGCGAGAGTCTGAGGGGGCGTCATCGTGGCGTGGTCCCTTGGTCGGTACGAGTGGACGCGTGCGGGTCCGGGCTCTGAGGGCTATCGGGGCGGGACGCCGGAGGCCGCGCCCAGGCGTCGGCGCCGCCGATGTCGTGGATCCAGCGGAGCAGCCCGCTCACGCCGTCCTCCTGCGCGCGCGGCGGGTCGTAGCCCAGGTCGCGGCGGGCGGCGCCCGTGTCGTACGTGGCGGAGCGGGTGAGGAGGGCCGCCATGTAGCGACTCAGCGGTGGGCCCGTACCGGCCGACGGGCGCAGGCGCCACGCCGCCTCGACGGCCTCGGCGAGGATACGGGTGGCCGCGGCGGGGACGCGGGGGTGCGGCGGCGGGCAGCCGAGGAGGGCGCCGATGCGGGTGAGGAAGGCCCACAGGTCGGTCTCCTCGCGGTCGGCCACGAAGTACGCCTTGCCACCGATGCGTTCGGCGGGGACGGTGGTCGCGCGCAGGCAGGCGTCGACGGCGTTGTCGACGTGGCACAGCGAGACCCGTACCCGTTTGCCGCCGGACAGGTCGGGCAGCCGGCCCGCCCGCATCGAGGCGATCATGCGCGGCAGGAAGCCCGCGTGGTCGCGCGGACCCCAGATGCCGCGCGGGCGCAGCGCGCAGGTGGTGAAGTCCGGTGTGTTCGCGGACAGGACGTACTGTTCGGCGGCGGCCTTCGTCGCGCAGTAGTGGTTGAAGAACCGGGTGGGGTGCGGAGTGCTCTCGTCGATCCGGAGCCGGTCGCCCTCGCGCAGGTGCATCAGCGCGCTCGGGCTGCTGACGAAGACGATGCGGGTGGCGCCCGCCGCGCGGGCCGCCGTCAGCAGCCGCTGCGTTCCGGTGACGTTGGTCTCCTCGAACTGGGCGCGGCTGCCGTAGTCGACGACGCGGGCGGCGCTGTGCAGCACGGTGTCGCAGCCCATGGCCGCGTGGGCCAGCGAGGCGGTGTCGGCGAGGTCGCCGGGTACGAGGTCGAGTCCGGGGCCGAGGGTCTTCAGGCGGGCGGTGTCGCTGCCCGGCCGGACCAGGGCGCGGACCCGGTGGCCCTCGCGCAGGCAGGCGTCGGCGAGGTGGCCGCCGAGGAAGCCGGTGGCCCCGGTGATCAGGATGTTCACAGCGCCCTCCACCAGGTCGCGCCGTAGAGCATGGTCAGTGCGGCGGTGGCCGCGCCACCGTGGCCCGCGGCCCTGCCCCGTGGCAGTGCGAGGGGGATCTGCGCGGCGTGCACCGGGATGCTGAGGACGGCGTCGGCCCACCAGAGCAGGCGCAGCAGGGGGACGTCGGGGACGTCCGCGACGGCCGCCCAGATCGCGCCGCCGAGGAGGTACGCCCAGCCGGCGAGCGGTACGAGGCGGGCCGCGCGGGCCGCGCGGGTCCGCGAGACCGGAGGCGGGGCGAGGCGCCGTTCGGCCCATCGGGCCAGCTGCTCGCGGCCGATCTTGGCGTTGTGGCGGATGTCGACCGGGAAGGCGGGGTGGTGCAGGAACTCCTCCAGCCCCCTGGTCGGGACGTGGTCGGCCGCGAGGCCGCGCAGTTCGGCGACCAGGTCCCGCCAGGCGGCGCTGCCGACCGGGACGTCGCTCTCCACGCAGACGACGGGGCGCTGGGCGCCGGCCGGGCCGATGCCGACCAGGGCGCTGCGGCGCACCAGGGAGTGGGCGTTGAATACGCCCTCGCAACGCACGGTGTGCAGGTCCCGGCCGGCGGTGCGAACCCGTTGGGAAGTGCGGCCGCAGAACCAGAGCCGGCCGCGGTCGTCGAGGTAGCCGAGGTCGCCGGTGCGGTGCCAGGTGAGCGCGGTGCCGTCGGGCCGGGTCTCGTGCACCTTGTGCAAGGCGTCGGAGCCGGGCGCGTCGTAGTAGCGGGGGCTGACCGACTCCCCCTCGACGAGTATCTCGCCGACTCTGCCGGCGGGCAGGGAGGTCCCCGGGTACAGGCGGGCGCGCGGGCCGTCAGTGACGGGGATGATGCGCACGCGGGTGCCAGGGACGGGGCGGCCGATGCAGGTGCCGGCTCCGCGGGCGCTGCCTGCGGAGGTCTCGCCGAGGATCTCCTCGGATTCGATCGAGGTGATCGGCAGGACCTCGGTGGCCCCGTACGTGACGTGGACGGACGCCTTCTCGTCGAGGACGGTGCGCAGGGCGGCGACGACGGAGTCGGGGACGGGCGCGCCGCCGGAGACGATGCAGCGCAGGTCCCGCAGGGGGCGGCCCAGGGCGGTGAGGTGGTCGGCGAGGTTCCGCAGCAGGGCGGGCGAGGCGAACATGGTGGTCGCGCCGAAACGTTCCAGCGCGTCCACGAGCAGGGCGGGGTCGGCCTGGGCGACCTTGGCCGGTGCGAGGGGGGCGAGGACGGTGGTGGAGCCGTAGACGAGGTCGAGGATGCCGTAGAAGGGCAGGGTCACCAGTGACGTGTCGTCGCGGGTACGCCCGTGGGCGGCCTCGATCTGGCGGGCGATGGAGAGCGCCATGCGGTGGGTGTACTCGACTCCCTTGGCGGGGCCGGTGCTTCCGGTGGTGAACCCGATCATCAGGAGGTCGTCGCCGCCGACCTCGGCGGCGGGGGTCCGCGGGCCTGCGGCGGTCCGCAGCGCGGCCAGGGTGTGGCCGCGCCACGGGCGGTGGCGGCCCAGCGTGACGGGGATGCGTACGCGGCCGAAGGTGCGCCGGCCGAGGACCCGTACGAGGTGGGCGAGCGGTGGCCCGATGAACGCCTCGGCGTCGACGGCGCGGTAGCAGTGGAGCATCCGGCGCACGCCCATGCCCGGGTCGACGACGACGGGGACGGCGCCGAGCCGAAAGAGCGCGAAGGCGAGGGCGAAGAGTTCCGGACCGGGCGGTGCCATCAGTACGGTCTTGGTCCCGCGGGTGATACCGGCGCGGGCCAGTCCGTGGGCGATCTCCTCGACCGAGTCCTGCAACTCCCCGTAGGTGACTTCGCGGTAGCGCGGGCCGCCTCCGGGCTCGCGGCCGTCGGGGTGGATGACCGCCGGCTTGTGCGGGAAGGCGGCGGCGTTGCGCTCCAGGCAGTCGGCCAGACCCGCGGCGGTTGCGGAATGGGGAACGGTGCTCATGGCGTCACGTCACCAGCCTTCGGGCCGGTAGGCGACGCAGGCGGCGCTGGGGCCGGCGCCGGCGGCGACCATGAGGAGCCGGTCGCAGTCCTTGGGGCGCGGGGCGGCCAGGGCCTGGAGGTAGCCGAGGATCGGCGCCGCGGTGTGCGGCTCGCCGGCGCCGTGGATGGCCATGCCCTGCGCGGCGCTCGTGTCCTCCCCGGCACGCGGGCCGACCACGAGGGTGCGGTCCAGGTCGATGCCGTGCTCGCGGGCGTACCCGACGGTGCAGGCGGCGGCGAGTGCGCTGCGCCGCGCCCCGTGTCCCTCCGTACGGCGGACCGTGATCCGGGAGCGGCCGTCGCTGCCCATGGCCGCGGTGTCGAGGTACCCCTCGATGTCGGTGGGCCCGTCGCCCGAGTACACGGACACGGGGCCGAACCCGGTGCCGGGGTCGGCGCTGCGCTGGAGGAGGAAGGCGCCGGCCAGGTCCGCGTACGGGTAGTGGGGGTCGCGGCGGGCGTCGCCGCCGGGGTGCACGTCGGCGGCGGTGATCAGGACGCGTTCGGCGCTGCCGGTGTCGAGGAGGCTCTGGGCGAGCTGTACGGCGTTGAGGACACCGCAGGCACCGTTCATGAGGTCGAAGGAGAAGCCGGCGGAGGGGGCCGGATCGGCGATGTAGTCCAAGTTGATGCCGACCTCCTTCTGGACCAGGGCCGCGAGGGCGGGTTCGAAGGTGTTGGACTCCCGGTAGACGCCGACGTTGATGAGGACGCCGACCGATGACGGGGAGACCTGCGCCTGCGACAGGCAGGCGCGGGCGGCGCGGCCCGCGAGTTCGACGGCGGAGGCGGGTCCGGTGCCGTGGTGCGTGGCGGTGTGGGCTGCGGCGATGACCATTCCCATGGCTCAGACCCCCATGTTCGTGATCGTTGCCGACAGAGCGCCGGTCACCACGCCGGAGGCGGCGGGGACCATGAGGAACCGGGATCCGAGCCGGGCGGTGCCGGCCCGTATGTGCTCACGCAGCGTCAGGAAGTGGGAGGTGGTGGCGGTGTTGCCGTACTTCTCGACGACCGCGAGGGAGGTGGGCATGGGGGCCATGAACTCGGCCTCGGCCGTCTGGTTCACGTAATCGATGAAACGGGTGCCGACCTGGTGCTGGATGACGTAGTCGAATTCCTCGTAGGCGAACTCCCGGCCCTGCTTGGCCAGGAGGTCCCGATGGAATCGCGGCCACAGTTTGAGCCGGTCGCGGTTGTGCATCTTCTTGTTGTCCGTGTAGAGGGCGATCCCCTCGCTGCGGTCGCTCGGCATTCCCATGCACAGGTGCGAGTACTCCGAGCAGGTCATCAGTTCCACGTAGTGGATCCGGTCGGCCTCGTCGGTGGAAGCGTCCAGGACGACGGCGGCCGCCGAGTCGCCGACGGAGAGCGAGGCGAACTGCGGGTCGTAGGAGTCGGTGACCTCGCGGGCCGCCGTCTCGGCGACCGCGGTGGCCTGCTCACCGCTGACGACCAGGCCGTTGCGTACCGCGCCGGAGCGGATCAGGCGGTCGAGCAGGTACACGCCGGTCATCATGCCGGCGCAGGCGTTGGACACATCGAAGTGGACGGCCGGTCGCACGCCGAGCTCGCGGGCGAGCAGCGCGGCGAAGGACGGTTCGAAGGTGAAGCGGCCGCCGTCCGTGAACCGGGTGATCGAGGCCGATATGACGACGTCAAGGCCGGCGGCCTTGTAGCGGGAGGCGTTCAGGCAGTCCCGCGCGGCGGACAGGGCCATCGAGAACGAGTTCTCGGCGGCTGCCGGATCCGGATCGTACACCCGGCGCTCGGCGACTCCGGTGATCCGCTGGAGGTCCGCGTCACGGACGGCGGATATCCCTTCGGTCAGCTCCCGGGTGGTCATCACGGTCTCGGGTACGTAGGCCCCCAGGGCCTCTAATCGGCTGTGGCGACTCAGTGTGCTGGTGTTCATACTTCACGTTCTCCATGGACATCCCCGTAACAGAAAGCGAAGTTACCGTAGCGTAGGGATCGGCTCGCATGTCCCGCAAAAGGAGTTGAAGGGCATAGATGGGGTGATTACCAGCCAGGCATCCCATGGACCGCATTTCGCCAACACCCGGCCCTGGCACCTCCTGCCACTCCCCTAGTCGGCCGAAACATCACGCACGGTGCGCAAAACCTGTCCGGAACCACTCGGTCCGCCTCACTCGGCACCAGGGCCGCGGCATCCCGTCGACGGTTGGGCGCGTGCGGCACGCCGGCCGGCCCCGGCCACACCGGACCCGGCCGGGTCAACCGTCTGTTCAGCGGTCGGGGCGCCTCATTCGACGGCTCGGACGGACACAGCAGGTCACGACCCGGCCCCACGCCGGCCCAGGGCGCGGGTGCGTCAGGAGTTCATGACCACCCGATCGCCACGTTCTGCAATACCGAGGCCATGCGCGCGAACCTTCCCGATTTCCGCTCCGACCGCCACCGAGTTGTGCTCTGCACGCCGGGGTGTCCGGCCTCGGATGCCGAACGGAAAATCCACGTTCACGTAGGCAGGCGGCAGCTCCGTTCGGCGGAGCCGGACGGTCTCTCTGTGGATTGGTTGGGTGGGGTCAGTCTGCGTTCGTGGAGGCGAGGGTGACCTGGTGGCCAAGGGCCTGGAATTGGCGGACGAGGTCGCGGGGCTTGCGGGCGGGGTTGACATGTCGCTGGTGCCAGTCGGCCCCGAGTTCCTGGTATTGGGAGTCGGGATCGTTCAGCGGCTTCCCTCCGTGGACCTGGGCATTCCCTCTATCCCGCCTCAACGACATTGACATCCCTGGGATAGTCGACGGATGGATCGAACGCCCCGGCACAGCGACAGGACGCTCCTGTCCCAGGAGGAGTACGAGGCCGTGCATGCCGCGGTATGCGTGAGCGTGGAAGGCCCGCCGACACGGACCTCCCCGCGCATGACTCAATCTCCGGCGGTACTGGTGTGGCCGAGTCCGTCGTCCAGGGTGATGCGGATGGTTTCCCCGGAGCCGGTGGCGCCGACGAGCTCGGCTGCGATCCGGTTGTAGGCGGTGGTGGCCAGGGCCCAGTCGGCTTCCAGGACGGTGGCGGTGGTTCGGGTGTTCCAGAGTTCGATCAGGACGGCGATGAGCGAGCGCCCCGAGAGG
This sequence comes from Streptomyces sp. NPDC006430, assembly GCF_040612395.1. Classification (NCBI taxonomy): domain Bacteria; kingdom Bacillati; phylum Actinomycetota; class Actinomycetes; order Kitasatosporales; family Streptomycetaceae; genus Streptomyces; species Streptomyces sp. NPDC006430. The sequence continues at coordinate 10,431 of NZ_JBEXQA010000061.1, forward strand.
GCTGCCTGGATGCGGCCCTCCTTGACGTCTTCCACGGCGGGCGGCGTACGGAAGTGGCCGTGGTCGACGGCCAGAGCGGAGAGGAACTCCCAGGTGTCGCGGTGCAGGACGAGTTCGGCAGAGGCGACGCCGGCCGCCTTCAGCAGCAGGACGCCGTGCGAGACCTTCGGGTCCTCGGGCTGCGCTCCGGACGTCTGCCCGAAGGCTGCGGGCGCAGGTGCGGATCGGGTGCCCGCGCCGCGGTAGACGGCCTCGATGGCGTGCTTCAGACCGTCCTCCGCCCCCTCGCCCCCGGTCGCCTTCCGCAGATCCTGACCCTCGGTGTGCTCCATGTTCTCCCCCTGGTCCTCACGTACGCGCACGGCCTGCCGCATGGGCGGCTCCGCGATGTCCTCGTCGCCGTTCTGGCCGGTCCCGACTGCGCCGATCTGCGGTACGCCAGGCTGCTGCAGGGCGGCAGCCGGGGCTATGGCGAAGCCGCGAACGAGATCGGCGAGCTCGCGCAGCTGCTGTATCTCCTCCCGCGTCTCCTCTCTGCCCTCTTGCAGGTCAGAGATCATCTTGTCCTGGCGGCGGCGCAGCTCCCGGTTCTCTTCGCGCAGCCCGGTGACACCGTTCTGCACGACTTCCTGGATCTTCATGCGGGCCTGCGAGAGTTCGCCGTGCAGCGCGGGCAGACCCACCGTCGGGTCGTCCAAGCGCTCCAGCTGCTTGCGTGCCTCCCTCAGTTCCCCCAGCGCCTCATCGAACGCCTTCCACCCCACATAACTCCCTGACTACGCTCGGTTGCTGAACCGCTCGTATCTCCCCATGCGCAGCTCAGCCGACACGGCGCTTTCCGGCCCTTCCCTGGAAGATCGACGGGGCTACTGACTCGGACTGGGGCGGTGCCGTCTGATCGCGGTCGCGAGCAAGGCCGCCCCGCACAGAGGGCCATACAGGCGGGCCAGGACGGAGGCTGTCTGGAAGGCCAAGCGGCCGCGCCGGGAACAGCCGGTCCGGTCGGCGCGGTTGCATCGACCGAGGGACCGGCGCCGCGGGCGGGGAGTACGGAGACCACAAGGTCGTCCGCCCCACCAGGGTCCGGGCCCCAGGGTCGCGGTACGCCCGCCGCGCACTCGGACCAAGCAGTATTTCTGCAGGAGGACTGTTTCATGACTGACCGGCCCTTGACGCTCATGGCAGTGCACGCCCACCCCGACGACGAGGCCACCGGAACCGGAGGGGTCCTCGCGCGGTACGCGGCGGAAGGCGTCCGCACGGTTCTCGTGACGTGTACCGACGGCCGTTGTGGTGATGGACCGGGGGGTGTCAAGCCGGGTGATCCCGGGCACGATCCGGCGACCATCGCCTTGATGCGCCGTCAAGAACTCGAGGCGAGCTGTGACGTCCTGAAGGTCAGCGATCTGGAGATGCTGGACTACGCCGACTCCGGAATGATGGGCTGGCCGAGCAACGACGCCCCCGGATCCTTCTGGCAGACTCCCGTGGAGGAGGGCGCCGCCCGACTTGCGGAGCTCATGCGGCACTACCGACCCGATGTGGTCGTCACCTACGACGAGAACGGTTTCTACGGCCACCCCGACCACATCCAGGCCCACCGCATCACGATGGCGGCGCTGGAGATGACCGCGCTGACACCGAAGGTGTATTGGACGACGATGCCCCGTTCGGGGATGCAGCGGTTCGGGGAGATCATGCGAGAGTTTCATGAGGACATGCCGGAGCCGGATCCCGCCGAGGCCGCCGCGATGGCCGAGATCGGCCTCCCCGACGATGAGATCACCACGTGGGTGGACACCACCGAATTCAGCGGTCAGAAGTTCGATGCGCTGGCCGCGCACGCCAGTCAGGGCGAGAACATCTTCTTCCTCAAGATGGGCAAGGAGAGGTTCGGCGAGTTGATGGGCATGGAGACCTTCGTACGTGTCAAGGACGCCACCGGCGCGGCCGTACCCGAGAACGATCTCTTCGCCGGACTGCGCTGATCCGCCCGTCCGACCGGGGCCCGGGAAAGCTCATCGGCCACACGGCCCGATGGAGCGGGCCCGGGAGCCCCCGGCCGTCTGCGGCTCCCTGCGGGAGCGGTGGGCGGCCATCGCTCGCGACCTCGCCGGGCACGTGGCAGCCGTCGGCTTCGACCCGGAGTCCGGCCAGCTGACCGTGTGCCCCGAGTCGTCGGCCTGGCGACGAAGGCACGCCTGGAGCAGGCCCGCATCGTGGCAGCCGCCAACGCTGCGGCGGGCCGTACGGTCGTGCGCGCCCTGCGTATCCTGCCTCCCGGCGCCGTGCAGCCCCGGGAGTCCCGGGAGTCCCGGCCGAGCCTGCTGAGCCGGTACGGAGGCCGGCACCGGGCGGCTACCACCGCGCGACCGCCGCGCACCGCGAGGCAGCGCCCGCCCGGCGGGCGGACACGGCTATCGCGGACGCGGTGGAGCGGCAGACCCGGGAGATGCGGGAGCTCAGCCAGTGGGCATTCCCCGACCCGGAGGAGCTCGTCGACGAGCAGCCGGAGCCGATCGACAGCGCCGTCCTGCAGCGGCGCCGCGAGTTCGCCGGCACGGAGACCGCGGCCCTGCACCGGGCCCGAGCCGAGCGCGCCCAACGGTGCGGTGCAGCGGTGCTTCCTCCGCAGTACGTCCCGCTGCGGTTCTCGGCCTGACCGGGCCATGGGCGAGCGGGAGAAGGGCATCGACCGGATCGCGGGCGACCTCACCAAATGGCTGGCCGCCCGCGCTTCCAAAACACGACCAGAACTGAGACTGGCCGCAGTCGTCCGCCGCCACGGCCGGTGAAGTTTCCGGCTCGTCAACATCCAGAAGAGGCTGCTTGAGACCAAGAGGACGCCTCTACGCCCGGATGGCGGGTCGGCGGCTCTCCCAGCTGGGCGTCGACGGGGCCGATGGCCATCGACTGCGCGTCCTGCGCGCCCCCCGTGCAGCTGCTGCTGACCGCTGCAGGACCGCAACGCGTTCCTGCGAGAGAACGCATCGATTCGGGGCGGTCGGTCCGTTGCGCAGCCCACTCGCCTCCGCTTCGGCCGGGACCGGACCTGCACTTTTCACCTGTCCGACCGACCCCGGACATCCGCCCCAACGGGTCCTCTCTTTAACGGACGGACGAGGCGTGCCCCGGGCCCGTGGCACCCCTCGCGCGCGTCCAGCGGCCGGCGGGCCGGGCTCACTTGGGGATGCGCGTCACATTGCGGCTGTTGACGTTGACATCGTTGTGGACGTCCCCGACGTGGAAGTCGATCAGCCCGCACAGCAGGCAGCCCGGGTTGTTGGCCGGGGGAGCCGGGGCTTGGGACACGGTGACGGTAGTGGTGTCGCTCGAAGCGCCGCAACCGTCGTCGCCGTTGTAGGCGGCGGTGATGGTGTGTGTTCCGGTCGTCGTGAAACCGGTGGTCAGTGAGGAATGTCCGTCGGCGGAGACGGATGCGGTCGCGAGGAGGTCCGGGCCGTCGAAGAACGACACGCCGAGGCCACCGCTCGGGTCCGAGCTGCAGGTCACCGTCGCGTCGAGGGTCACCAGTTGCCCGGTCGTCGCCGAGGAGGGCGTGGCCTGGACCGTAGTCGACGACGGATCGGCGGCGGCAGCCGACGGAGCGAGAGACAGCACTGTGGCCACCGCCGCTACGGCGACCATGAGTCCGGCTTCGCGTGCACGACACGCTTTCACTAAGGGGCCTCCTCGGTCTGATCGTCAGGCGGGGGTCCGCCGTAACCGTTCGGAGCGTGACCTTAGGCCGCTTTTGATGGGATGTGCGGGAGGCGCGGGTCCCGGCGGACCCACCTGAGTCATCGGCTCGCTCGAATGGGCTGGAGCGGGCCGATGGCGCCGATGCCGTGGCACTAGCTAGATCGCGGGAGGCGCGACGCGCTGGTAGGCGAGCGAGTTGCTGGTGCCGCCCGACGTCGTGACGCTCACCGGCACCGAACCCGCCGGACCCGCCGGGGCGATCGCGATCGCGGTCGTGTCCGACACCACGGTGAAGGCCGCCGGTGCGGTGCCGAAGTGGACCGCGAACGTCGTGGTCAGCCCGGTGCCTGTCAGGGTCACGGCGGCGCCCGCGTCCGTCGGCCCCTGCGCGGGCGAGAGCGCGGTGAGCGCCGGCGACGCCAGATAGGTGTAGATGACGGAGTTGCTGGTGCCGCCGGGACCGGTGACGGTGCACGCGACGGAGCCGGTGCCGGGCGGGGTGACCGCGGTGATCTGGGTGGCGGAGTTGACGGTGTAGGAAGTTGCGGGGGTGCTGCCGAAGGTGACGGCGGTGGTCCCGGTGAGGCCGGTGCCGGTGAGGACCACGCTGGTCCCGCCGGTCGCCGGTCCCTCGGCGGGCGAGACGGACAGCAGCGAGGGCGCGTTGAGGTAGTAGAAGAACACCGGCCCCGAGGTGCCGCCGACGGTGGTCGCGGTGACCGCCACCGCGCCGGTGCCGGCCGGTGTGACGGCGGTGATCTGGGTGGCGGAGTTGACGGTGTAGGAAGTTGCGGGGGTGCTGCCGAAGGTGACGGCGGTGGTCCCGGTGAGGCCGGTGCCGGTGAGGACCACGCTGGTCCCGCCGGACGTCGGTCCCTGGTTCGGCGCGATCGCGCTGAGGGCCGGCGTGGGTGCGTAGGTGTAGCCAACCGTGTTGCTGAGCCCGGCGGGTGTGCGCACGGTGACGTTGACCGTGCCGGTTCCGGGCGGGACGGTCGCCGTGATCGTCGACGGGGTGTTGACCGTGTACGACAGGGCGGCCGCGGATCCGAACGTGACGGCGGTGGCGCCCGTGAACTGGCTTCCGTTCAGGGTTACGGTACTGGCGCCCGCCGCCGGACCCGTGCTGGGTACGACCGAGGTGAGGACGGGAGGGGCCACGGTGACTCCAAGGGGTGTGGTCGGCCTCGCTGGGCCGCGAGCTGGGGGGCACGAAAACGTTGCGGGCGGGCGTACGCAAGCCCGCAACGCTTCCGCTGGGCACAGGCCGGTGGACCGGACCGGAGCGGACCGGAGCCGTGCGCGGCCGTGTGTCCGAGACGCCGTCAGATGAAGGGACCGGACCCGTAGGTGAAGCTGCCGCTGAGGGTGGCGCTACCACCCTTGGTCGTCACGACGACATTGACGGGACCTGCGGTGCCGGGCGGTGTGATGGCCACCAGCGTGGTGCTGTTCAGCACTGCGAAGGACGCGGCGGTGCCGCCGAAGGTGACGGCCGTGGTGGACGCCAGGCCGGTGCCGTTGACGGTCACCGAGGTGCCGCCGGACGTCGACCCCGAGGTGGGTGTGAGCGAGACCAGTGTCGGCGCGTCGACGTAGGCGTAGGTGAGCGGAGCAGTCGTGCCCCCGGTGGTGGTGACGGTGACGTCGACGGAGCCACTGGAGCTGCCGGCCGGAACGACCACCGACAGCTGGCTGTCCGAGACGACCGTCGCGGTCGCGGTGTTGGAGCCGAAGGACACGGTGGTGGCCGTGGCGAGGCCGTAGCCGTTGATGGTGACCGTGTTGCCGCCTGCGGTCGGACCGGAGCCCGGGCCGAGGGACACGGCGATCGGCGGGCTGATGTAGAAGAAGGAGAGCGAGTTGCTCGTCCCTCCCGCGGTCGTCACGTTGACGTCAACGACGCCGCAGCCCGCGGGATCGATGACGGTGATCATGGTCGGCGTGTTCGCGGTGATCGTGGCAGTCTGGGACCCGAAGTGGACGGCGGTGGCACCGGACAGGTTCACGCCGGTGATGGTGACGGCTGTTCCGCCGCTGGTGGAGCCTTGGTTGGGACTGATAGGCATGAGGGGTTCCTCCTCACTCGGAAGTCTTCTCCGAGCAGCGACTGGGTGTTCCGATCCACGGACGTCCCGAACCGGCCCAGGCCAACACGTCCGGCCGCTGGCAAATGGGGAAATGCGGAGGCCGGTCCGGACGGGATGAGTTCAGTCCCGGGAGGGAGGCTTGTCCGCGGAGACTTGATGGATCATCACCCACTGGTGCAGACAATTGAATTGACCCATCAGAGTGACTCCCTTACCAAGGGAATTAACACGGTATCAACCGTTTGGCGGAGCTCGCTGGGCGTGCGGCGGCGCGCTTCGGTGGTGTGGGGCCACCTGCCCGGTCGTCACGAACACGGAGGGCTTGGGCAACGGCCGTGCGTGGAGTCCCGGGCAATGGCCTGGGCCCCTTGCGGTGAGACCACGCAGGTCATGCACCCCTGGGACTCCCTGACCATTGCCGAACAGACGCTCATGCGTCGCGCCATCTCGGATTACTCCCTGGCCGGGATGGTCCAGAACCATGGCGTGGCACTGCGCTACGCCGGCGCTGAGGAGCCCCACCCTCGCGCAGCTACGCCGACGACGAGCAGCGCCCCAAGTCCTGTCCCGCCTGGCCGCGCTCGCGGCGGTGCGGGGTGCTCACGTTGAACGAGGCCCTGGAAGCGGCGCGGACGCATCTCGAGCGGGCGTACGCCCACGAACCCCGGACGATCGTCCTGCAGCGGGAGCTGTCCGCGGAAGACCCGCTCGCCTGGATCGTCCGGTACGAAGCACGGCCGGTCACCGAGGCGGCGGGTTCGTCGGCCGCTCCGTTGACGAGCATGGTGCTCGTGCCCAAGGACGGCTCCGCCGTGCGGTTCCCGCCGTCGCACCTGCCCCTGGACGAGTACTTCGCCTACGTACGGCACGGCGGCTGGGCGACCGCCGGCCTGGCCAAGACGGTGAAGGCCGAGCCGTGGCAGATGGCTTTGCAGTGGCTTCTCAGCACCTACCACGGCCTAGTGGAGCTGGTCACGATCGAGCCCGTGGCCGAGGACGCCGGGACCTGGTTGTTCGCCTGCCGGACCACCGCGCAGCCGGGGTATCCGCGCACGCCGATGCTGGCCGCTTCGCTGGTGGTGCCCAAGGACCTCGGCACGCCGTTCCATCCGGCGGCCGACGATCCGTGGCGGGACGCCGCGGCCTACACGCAGAACCCCGCGGAGCGTGACCCCGAGACCCGGACGCGACGCCTGAATTCCCGCGGATGCGTGGTCACCATGGCGGCGGCGATCGCCGGGGCGCCCTCGTGCCCGTTGCCGTGGCAGCCGGCGCACGAGGCTCAGGGATGGTGGGAACTACTGCTGCGACGCTACTTCCCCGGCGCCGAAGAACTGCGGTGCGCGGGCTGGGACGAGGTCATCGAGCGGGCGGAGCGGACCGGTCCGGACACCCAGGGCGTGGTCTGGGTACGACGCGCGCTCGGCGGCACGGAGGTCAGCGGCCACCTGCTGTACGTGCACAACAACGGCGGTTCCGTGGTGTTCCTCGACGGGATGACCGGCGGGCTGGCCCGCCTGGACACGGCCGGCCTGCTGGAACTGGTCTTCGCCCGGGTACGGCCCGGCGGCCCGGAGCGGGCCGACGACTTCGAGGCCGCCCGGCACAAGGCCGAGGCGTGGCTGCGCCGCACGTATGCCCAGCCCGTCGAGCTGGTGTCGCCGGACGCCGGGGACGAGACGGCCCGCGGCTGGCTGTTCGCGTGCCAGCCCTCGGCCGCGCTGCGGAGCGGGGACTGGAGGCACGCGATGCTCGACGCCGCCGTGGTGGTGCCCAAGGGGCCGCAGGAGCCGTTCCTGCTGCCGAACTCCGACCCGTGGGGATTCCTTGCCGCCTGGGACCGGGGCGAGCCGGCCGGTCCGACGCCTCCTGCGGGGAAGGCCGAATGGCTGGCCTCTACCCTGGCGGAGCTGGGTCCGGAGTTGGAGGTCTCCGAGCACGCGACCGTCGTCGATGCCGTGCAGGCCGTCGCCGCGCTGCCGCCTGGGGGACGCGCCCTGCTGTGGGTCCGGCGCCGGGACGCCCGAGGACGCGAGAGTGCCGGCCTGCTCTTGACGGGGCTCCACACCGATGCGGGTCACGTCGGCATCGTCGATGCCTCCGCCGAAGAGCTGCGGAGCCTGGACGCGTTCCACGAGTCGGAGGTCCGGGTGATCCGTTACCGCTGATGCCCGGGGCAGACATCGAGGGCTCGGACACGGTGCTGCACGCCCAAGGGTGATGATCTGCGGGGTTTTGCCGGTGTTGGTTCGTCAGTGTGATGTCAGGGCTGTGGTTGTTGGGTAAGGGCTTGCAGATCATTAACATGTCGTCTTGATCTTGTTGGGCTCGTCGGTCAGGGCGAGGACCTGGGCATGGAGGATTGAGAGGACTGCGGG